>CAMDOZ010000240.1 GCA_945903705.1 Fidelibacterota bacterium | reverse complement strand
CCGGGCGCGCCAAACTTATCAAAGGGTTACAGGCGGATTGGCAAGTCGTCGATTTGGCTGGGGTAACGTCGGGGTAACGCCTGTGCGGGAAATCGTACGTGGGTAGTGCCCGCCGCCGCTTAGGATGCGCGCCGTAAAGCCGGGGTTATCCCCCGAGTAGCCCCTCGGGGCAGGCACTAATTCTTTCGGTTGCAAAGGGCATCGGCGGTCTATCGGTTGTGTGGCCCCCGAGCGGCTGAAGGGCACGCTATCCTCTCGCCATGCCGTCCGAGAACACTGTTGCCCAGATCGCGGGCATGGGCCTGTGCGTATGGGCCACCTACCCGAACTGCCGGCGCTCGCGCCGGCTCGACCTTGAGGCTATCGACGGGCGCCCGGCCGGCGCTCACGGTGCCCGCGCTCAAGGCCGGGCTGCGTTGCGAGGGCTGCGGTCATCGGGGCGCCGAGATGTCGATCGGCATTGTCGCGTGAGGCGCTAGTTCCACCCCCCACGGGCTGCAAGTTCCATACGTTGGGCGCCGACGCCGCCAGGCCGTAGCTGCGGACGCCAAAGACGGAGGGTGAAGCAATGCCAATGAGCGCGTCTATCTCATCCAATTGGAGCGTCTTGCGTTCCAGGAGTGCTTGGGCGACGGCTTCAATCCTGGGCCGGTGACGGCGAACGAGCCGCCTCGTCTAATCCCGTAGTCGTGCCTCGTACCACTTCCACTTGTCATTGGTGAGCAAGCCATCCTCCCAGGAGGATAGGGCTTCGACTGCTTCCTCGAAAGAGTTGCAAAGGTCTCCGAGCGCATGGCCGCCTAGCGCTGGAACGTATGACGATTTTGCAAGAACGCTCATTTCGCAAGGCTCCTATCTCGGCAATTGCCGATTGGGTTACCGAAGCCGAGGTGCGCGATGCGCTGCTGAGCCTCGATCCGCTGTGGGACGAGTTGTTTCCCGCCGAGCAGGCGCGCATCGTCCAGCTGCTGGTCGAGCGGGTCGATGTCCACATGGACGGGCTTGATCTTCGCCTCCGCGTTGATGGCCTGCAGACCCTGGTCACTGATCTGCGCGCCGGGCAGACGAAGCGGGAGGCGGCCTGATGACCCATGCCCGCCTCAGCGACGACGGCCGCACCCTGACCGTTCGCGTGCCCATGGCGTTCGCCAAGCGCGGCGGCCGCAAGTCGGTCATCTCGCCCGACGGCGTCTCTTCCTTGGTGTCGTCTCCACCGCAGATCGACAGCGCATTGATCAAGGCGCTGGCGCGCGCGTTTCGCTGGCGGAAGCTCCTCGAGACCGGCGTCTATGCCACGATCGATGAGATGGCCGCGGCGGAAAAGATCAATGCGTCCTACGTTTGCCGGGTCCTCCGGTTGACGCTGCTCGCACCCGACATCGTGGAGGCGATCCTCGATGGGCGACAGCCGGCGGGGATGACGCTGGCGGGGTTGATGCGGCCGTTTGAGGTGGAGTGGGAGGAACAGTTCATGATGTGCAACTTCACCACGGGCCTTGCGCAGGGCAGCGGGGGCCAGCCTTGCCGGAAAAGCCAAGACAGTCCAATCTGACACCTCAACACCGATTCATTCGGAGAATGTCGATACAGGGGAGGTCAACATGCTCGCCTACGTCATGATTGGAACCAGCAACGTCAAGCGCTCCGCCAAGTTCTACGATGCCGCGCTTGCGCCGCTCGGGCTCGTGCGAACCGGGGGCGACAACAAATACCTTGGCTACGGCAAGAAGAGCGCGCCGAAGAAGTCCCAGTTTTATGTGACCAAACCCTACAACAAGAAGCCGGCAACGTTCGGCAACGGCACGATGATATCTCTCGCTGCGAAATCACGGCGGGCGGTCGATGGGTTCCACGCGGCCGCACTTGCGAATGGCGGTACTGATGAAGGCAAGCCGGGGCCCCGCCCCGCCGGCGGAAGCAACTATGTGGCCTACGCCCGCGACCCGGACGGCAACAAGATCTGTGCCTTCTGCGCCAAGGCGAAGTAGCACGGTCACACGTGCTGGCCGCCGCTGATATGGATCTCGGCGCCGTTGATATAGGACGAGCGCTCGCTGCACAGGAAGAAGATCGCCTCGGCGACTTCGCGCGGTTCGCCTAGCCGGCGCAACGGAATCTCCCTTTCGACGATCTCATTGGTGCCGGGCGAGAGCATGGCAGTGTCGATCTCGCCCGGCGCGATGGCATTGACCCGGATGCCGTAGGGGCCGAATTCGTGTGCCATCTCGCGCGTCAGCGCGGCAAGCGCCGCCTTCGACGCAGCGTAGGCAACGCCGGCGAACGGATGCACGCGCGAGCCCGCGATCGAGGTGACGTTGACGACCGAGCCTTTGGCCTTAGCGAGTTCGGGCTGAAGCTTCTGGGCTAGGAGCGCGGTCGAGATCAGATTGACATTCAGCACCGCGTGCCAGGTCTCGGCATTCGTGGCCATCGTGCCGAGACGGGACCCGTCTGGGCTCCTGGGCGAAATGCCAGCGTTATTGACAAGCGCATGCAGCCGACCGTCTGGTAGACGGGAGCGGACATCCGCGACCAGCTCGTCGAGCGAGGAAAGGTTCGCGAGGTCGGCCTGGATATGGCTCTCGCGCGCAGCCGGCCAGAGGCACTCATCCGAGAACGGATGACGTGAGATGGTCAGGATTCGCCAGCTTCGCTCTTGAAACAGCTTGACTGTCGCGTGCCCTATCCCGCGGCTGGCGCCGCTGAGCAGCATGAAGTGTTGTTGGCCAAGAGCGTTCGACATTATTCCTCGTATCGCTGTGCCGGGACCAAGATGTAGTCGTCATGTTGGAAAGAAAAGGATTGGGGAGCGTCGTCGCTTGATAGCGAGGCTCCGACTACCGAGTCGGCGTTTGGTCCTCCGCCATAGGAGCACCCGGATTGAGAAGATACCGGCATTTCAACGAACCCGCGAGCATCTTAAGGTGCTGATCGGCGGCGAAGGCAATGCGGCTTACGGGCGCTTGGATCCGTCGCGCTTGGAGGCGCCTGATCATAGGGGAAGCGCTGGAGGGCGAGGCGTAGGACGCGCTGGCGCGCGCGTTCCGGTGGCGGAAGCTCCTCGAGACCGGCGTCT
>CAMDOZ010000239.1 GCA_945903705.1 Fidelibacterota bacterium | reverse complement strand
GTTAGCGCAGCCGGGGGGAACGCGCATGGTCAGGCTGCTATCTGGTTTGCTTCTAGCTCTGATGCTATCGGGCTGCGGCGACAGCAACGAAGTCGTTGATTATCCGATTTTTTGTGCAAAAGAGTCGCTCGACAAGGCCAACTCGGCGATTTGTACCGAAGGGTGGGTGACAGGTAATCGCAGCGCCTACAAAGTGAACTTTGAGAAGCAAGAAGTCGTTCAATCCCTAATCGGTTTCCCGTCGATAACGCGTTACACCAAGTGCGCCATCTGGGATGCTCAGAATTGGGAATGCGGGTACGAGAGCGGCCCTGGAAAAATCGAGTTCAAGCAGGGTATGCGGAAGAAGTTTGAGAGGACGGACCTTTACTCCGTCAATCGAGCCTGTTGGTGGTATGTAAAGATGTACTCTCATGTTCAGGGTCGCCTGCCCGCGCAGCTTCCGTTGCTGGTGTGCAGCATCAACGTTTGAGAATCGATGACCACTTCAAGGTGATGCTGTACCCGCACGGTGCGGGTTGCATTGGATCGAGCGGCTGATGCGGCGCCAAGCCCTGCGGGCGAGGCCACGCCGACGCCGCCTGCCGTCCGACACCGGTGAGCGATCCACCAGCGCCATTGCCGCGAACGTGCTGGACCGTACCTTCGAGGCACCGGCTCCCAACCGCAAATGGATCGCCGACTTCACCTATATCTGGACGGCGGAGGGCTGGCTCTACGTGGCGGCCGTGGTCGATCTCTTCTCCCGCCGCGTGGTCGGCTGGTCGATGAGCGCGACCATGACGGCGCAGCTCGTCACCGACGCCCTCATCATGGCGATCTGGCGGCGGGGCAAGCCCGACGCGCTGCTGCACCACTCCGATCGCGGCAGCCAGTACACCAGCGAACAGTTCCAGCGCCTGATGGCCGATCACGGCGTCACCTGCTCGATGAGCCGCTCGGGCAACGTCTGGGACAACGCGGCGATGGAGAGCTTCTTCTCTTCATTGAAGATCGAGCGCACGGCGCGCAAGACCTATCGGACACGGGACGAAGCAAAGGCCGATGTGTTCGATTGCGTCGAACGCTTCTACAATCCGAAACGGCGCCACTCGACCATCGGCTATGTCAGTCCAATGGAGTTCGAAATGAAGGCTGAATTAGCTTAACCTAGTGTCCACGAAACCGGCAGCAGGCCAATGCCGGGTTCACGCGCCGCGTTGTCAGCAACATCATGGAGTACAGAGGGGCCGAAATGCGTATTGGGGTTCTGACCGGCGGGGGCGATGTTCCCGGGCTCAATGTCTGCATCAAGGAGATCGTCCATCAGGCCGAGGACAACGCATGGGACGTTGTCGGCATTAAACGGGGCTGGGCTGGGTTGCTGCGTTTCGATATCGACGATCCGAAGGCCGGCGGCGAATGGACCGTGCCGCTTAATCGCCAGGCCGTCCGAACCGTCGATCGCACCGGCGGCACCTTCCTGCACACATCCCGCACCAATCCGTCGCGCGTGAAAATCGAGGACCTGCCGAAATTCCTCGCCGGCCTCAAGCCCAAGACCGGAGATAAGACCGTCGACTGCACGCAGCATGTCCTGAAGGTCCTGAAACACCTTGGGCTGGACGCCCTCGTATCCATCGGTGGTGACGACACGCTGTCCTACTCAGTGCGGCTGACGAAGGAGAATTTTCCGGTCGTTGCCGTGCCCAAGACGATGGACAACGACGTTTTCGGGACGGACTATTGCATCGGGTTTTCGACCGCGGTGACGCGCGCCGCCGATCTCATAGCCAGCCTCCGCACGCCGACCGGAAGCCACGAGCGCATCGCGGTCATCGAGCTATTCGGCCGCAATAGCGGCGAATCCGCGCTCATCAGCGGACTTCTCGCCGGCGTCGACCGCGTGCTGATCAGCGAGGTGCCCTTCGACATCCAAAGGCTTTGCAAACTGGTCGTCGAGGATCGCAATAGGAACCCGTCGCGTTACGCGATGGTCGTTCTTTCCGAGGGCGCGACGATGATCGGCGGCGATATCGTTCAGCAGGGCGAAGAGGACGCCTTTGGGCATAAGAAACTCGGCGGCATCGGTGCGATGACCGGCGACGCCATCAAGAAAATAACCGGCGTCGACGTTATGAATTCGCAGCTGACCTATGTCATGCGCGCGGGGCCGGCAGACACTCTCGACCGGATGGTCGCCATGTCCTTCGGCCGTCTGGCGATTGAACAGCTCAAACAGCGCCGCTTCGGCGTCATGATGGCAATCCAAAAGGGCTGCTACACCACGGTGCCGCTGGAGACATTCGCTTCAGGCAAACGGATCGTGGACGTGATGGAACTGTACGACCCGGAGAATTATCGGCCGCGAATCCGCAATCAGGCGGGAAAGCCGATGTTTCTGTACTAAAAGTCGGCCTGGCGGCCGCGGGATCAACGGCGAGGGGCGGGCGGAAAGATCGCGGGGCTTTGCGGGCGCAAAGAGGGAATGTCCTGTTTTGGGCCCCAATTCCGCGCGATTGCCTTTGCCAACTCAATCTGGTCGCCGGTCAGGTGTTTCGCGGCCTCTTTGCGGCCCATCATCGCGGTGTCGTATTCATCGGTCGGTGGCTCCCGCGTGGCGGCAATATCGAACCAGACATGGGCTTGCAGGAAGTCTTGGCTGACGCCCTGGCCGTTGGCGTAGAGAAGTGCCAATGTGACCTGGGCCGGGGCGTGTCCCTGCTCCGCGGCGCGGCTCAACCAAATTACCGCGGAAATCGGATCCTGCAGCGTACCGCGGCCGTTCGCGTGCAAGAGACCAAGATTATATTGCGCCGTGGAATCGCCCAAATCCGCCGCGCTTCGATACCATTTCAACGCCTCGGCGAAATCCTTCTCCACGCCTTGGCCAGTTTCGTAGAGCACGCCAAGATTTGTCTGTGCGCTGAGATTTCCCTGTTCGGCCGCACGGCGATACCACTTTACGGCTTCGTTGGGGTCCTGGGAAACACCCCTGCCGCTCATATAAAGGAAGGCGATGCTGAACTGAGCGTTCGAGTCGTTCTGCTCGGCCAAGGGAAGAAGTTCGGCAAAGGCCAGTTGGTAATCGCCGCGCGAAAATGCGCGCCA
>CAMDOZ010000238.1 GCA_945903705.1 Fidelibacterota bacterium | reverse complement strand
GGTTTCAGCGTGAAGATTCCGTTCCAGCAGGCCGGCAGCCGCACCGAGCCACCGATGTCGGTGCCGAGATGCAGCGGGCCATAGCCCGCGGCGGCCGCCGCACCGGCGCCGGCGCTGGAGCCGCCGGGATTCCAGGCGAGGTTCCACGGATTGCGCGTCAGCGGATGGAAGGAGCTGCGGCCCGAGGAGAGCATGCCGTAGTCGGGCATGGTGGTTTTGGCCAGGATCACCGCGCCCGCCTCGCGCACGCGGGCCGAAGCCGGCGCGTCGGCCGCGGCCGGCACCAGTTCCGTGGCGGCGGTGCCCACCGGCACGGGCACGCCTTTGGTGGCGATATTCTCCTTGATGGTGATCGGCACGCCGTCGAGCGCGCCCACGGGAGCGCCCTTCTGCCAGCGCTTCGTGGACTCACTGGCAGCCTTGCGCGCGCTGCCGAAGTCCGGCGCATAAAGCGCCTTCAGCTTCGGCTCCCACGCCTCGATGCGGGCGATCACGGCGTCGATGGCGTCGACCGGCGACAGCTTCTTGGATTTGTAGGCGGCGAGCAGTTCGCCGGCGGTCATGTCATGGATTTGGGTCATACGGACAACTTACACGGTTTTCCGTTTGAGATTCTCCTGCCCCGTCATCGGGGGAGGTGGCCTCGGCGCTGACCTCGACGACCTCTGGAGGTGCGATGTCCGCCGGAACGGCGGGTAAGTCCTTGATCGGTGCGGTGGATTCGGCTTCGGCGAGAGACTCCGGATGCGCGGCAGAAGCGGGCGTTTTGGCAATCCCCTTTGCCACCTGCCGCGCCTCGATCTCCATCTCGCGCAGGCGGATTTCGTGGGCGCGCTGTTCACGCCGTTCCTCGCGGGCCTCGGCGCGTGCGAGCTGGCCGTCTTCCAGCTTGAGCAGGAACATCAGCGCCCGGTCGTCGTGTGTCACCTGCTCGCCGATCTGCTTGCCGCGAAAGAAATACGGCCGCGACCTGGGCTCGCCCGCCCACAGTTTCAGATCGTCGGCATTCTGCCGGTAACGCTCCGCGATGATGTCGTTGCAACGCTTGCCGAAGGCTGGATATTTGACCCGCCAGCGCCGCGCCGTGCTCTCGTCGACGCCGACCCGGGCCGCCGCCTCGCGCAAGGTGGCGCAGCGGCGGAGTTGATTGGCGTAGCGTACCCGCAGGCGCCAGCCGCGCTGTGCTGGCATTGCCTGCTTCGTTGACGACGACGGACCGTCGAGCAACGCCCGCTCGATCGACTTGGGCGCGTTGGCGATGCGGTCGGCGCTTTCCTTCGCCTCCTGGGCTTCGCGCGCCTCGCGCGTTTCCTCGCGCGCCTTGGCCTCGATCTCAGCCAGGCTCATGCCGCGCATATGGGCGGGCGGGTGAAAATTACTGCCGTGGATCCGCATGTGATAAGCCGCCTCGGTCCAGCTGAGGCCCTCGACCGGCGGCGCCTCCACAGCTCCAAACGGGCGGTTTTGATCGTAAAAGGACATCTCTCTTCTCCTATCTTTTGGCCTTTTTAGGCCGAAAATCCTTATGAAAAGATATATAGGGACGGATAGGATAGGAGTCAAGAGGCGTGAACCCGCATCCATGAACGAGTTGAATTGTAGTTATAAAATAACTACAGTGTATGTATGCTCGGGCTACGGTTTGAATGGGACGCGAGAAAGTCAGCGAGCAACGCCAAAAAGCACAAGGTCACGTTCGAGGAGGCCCGTTCCGCCTTTGCCGATCCCAACGGCCTGGTGATCGACGATCCGGATCATTCAGAGGAAGAAGAGCGGTTCATCCTTCTGGGGCTTGAGCTACGCAGTGCGCCTGCTCGTGGTTTGTCACGTCTTCCGGGCGGATGTGGTTCACATCATCTCCGCCCGCAAGGCAACGCCGCGCGAGGCTTCAACCTATCGAAGGAACAGATGACCATGCGCAAAGAGTATGATTTCGCCAACGCCCGCAAGAATCCTCATGCCGCGCGACTGAAGAAGCAGGTCACGATCCGCCTCGACCCGGAGTCGATCGCCTACTTCAAGGCCGTGTCTTCCGAGGTCGGCATTCCCTATCAGAGTTTGATCAACCTCTACCTGCGAGCCTGTGTGGCCGCCCGCCGCCGTCCCCGGCTCGACTGGCCGGCGGCGGCGTGACGCCCCGAGCCGGCTCGGCGCTCGCTCGCCACGCCATGACGGCGAAAGAGCATCGGCTCTTTCTAGGGACGGCCGATCTCGATCAGCGCGCGGCGCATGGGCTCGCTCGAGACGTGAAGCAAGCCGTGGTGCATGGGATCCCCCAACTCGAGGAGCATGAGAACGGCTCCCGTTACCGCGAGCGCGGAGACGAAGAAACTCGTGATCACCGTGGCATTGACGGGCGCGAACAGCCCGAAGCTGACGAAGATGAGAGCGAGCCAGAAGATCAGCACGAAGAGGAATTCCACGGGAACCGTGGTGCCGGGATTCTCCCACAACAGCCATCGTTCGGCGTAGATGTTGGCCGTGATGGCCAGCGCCTGCGCGTGCAGCGCAGGATGCCGCCGGTCGGCGGGCGATAGTGCCAAGGTAGCCTCGAGAAGCCCATCAAGCAGATCGGCGGTCTCCCGATTGGCGGTCGATGGCGTCGATGCGGGAAACAATTCCTCATTCTTCTTGGCCGCGTAGGCACGCAAGGCCGCACGCGCCGCATTCGCTTCCGGCCCGTAGATCCGCAGCACATGATCGAGATTGATGAGGTCGGAACTGAGCTTCTTCACGATCCCCGTATTGGCCGAGAAGGAACTGTTCGCCGACGACAGCATCAGGGCAAGCACCAGGGACGTCAGCGACGCCACGATACCGGCCGACAGCTTGACCGCCGTTGCCGACTCGTCGCTCAGGTGATGTTCCGGCAGGGCCCGCGCAATGAAGATGCCGATCAGGGAGCCGCCGAACATCGCGACAAAGGCGACCACGGATATATACAGATGAGCCTCTTGCAAAACTCTTTGGCTGTCGTGAGTGGCGAAGGCCGATGGGCGGGCATAAAGGGGATGTCGCCCCCTGAAGCCACGGGCGAAGAGCCCGTTGCCTCGGTTTTTTCCGCGCGCCGGACGCGCCGACCCCACCGCCGTGGC
>CAMDOZ010000237.1 GCA_945903705.1 Fidelibacterota bacterium | reverse complement strand
TCAATTCCACATACTTAGGAATCGAGACTCATCTAAAGCATTACGTTAAGAGCGCCGCGCCCGCAGCAGATTGACGTGACCCATCTTGCGGCCGGGACGCGCCTCTTTTTTTCCGTAGAGATGGACCCGCGCTGACTCGTCCTTGAGGTAGCGCTCGAGCTGGTTCACGTCGTCGCCGATGAGATTAATCATCGTTACGTCCGCATGGCGTACGGGCGTGAGCAGCGGCAAACCCGCGACCGCCCGGACAAGCTGCTCGAACTGATCGACGCCGCCGGCATCCATGGTCCAATGGCCGGAATTATGGGGGCGTGGCGCCATCTCGTTGCAGAGAACCTCGCCCGTTTGGGTCACGAACATCTCCACCGCCAGAAGGCCGACGAGTTCGAGGGCTTCTGCCGCCCGGACCGCGATGCCGACGGCGGCCTTCGAGGTCGCCGGGTCGATCCGGGCCGGGACCACCGAGGTGGAAAGGATATGGTTGGCGTGGTCGTTCTCGGCAGGCTCGAAGCAGACGACCTGGCCGTCCTTCGTGCGGGCGACGATCACCGAGATCTCGCACCGGAAATCGACGAACGCCTCGAGCACCGCGTAGCCGTCTCCGGTCGGCGTCTTGCCGCCGGTGATGGCCGCCCACGCGGCGTCCGCATCGCCGGCAGTCTTCATCTTGGCCTGACCTTTTCCGTCGTACCCTAGACGCGCCGTCTTGAGCACAGCGGGCGCACCTGTCGTCTTAAGCGCGGACTCTAAGTCGTTGCGCTGACTCACGATTGCCCACGTCGGCGTACCGGCGCCGATGGAGGCGAAGAACTGCTTTTCCTTGATGCGGTCCTGGGCGATCTCGAGGATCTTCGGGCCCGGGCGGACCGGGACGCGGGCGGACAGTTCGCGGACACTTTTGACAGGCACATTCTCGAATTCGAAGGTCACCGCATCGACGGCGGCGGCGAACCCGACGAGCGCGCCATTGTCTTCATACGCCGCAACGGTCGAAGCGCTCGCCACCTGTTCGGCGGGGCTGTCTTTGTCCGGGCCATAAACGTGCGTGCGATAGCCGAGCCGCGCGGCGGCCTGGGCCAGCATCCGGCCAAGCTGGCCATTGCCGAGAATGCCGATGGTTGCGCCCGGCGGAAGGGGGTGCGGAAGAAGGTCCATGCGGTCCAAAGGAGGCGTTCGGTTTAGCGCTTCGGCTTTTCGGCCACGGACTTCGTCTGCGCCGCGCGCCAGGCCTTGAGGCGTTTTGAGATCCCTTCGTCCTGAAGCGCGAGAATGGAGGCTGCGAGCAGTCCCGCGTTCTTGGCGCCGGCCTTTCCGATCGCCAAGGTGCCCACCGGAATGCCGCCCGGCATTTGAGCAATAGATAGGAGGCTATCTAACCCTTGCAGAGTCTTGCTCTCCACCGGCACTCCGAGCACCGGAAGGGTCGTCATGGAGGCGGCCATGCCGGGGAGATGTGCGGCGCCCCCGGCGCCGGCAATGATCACCTTGATGCCCAGCTCTTCGGCATTGGTCGCGTATTCATAAAGGCGCCGCGGGGTCCGGTGGGCGGAGACGACTTTGGCTTCATACCCGACGCGCAGCTCGTCGAGGACCTCCGCCGTATGGCGCATGGTCTCCCAGTCCGATTGGCTGCCCATGATGATGCCGACCGAAGGCGCTTTCGCGCTCTTAACCGGCCGGCCTTTTGCCTTCTTGCCCATCCAATACCCCCGGGGCGGGAAAGCGGCCGACTTTATACGGCCGGTAAGATTTCGCAAAGACTTAAGGGGTAGGGTCGGCAACGATACCCTTATCAGAGCTGGGGTCGGATGCCGGATATCACCCAACCGGAGACCGTCAGGATCGTCGAGCGCCGTCTAGATGGGCGCTCGCAGGGCGGCCATGTCGGCGTCCCGGATCAGCCGGCGAAAAAGGTGGTGGCCAATTACGAAGAGGTCGCCAAGTCCAAACCGGCCGACGACCGCATCACTATTCTCGGAATTCCAGTCGAGCAGATCACGCCCGCCACCCAGGCGGCCTTGGGCGGCCTGGTGGCCGAGATCAATTTTCTGCGCGGTGTGGTGAAGCGCCACGAGAAGTCCGCGCCTCGCAAACCCGACAATCAGAACTCCGCCATCTTGGAACCCGACGCGTTCGTGAGGGCCCTTGGCGGAATGCTGGTACAGCCGGCGCCTGAGGGTTCGTCCTGGGCGTTGGTCCTCGTTCACGTTTCGACCTACGAAGACATTCGCCGCTCGTCCGGCCTGCTTGCAGCGAACGGCGTTCTCGCCGACGTCGCGCAACGCCTCAAGGAGTTTCCTCTCGATCCTGAAGATGCGACTTCGGGAACGGGGCTCGGCGTGGCTGCTGCGATGGCGCGAACTTTCGCGGTGATCGGCTATGCCGGCGGATCCAATCTCGCAGCCCTGGCGCCTCTCCCTGTCGCGCAGGATCCCGATGCCGTTGCGCGCGCCCTGCGGGCGCACCTCACGGCAAGCGGCTACCTTGTCGGCGGCATCGAAATGTCGCTGGTGATCCGGTGCGCCGCGGCGCCCATCGGCGCCGGCGAAAGCGCGACGCTGGCCCTCGGACGTGCGGACCATCTCCTTCGCAGCAATTAAGCTTAATTAAATCACGCGATGATGTCGGGGATCAGCCGGCCGCGCAGCGTCACGATTTGATCTTTGAGCGCGAGCTTGCGCTTCTTCAGACGCCCGACCTTGATTTGATCGAAGTCAGCCTCGTCGATGAGACGATTGATGACGTCGTCGAGGTCGCTATGCTCGAGCTCAAGCTCGGCGAGTTTGGCTTTCACCTGTTCCTGATCCCATTGCATGGGCCGTGTCGCCGTAAATCCTGAGAAGAGGGTCCTGCAAGCCGCGAGGTTCGCGGCCAGGTTGTTGATAGCCTTCACCGGCCGCCGACTTCTACACCAGCGGGTTGTAGGTTTTGCCGATATATCAGGAGTTTACACGCCCAACCGCGGCCCGAACAGGGCCGCAGGAGGATATTCAGGCGGCGGGACCGCCGACTCCGGAAAAAAGTGAAGTTGCGAAGGCCGGTTTTCGCGCGCAGGCGGTGAACTCAAATCGAGCGAGTTCAACACGTTATCTGCGGCGCTAGCTAAAGCCCGTACGTCGGCGTTA
>CAMDOZ010000236.1 GCA_945903705.1 Fidelibacterota bacterium | reverse complement strand
GGCGTAACGGGCCAGACCAGCCCACAGAACGCCGCGAGGACAGAAAAACTCCTCCACCGCGATTGATCTTCCCCATCCGCACAACATTCGTGAGACTGCAAATGACCAAATTCGTCCCTTCTGCTACTTATTCAGACGTTCCCTAGATGCGAAGGAAACCCATCGAGACCTTTCGTTTTGCGGACATGCGATAATCCGCGAGGACGTATTCGTTGTCCGCGATGCATCGCAAGATGAGCGTTTTCACGACAACCCACTCGTTGTGGGTCCGCCCTTCATTAGGTTCTATGCAGGCGTGCCGTTACGCATACCCATTGGCTACAATCTGGGCACTCTTTGTATTATCTCACCCCGGCCACGTCCGGACTTTGGGAGTGCGGACCAAGCGCTCCTCCGTGACTTGGGAAATCTTGCCATCGCTGCAATTGCGGCCCGTGCTTTGCACGAGGACAACGACCATATTCATGCCGCGCATGATCAGCATCTTACTTTGAGTGCTGTTGCGAGTTCCCCGATGGCGCTCGTCTCGTCGGATGGCAAGATTGCGGTCAGCAATCCCGCCTTCAGCAAATTCTGTGGCGTTGACGATGCCGAAGGTCGGCCGCTTGAGACTCTATTGAACTTGCCCGAGTTTTGGAAATCCGAAGTCGCGAAAGTTAAAGAACTTCGCGCTTCCTCACGCGCCGGGGCTACTGCATCCGTCGTGCTCTACGAAGCTCAGAATGGTTATATGGTGGCTGGCTGATGCCGGCTGCTCGCACGCGGCAAATCCGGGAGTAGATTCGCACACCGGTCGCTAACGGTTGAACAGCGGGTAATGGCTATGGCGGATCAGGCGGAGTAATCTATTAGGACACGGCTTTGGTCGCGAGCGTTCCTTACGTTGTTCGCCCGGCGCGGATCGAGGCTCTCATCAATACCTTGAAAACAAAGAGTAATGTGGCGGAAATCTGTTCAGGTCACGGTCGGCGAGCTTGATCCTTTCCGTGACAAGGACTGGTATAATGATCGGGGACTTGGCCGCTGGGCGGCACAAGGATATGAGTAGCCCCTTAGACCGGCTCGAGGGACGAATTTGATGAAGGTTTTGCTGGCACAGCCGCGCGGGTTTTGCGCCGGAGTCGTGCGCGCCGTTGAAATTGTCGAGCTGGCCCTGAAGAAGTACGGCCCGCCGGTCTACGTGCGCCACGAGATCGTTCACAACAAGCGCGTGGTCGAGGATTTGCGCGCTAAAGGCGCGGTGTTCGTCGACGAAGTCGAGGACATTCCCGCCGGCGCCATCACGGTTTTCTCGGCCCACGGCGTTTCGCGCAAAGTCGTCAGCGATGCCGACGACCGCGGCCTGGAAGTTCTGGACGCCACCTGTCCCTTGGTGGCGCGCGTGCACACCGAAGGTCAGCGCTACGCCGCCGACGGTTTCGACGTCGTGTTGATCGGTCATGCCGGGCACGCCGAGGTTGAGGGAACGCTCGGCCAGATCGATGGCACCGTGCATTTGGTGGGCTCGGTCGCCGACGTCGCGAAGCTCACGGTCAAGGACCCCGACAAGCTCGCCTACGTCACTCAAACCACACTGTCGGTGGACGATACCCGCGATATCATCAGCTCGCTGGAGAAACGCTTTCCCAGCATCCACGGCCCCGACGTCAAGGACATCTGCTACGCCACGCAGAACCGCCAGCAAGCCATGCGCGAATTGGCCGAGAAGTCCGACGTGATTCTGGTGCTGGGCGCGAATAACAGCTCCAATTCCAACCGCCTGCGCGAGATCGGCGAGGACATGAACGTGCCAAGCTACCTGATCGACGACGCCGACGGACTCGAGCCGGCTTGGCTCGCCGGCAAATCCGTGGTCGGCATTACCGCGGGAGCTTCGGCGCCCGAGGCGCTGGTCGATGAACTGATCGCCAAACTGCGCACCTTGGGCGATGTCGAAGTTAAGATGCTCGACGGCGTCACCGAAAATATTCATTTCAAGCTTCCCCGCCAGCTTAGGGAAGTTTCCGAAGCGGCGGCGCAGTAGATTTTCGAGAACTAGAAAGGTCGTATCCCGTTGGCCGTACCCATTATTCAGCAGCTCCGCGTCGGTGCTTATATCGTCAAGCAGAAGTTGCTCGGCAATGCGCGCTATCCGCTGGTGCTGATGCTCGAGCCCTTGTTCCGCTGCAATCTCGCCTGCAGCGGCTGCGGCAAGATCGACTACCCCGACAGCATCCTCAACAAACGCCTGTCACCGGCGGAATGTTTCGAGGCCGTCGATGAGTGCGGCGCGCCCGTGGTCTCGATCCCCGGCGGCGAGCCGCTGTTGCACAAGGAAATCGTCGAGATCGTCAACGGCATCGTCGCCCGCAAGAAGTTCGTCTATCTCTGCACCAATGCCTTGCTGCTGAAAAAGCGGCTGCCCGACTTTACGCCCAGTCCTTACCTGACGCTCTCGGTGCACATCGACGGGCTTGAGGCCGAACACGACCACGCGGTGTCGCAGGTCGGCACCTTCGCCCGCGCCACCGAGGCCATCAAAGAGGCGGTTGCGCGGGGCTTTCGCGTCACCGTCAACTGTACGTTGTTCACCAGCAATGCCGTGCCCGAACGCGTTGCCGAATTCTTTGATTACGCCGCCACCTTGGGCGTCGAAGGTGTAACGGTCTCGCCCGGCTACGCCTATGAGCGGGCCCCCGTGCAGGATCATTTCTTGAGCCGCCGCCAGACCAAGGAATTGTTTCGCAAGATTTTCCGCCTGGGCAAGGCCCGCGCCAAGAAATGGGTGTTCAACCAGTCGAGCCTCTATCTCGATTTTCTCGCGGGCAACCAGACCTATGCTTGCACGCCCTGGGGCAATCCGACCCGCAACGTCTTCGGATGGCAGCGCCCCTGCTATCTGGTGGGCGAAGGCTACGTCAAGAGCTTCAAGGAGCTGATGGCGACCACCGCCTGGGACGACTACGGCGTCGGCAATTACGAAAAATGCGCGAACTGCATGGTCCATTCGGGCTTCGAGCCGACCTCGGTCATCGAGACCACCAAACATCCGTTGCGGGCGTTGAAGGTGATGCTCATGGGTGTCGACACCGAAGGGCCGATGGCGCCGGAAATTCCGCTCGCCAACCAGCGCCCGGCGCAATACGTGTTCGAAAAGCAGGTG
>CAMDOZ010000235.1 GCA_945903705.1 Fidelibacterota bacterium | reverse complement strand
GCTCTGCGAACGCAGGATTTGACCAAGAATTTCGGCGGGTTGACCGCAGTCGACAAACTCAATTTGAGCATTCCGAGCGGCCGCCTGCATGCCATCATCGGCCCGAATGGCGCCGGGAAGACCACGTTTTTCAACCTCGTCTCGGGCTTGCTGACTGCCGATAGCGGAAGCGTGTTCTTCAATGGCCGCGATATTACCGGACTCAAGCCGCATGAGGTCAGCCGGCTCGGCATCAAGCGCACGATGCAGATCAAGAGCGTGTTTCCGCAGCTCAGCGTCGCGGAAAACCTTTGGGTCACACGGCACGCTGCGAATCGATTTCTGCACCCCTTCCGCGCAGCATCGCGCGATCCTGAAACACGCGACCGCGTGGAGCAAACTCTCGAGCAGATTGGACTGGCGACACTCGCCAATCGTCCGGCGGGAACGCTGTCATACGGCGACGTCGCGTTGCTCGAGATCGGGATGGCGCTGATCTCCGAGCCGCGGCTATTGCTGCTCGACGAGCCGACCTGCGGCATGAGCCCAGCCGAGACCCAACGCGCGGTGGCAAAGATCAAGGAACTGGCGCGCACGATCGATATCGTAATCATCGAACATGACCTGAGTGTGGTGTTTGAGATCGCCGACGATATCACCGTGATGGCGCAGGGTGGCATCCTGGCGTCCGGCAGTCCGGACGAAATTTCTGGCGACGAACGCGTACGCGAGGCCTACCTCGGCCGTCCGGAAGACGAAGACTATGTCGAGGAGGCCATCGGTGCTTAGCCTCCGCGATGTTCACGTCCACATCGGTAAGCTTCACATCCTGCAGGGCGTCAACCTGGAGGTGAAGCCCGGCGAGAGCGCCGCGTTGCTCGGCCGCAACGGTGTCGGTAAAACGACGACGCTGCGCGCGATCATGGGTCTTGCGCCGCGCAGCCGCGGCGCAATCGAATTCGACAACGTGGATCTCGCACGCTGTCCGGCCCATGAAATTCCGCGCCGCGGTATCGGCTACGTCCCGCAAGGCAGAGGAATTTTTCCCAACCTGACGGTGTTGGAAAACCTCAATATCGGGCTGCCGGGCAAACGCGATAGCGAGCGTGAGGATCACGTTTTTGCGTGTTTCCCGCGCCTCAAGGAGCGGCTCAAACAATCAGGGAACACGCTTTCCGGTGGCGAGCAGCAGATGCTGGCGATTGCGCGCTGCTTGATGATGCGGCCTAAGCTGATCATTCTCGACGAACCGACGGAAGGAATTATGCCGAAGCTGGTCTCGCAAATCCGGCGCGAGATTCACCGTATCAACCAGACCGGTGTGTCGGTGCTCCTGGTTGAGCAGAACGTTGACACCGCGCTTAAGCTCTGTCCGCGGGTGTTTTTGATGGAGAAAGGCACCGTCGTCTATTCTGGCGCCTCGCATGAACTGAAATCGCAGCCCGAAATTGTGCATCGCTACCTTGGACTGACGCAGTAATGTAACTTCAAACAGGGAGACACGATCATGGCTAGGAAAGTCTCACGCCGTAGCTTCCTTCAAACTGCCCTGGCGGGGGGCGCGGCCGCCGGTACCGCCAATCTGACACTCATGAAAGACCTATACGCGCAGGCGTCCGGTCCGATCGTGATCGGACATCATTGCGATCTGACCGGCGTGTTCACATCCTGGGGTTACTGGCACGACAAGGCGGCAAAGATCGCGGTCGATCTCATCAACAAGGGTGGCGGTATCGCCGGTCGCAAGGTTGAGCTCGCGACCGAAGACACCGAGTCCAACCCCGCCACCGGAGCCCGCAAGCTGCGCAACCTGATTCAACGCAGCAACGCGGAATTCATAGTGGGATCGGTGCATTCCGGAATCATGCTCGCCGCATTGCCGATCGCAACCGAACTGAAGACCATCTACTTCTCGACCGGCGAGTCGGCCGACGTAACCGGTTCCAAGGGCACCCGGTACAGCTTCCGGACCGGAGCCGACTGCTATTCAATCGCCGCGTCGGGCGTGCCGTGGGCCTACGAGAACCTCGGCAAAAAATGGACGATGATGTTCGCCGACTATGCCTGGGGCCAAAGCACTGCTGCCGAATCCAAGCTGATTTGCGAAAAACTGGGCGGCAGGGTTCTCGCCAGCATTCCGGTACCGCTCGACACCAAGGACTTCGTACCCTACCTCGCCCAGGTTCCGGCCGATACGGAGGTCCTGCTGCCGGCCTTTATCGGCCCGCTGGCGGTTGCCTTCTACACCCAGTCGAGGTCGATGGGCTTTGACAAGAAGAACATCAAGATGTTCTCGCAGTCGCCCAGCATCGAAGCGATTTCCCCCGAAGATATCGGGGGAGCGGCCGAGGGATCCTACTTCTTCGAAACCTTCCCCCGATCGCTCAAGGCCAAGGACGACGCCTTCCACCGCGAGCACAACAAGCTAATTGAGATCGACGACGTCCATGCGCGCGAGCTCACCAGCAGGCGCGTGATGGACAAGAGCCATGCCTGGCAAAGCTGGGAGGACATGTTCGCCATCAAACAGGCGATCGAAACCTCCGGCTACAAGACCCGAAAAGATGTCGAAGGCGTGATCCAGGCGCTGGAAGGCATGCAGATGAAGAACTCGATCGGTCATCCGCAAGGCGACAAGATCATTCGCAAGGAAGACCACTCCGGCATCATAGACTGCTACATCAGTCGCGTGGAGAACGGACGCCTTGAGGTGAAGAAAAAGATTCCCAAGGAAGAACTAGTCAAGCACATGCCGGCTCGGTTCAATCTTTCGACCATGCCGGCCTGACAAGACGCCACAGGCGGCGCGCCATCGGCGCGCCGCCGCCGGCCCCATGCGGCTCGCGTAACCACAATGATCGCGTATCCGAAGTCAAAGGTCTGCGCCGCTCATGTGGCGCCGATTTTTCTCGATTCCCAGGCCACTGTGCAGAAAGCCTGCGCGCTGATCGCCGAGGCCGCTTCCGCCGGGGCGCAGTTGATTGCATTTCCGGAATCGTTCGTGCCGGGGTTTCCGGTTTGGGCGGCAGTTCAGGCGCCGATCAAGAACCATGACTATTTCAAGCGCTTGGCTGCAAACTCGATCGAAGTTCCGGGACCGGAGGTGGAGTTGCTTTGCCAGGCCGCGCGCAAGAACGCCATCATTGTCTCGATCGGCGTCAGCGA
>CAMDOZ010000234.1 GCA_945903705.1 Fidelibacterota bacterium | reverse complement strand
GGAACCGGTGTTGGCCGCGTTACGCGCCGGCAGACCCGCACGCACGGAGCGGCCCGCAGATCCCGCTGCGCGCAAGATCTTCAACGGCCTTCAGATCCTGACCGGGAAGCCCGTGCTCTACGTCTGCAACGTGGAAGAAGGCTCGGCCGGGACGGGCAACGCCCTTTCGCAGAAAGTGATCGCCAAAGCGAAGGCGGAAGGCGCCGCCACGGTGGTTATTTCGGCCGCCATCGAAGCGGAAGTCGCGCAGCTTTCCGATCCGACTGAGCAAAAGGAATTCCTGGAAAGCCTCGGCCTCAAGGAAACCGGCCTCGCCCAGGTGATCCGCGCCGGATACACCCTGCTCGAGCTTCTGACCTTCTTTACGGTGGGCCCGAAGGAAACGCACGCCTGGACCATCCGGCGCGGCTCGAAAGGCCCGCAGGCCGCGGGCGCCATCCACACGGATTTCGAAAAGGGCTACATCCGCGCCGAAACCATCGCCTACGACGACTTCGTCGCGCTCAAGGGCGAGCAAGGCGCCAAGGACGCCGGCAAGATGCGCCAGGAAGGCAAGGACTACGAAGTAAAAGACGGCGACGTCATGCACTTCCTGTTCAACGTCTAGCGGCCGTCAATTCGAGCGGCTGTTCTCGCGCGGTCCGCAACCCGCTATAACCTAGCGGAGTTTTCCGCACCGTTCGGGCTTCTATGACCGCCCTCAGCGATCCCCTCTCCGAAGCAAAACGCGCGATGGCCGCCGGCGACTACGCCGGGGCCCTCGCGCGCTTCAAAGGCGTTGATCTGGACGCACTGGAGCCGACGGCCGCCGTTCGCGTCCTCACGCAGATGGCGTCCTGCGCCACGGCTCTCGGCGACGCCGCGGCAAGCACCGAGCATCACCGCGCGGCCTTTGAAAAACTCGCCGCCGCCGGTTTGCTCGCGCCTGAGACGACGACACAGGAGATTCTGCGGCAGGCCCTTGCCCTCGCGGTCGGGGCGGGCGACGCCGTGCGGGCGAAGAAATATATTCGGTGGCTGGTCGAGGACTTGCCGGCCTACGCTCACACCTTCAAGGTCTCACAACTGGCCGACGCACAATCATGGTGCCGCGGCCGCGATATTCCGGTTATCGTACAAGACGCGCCGCAGGACATCATCGTCCCCGACGGGCAGGGCATAGGGCGGAGCCTCAACTATCGCTGCGAGCCGGCCTGGCATGCGGACATTCCCGAGGCCCAGATTGTTTCGGGATGGGATTTCGTCGTGGCGCCAAGCGGGGACGTGCTGACCGGTGCGAACTATACGCCGGTCGGGAAATCGTTTCCCTTCATGCCGCACGCCTACTGCGAGAGCGGGCGGTCCATCGCACATGTCTGGCCGGACGAGATGACGCGCATCGACGCCGACGCATTGTTCCTCTCCACGCCCGAGCGGCATCACTATGGGCATTGGCTCAGCGAATTTCTGCCGCGCCTGCGCGCCTGGAGTAGAACGGACTCGCCCGCGCGGAAGATCGTGATTTCGGCGTCGCTGCCGCGCAAGCACCGCGACCTGCTCGCGCGTTTCGGTGTCCGCGATGCCGACCTCGTCGAGTGCGAACTCGGCCGGCGCTACGCCTTCCGCAGCCTGCGCATTGTCCGCGGCGGGCGGTCGGACAGGATCAATCCGCGGGATACGCGATTTTTGTATTCGGCTCTCGGCCCGGGCGCCGCAGCAGGCCCTGGACAGCGGATCCTGTTCCTGGAAAGGGACGCCGGGACGCGCAAGCCCGCAAATGTGAGCGAGCTCCAGGCGGTCTTTGACGAATTCGGGGTCACCCGCGTCAACCCCGCGCGACTTAGCCTCGCCGAGCAGACTGACCTATTCCGGGGGGCGCGCGCGATCATCGGCGCCTTTGGAACGGAGCTCTATTGCCTCTTTAACATGCCCCGGGGATCGACGGTCATCGAGCTGCACTGGGACCTTGGGCTCGCGACGGTCTATGGCCCGACGTGCCTCTTCGCCGGCCTTCATCATCATCTCATTCTTTGTCAGAAAGCGGAGACACGCGGCGCCGCCGCCTACAAGAAGGACGGCGACCTCATCGTCGACTGCGTGAAGCTGCGCGAGCGGCTAAAGGCGCTCGTGTAGAACGCCTTTTCGCTCGGAGCCGTCTGGCAGTTCTAAGAAGCGGGGTGCGTCGAGCTCGTGTGCATGGACTGCGGAGTGTCCTTGCGGCGGCGCACTTCGCGATAGGCGGCCCACACGATGACGGCAAGGGCGGTAACAAGCGCGGTGTCGATCAGGGCAGAATATTCGACGTACATGAAGCATCCTCCTCTGCGGGGCCCGGCAGCAGTCCCGAAAGTGCGCCAGGGTGCTATATGTACGCTCGCATCCCACAAGCGGTTGCAGGCAATAGGCTACGGCAGGCCCCGCGTTAACTTGTTTGAAGAGGCGCACGGAAGGGTGGAAAGTCGCAACCGCCGAGCAGCGCGCGCTCCGCATCACACGGCAGCGTAAGCCTTTTTGGCTTTGATAAACCGCAATGCGAACACCGTATCGCCGCCAGCGCTGCGTTCTCCCTCGTGAAGTCTTCCCATCCGGAAGACAGCACCTATTCCCCACTGGAGGACCACTATGAAAAGAATTGCCGCTGTGACCGCAGCATCCCTGGTCGCACTTTCGCTCTCCGCCTGCGTCGGCGACACACAGGGCGAGCGCGCCCTCACCGGCGCCGCCATCGGCGCCGGAGCCGGCGCCTTGGGCGGGGCCGTCCTCGGCTACGACCCTCTGACCGGCGCGATCATCGGCGGCGCGGCCGGCGCCGCGGTCGGTGCCACGTCCGAGGGTAATCGCGATCGCCGTGCCTATCGCGACAGCGACGGCGACGGCGTGGCCGACCGCTACGACCGCTCCCCGCGCAATCCGTATCGCGATTAAGGGAGGCGAACATGAGAGGCATTATGATCGGCGCAATTGCGCTGGCGGCGTGCGGCCTTGTTATCAGCGCCTGCACCACACATGAGACGCGCATCGTGCAAACCCCCGCGATCGTCGGAGCGGCGCCGGGCTCGACGACCACCGTCATCCGCACCAACCGCGCGGATCCCGTGGTCATCGAAAGCGAAGAAGAGCGCGACATCATCGTGAACGTCGACTAACAGAAAAAGAACAACCTCCCCCAAACTT
>CAMDOZ010000233.1 GCA_945903705.1 Fidelibacterota bacterium | reverse complement strand
GTTAACACGCCTATGGCTCAAGAACCGGGCAACCGGACGGCCGGATGGGCTCTCAACGACACTTTTGGATTTGTGGCTCGCATGTCGACGACGAAAGAAATTCGCACGGCCTTCCTGGACTTCTTTGCCCGCAACGGTCACCAGATCGTGTCGTCCAGTCCGCTCGTGCCGCGCAACGATCCGTCGCTCATGTTCACGAACGCCGGCATGGTCCAGTTCAAGAATGTTTTCACCGGTGTCGAGACCCGGCCCTACAACCGCGCGGTCACCTCGCAGAAATGCGTGCGCGCCGGGGGCAAGCACAACGACCTCGACAACGTCGGCTATACCGCCCGCCACCACACCTTCTTCGAGATGCTGGGCAACTTCTCCTTCGGCGACTACTTCAAGGACGAGGCGATCCGGCTTGCCTGGGAGCTGATCACCAAGGACTTCGCCATCGACAAGAAGCGCCTGATGGTCACCGTCCACTCCTCGGACGAGGAAGCCGCCGGACTGTGGGCGAAGATCGCGGGTCTGTCGCAGGATAAGATCGTTCGCATCCCGACCAGCGACAACTTCTGGGCCATGGGCGATACTGGCCCCTGCGGTCCCTGCACCGAAATCTTCTACGACCACGGCGCGCATATCCCTGGCGGCCCCCCCGGCTCGCCGGACGCGGACGGCGACCGCTTCATCGAGATCTGGAACAACGTGTTCATGCAGTTCGAGCAGGTCACGCCCGCCGAACGCATCAACTTGCCCAAGCCCTCGGTCGACACCGGCATGGGCCTCGAGCGCATCACAGCGCTCCTGCAGGGTACCCACGACAACTACGAGATCGATCTTTTCAAGTCGCTGATCTCGGCCATCTCTTCGGCCGCCGGCACCGATCCCACCGGCCCGCACAAGGCCTCTCACCGCGTCATCGCCGATCACCTGCGCGCCTCCGGCTTCCTCATTGCCGATGGCATCCTTCCGTCCAACGAAGGCCGCGGTTACGTGCTGCGCCGGATCATGCGTCGCGCCATGCGTCACGCCCACATGATGGGCTGCACCGACCCTTTGATGCACCGCCTGGTGCCGTCCTTGCTCGCGGAAATGGGCAGCCAGTATCCGGAGTTGGAGCGGGCCCGTCCGCTCATCACCGAAACGCTTCTCCTGGAAGAGACGCGCTTCAAGTCCATGCTCGAGCGCGGCCTCAAGCTGCTCGATGACGAGACCAAGACCCTCGGCAAAGGTTCGCGCTTCTCCGGTGAAACCGCTTTCAAGCTCTATGATACCTACGGCTTTCCCCTCGACCTCACGCAGGACGCCTTGCGCTCGCGCGATATCGGCGTCGATGTGGAAGGCTTCAATGCCGCCATGGCGCACCAGAAGGCCGAGGCCCGCAAGGCCTGGTCCGGTTCTGGCGACGCGGCCACGGAACGAGTCTGGTTCGATTTGCGCGAGCAGGTCGGCGCGTCCGACTTCCTGGGCTATGCCACCGAAACCGCCGAGGGCCGCATTAACGCGCTCGTCGTCGACGGCGCGCCGGTCCACGAAGCCAAGCAGGGCCAGAAGGTCGCGGTCATCGCCAATCAAACGCCGTTCTACGGAGAGTCGGGCGGCCAGGTGGGCGACATGGGTTCGATCATCGTAGGCAATAAGGCGGTGATCGAGATCACCGACACCCAGAAGAAGCTCGACGACATGATGGTGCATATCGGCACCGTCTCCAAAGGCACGGTCGCCGTCAGCGACGAAGCCCAGTTCCGCGTCGACGGCGGCCGCCGCACGGCCATTCGTGCGCACCATTCCGCCACACATCTTTTACATGCGGCCCTTCGCCGCGTGCTCGGCGAACACGTGACGCAGAAGGGCTCGATGGTCGCGCCCGATCGCCTCCGGTTCGACATCAGCCACAACAAGGCGCTCTCGCCCGACGAAATCCGCGTGGTCGAGGATCATGTGAACACCGAAGTTCGCGCCAACGAAGCGGTCACCACGCGCCTCATGGCGCCGGAAGCGGCCGTCGAGGCGGGCGCCATGGCGCTGTTCGGCGAAAAGTACGGCGACGAGGTCCGCGTCGTGGCCATGGGCCGCATGACCGAGGCCGAAGCGCGCGCCTACTCCGTCGAACTCTGCGGCGGTACGCACGTCTCGCGCACCGGTGACATCGGCCTCTTCAAGATCGTGGCCGAGTCCGCGGTCGCGGCCGGCGTGCGGCGTATCGAAGCCGTCACGGGCGCCGCGGCCGAAGCTTACGTTGCCGATGAAGAACGCATGCTGAAGGAAGCCGCCGCGGTCTTGCGCGTCGGCCCTGCCGATCTTCCGGCCCGTATCGCGGCCATGGTCGAAGAGCGCCGTAAGCTCGAGCGCGAGCTCACCGAGATTCGCAAGAAGCTCGCGACCGGTGGCGGTGGCGGCGGTGCTGCGACGGCGGACAAGAAGACCATCAGCGGCATCGCCTTCTCCGGCCGGGTGCTTGCGGACGTTCCGGGCAAGGACCTCAAGGGCATCGCCGACGAGATGAAGAAACAGATCGGCTCCGGCGTCATCGCCGTGATCAGCACCATGGAAGGCAAGGCCAACGTGGTGGTCGGCGTGACCGATGACCTTGTGGGTAAGATCAGCGCCGTGGATCTCGTGCGCGCCGGCTCCGCGGCGGTGGGCGGAAAGGGCGGCGGCGGCCGCCCTGACATGGCCCAGGCGGGGGGTCCGGAAGGCGATAAAGCCGCCGAAGCCCTCCAGGCGATTGAGACTCAGCTCGCGGCCTTGGCAGCATAATTCAATAAAATCATATAGTTGGGCTGCAGTTTAGAGTTATTGTGCAGCGCAACATTTTCCTTGACGGTCGGCCATCCCGCCCTTATCTTGTGTGCATTGCAGCATAAATTGTTGCACCGCAGATTAAGTGACTGGCCGCACTTGGACGTTTTACGGCCTGATCAAAATGAACCCGTGAAACACCAACAAGGAAAAACAATATGACCTCGTTCTCCGACATCTCCGCCTGGGGCCAAGACAGCATCGAAAACTTCGTGAAGGCCAACACCGCCGCCGTGAAGGGCTTCGAAACCCTCGCGAAGCACTTCGTCGAGCTGACTGGCAAGACCTACGAAACCTCCGTCGAAGCTGGCAAGAAGCTCGCCGGCGCGAAGAACGTCTCTGATCTCTTCCAGATCCAGAGCAAGCTCGCGCAGGACTCGTTCGCTTCGTTCGTCGAAGAAGGCAAGACGG
>CAMDOZ010000232.1 GCA_945903705.1 Fidelibacterota bacterium | reverse complement strand
CCACGCGCTCGATGGTGCGGCGTAGAGCCGCGATCGAGGGACAAGAACCGATCAATTGTTCCGGTGCGCCTGCGCGGCTGCGGAGTTCCAGATTCTCGCGCTTGAGGCGCGCGGCTTCCGGCGCGCGGCCGAGAACGAGCAGGAGCCGGTCCGCCTGGAACGGCTTTTCGATGAAGTCATAGGCGCCTTGTTTAATCGCATCGACGGCGGTGGCGATCGTGCCGTGTCCCGAGATCATCACGACCGGCACGCCGGGACGCATCGCCTTGATCGCGGCCAACACCTGCAAGCCGTCGAGCCGGCTGCCCTCGAGCCAGATGTCGAGGATGACCGCCGAGGGGGCTCGCGCCTTGACCTGCTCGAGCGCCTGTTCACCCGAGGCGGCTTCGCGCGTGCTGTAACCTTCGTCCTGCAGAATGCCGCCGACGGCCGACCGGATATCGGCTTCGTCGTCGACAATCAGGATATCGGGCGCGGTGGGAAATGATACGTGAGTCATTGACGTCTATTCTCCAGCGACAGCAAAGGGAGTGCGTGATTCGGTCTTTCCGGGTTCGGTCTTGAGAGTGGCGGGGAAATGCAGCGTAACTTGGGCGCCGACGTCCTCGTCGGTGTCCTTGAGCGTGATCCGCCCGCCGTGCTCCTCGACGATCTTGCGAACCATAGCCAAGCCAAGGCCGGTGCCTTTAGCCCGGGTGGTGACATAGGGTTCCGTGAGGCGGGCGCGCTCGGCCTGAGGTAGGCCGATGCCGTTGTCGGTCACGGTCACGACAACTTCTTGGCCTTCTTCGCCTAAGCTGATCATCACCTGGCCTTGGCCCGCCGTCAGCGCGCCGGCCGTGACGCGTGCCTCCACGGCTTCGACCGCGTTCTTGATCACATTGGTGAGCGCCTGACCGACCTGGCGCGCGTCGCACTTGATCCAGAAGTGGCCGGGAAGGCGATTTGTGAAGGAAATGCGCGGATAGGCGGTCCGGTGGAGCATGACTGCGTCGCGAACGACTTGCGTCAGGTCCGCCGGGTTCAGAACGGCCGCGGGCAGCCGCGCGAAGGACGAGAACTCATCGACCATCTGCCCGATATCACCAACATGGCGAATGATCGTGTCGGTGCATTGGGTGAAGAGGTCGGCGTCGTCCAGAATCTTTCCGGCGTATTTGCGTTTGAGCCGCTCGGCCGACAATTGGATGGGCGTGAGCGGGTTCTTGATTTCATGGGCGATGCGCCGCGCGACGTCCGCCCACGCCGCCTTGCGCTGGGCCGCTTGAAGCGCGGTGATGTCGTCGAAGGTCGCAATGTAGCCAACGTCGGCATCATCGCCCTGCTCCGCCGATACGCGGACGAGGAATGTTTTGGTCGACCGGCCCAGGGAGATATCGACCTCGCGCTGAACGACGCTCTGCGGCGTCTCGCGCAACTCGTCGAGGAGGCGGCCGAACTCGGGCACCGCTTCGGACAGAGGCATGCCGATCGCCGTCAGGAGATCCGTTCCGAGAAGGACCGACGCCGACCGGTTGGGCAGCGTGATATTGCCGGCGCGGTCGAGGCCGATGACGCCGGCGCTCACGCCTTCCAACACGGTTTCCGTGAACCGGCGGCGGGCGTCGAGCTGGGCGTTGGTATCTTTCAGCGCCGCCTGCTGCTCGGAGAGCCGTTTGGTCATGCGGTTGAAGGCACGGCTCAGGTAAGCGACCTCATCCCCGGCGGTGTTTTCACTGACGCGAACCGAAAGGTCGCCGCCGCGCACGCTTTCCGCCGCGTTGATCAGTTCGATGACGGGCCGCGCGAGGCGCGTGGCAAGTTGCAGCCCGAACCAGACTGAGACCATCAAGAGGAGCAGCGCGACCATCCCGAACAAAAGCGCGAAGGTCATCTGCAGGTCGAAGCGCTCGCCCTCCAGGCGGAGGTATTCCGAGACGGCCTCTTCGGTGCGGTTCAACCGGTTCAGGACCTGAACGTCGACGAAGCGGCCGACCTGAAGATACATGGTGGGAAATGGTCCGAGCTTCACGAGCGCGCGGACGCGGCGGGCGTCCGGGCTGATGACGATGGAGACGTCACCGCGGTCCGCCTGGTTCAGGGATTCCCCCGTCACCTTCTCGCCCGACAAAGCCTCGAGCGCAAAGGCGTAACCGCCCTTGGCGATGATCTGGCCATCGGCCGTAAAAATGATCGCTTCATCGAGACCGCGGAAGCCGACCTGCTTCGAGAGGAAATCATTCAACCGCTCATGATTGACCGAATTGACCGAAAGCAGATGCCAATTCCGGTTGATGTCGCCCGCGACCTGCAGGGCTTCGCCGCGAATGGCCTGCTGGTGCTCGCGCAAATACGCCTGCGCCACAGCTGCTGACTCGGTGACGGCGGTTTTCACCCGGTCTCCGAACCAGCTCTGGACGCCAAAGGTGAAGAAGAGCGCCGCGAACATCGCGATCAGCACGGTCGGCGTCATGGCGATGACGGCGAACAAGAGGACGAGGCGAATATGAAGGAGCGACCCGGCGGTGCGCGCACGGTGTGCGCGCCACAGCTTGACGAGACGCGTGCCCACCAGGGCCGCGAGCCCGAGAACGATGAAAAGGTCGATGATCAGGAGAACTTGCGTGGCGGTCGCGTTGGGCCCGCTTTCGCCCCAGCCCCACATCGCGAGGAAGGTTGCGATTCCGGCAATGAGGGCCGCGACGGTCAGGATGATGGCGAGGACTTCGGTGGCGCGCGCAGGTATGAGCCGGGCGAAGGCACGCTGCGCCCCACGCTGCACCACAGAGGGCTGCACCACAGAGGGGTGAGCGGGCGCGGCGTCGGTCATGGACGTGCCAATCTTGGACGTGTCGGTCCCCGTCATTCTTCCAACTACTTGTTCACGCCGCGAACGACGCCAATTTCGAGTTCGCGGATCTTCTTGCGCAAGGTATTCCGGTTGAGCCCAAGCACGTCGGCGGCTTTCACCTGATTGCCGCGTGTAGCGAGCAAGGTCAGGGTGATCAGCGGACGCTCGAGTTCCCGCAGCACACGGTCATAAAGCCCGCGCGGCGGCAGAACGCCTTTGTGCCCGTCGAAATAGTCGCGCAGGTGGCGTTCGATGGTGCCGGCCAAGGTGGCCGCGGTGGTCGCATCGCCGCTGCCTTCCGGCGCCGAGGTGCCCGCGAGCTCGAGCTCGACGACATCGGGGCCGATGACCGGTTCACCGTAAAGTGCCACAAGCCGCTTCACGAGATTC
>CAMDOZ010000231.1 GCA_945903705.1 Fidelibacterota bacterium | reverse complement strand
TACGCGCTAGATTCATAGATGTGGTCGCGTTTTCTTCGACGAACCGGTGCCCACTTCGTCGGAAAACGCTCTAGGCCGTCCAGATGGCCGCGATGCGTTCCCGCTGCTTGGCGTCGGGAAGCGGGCCATGGCCGGCGGCGAGGTTTTCGATCATGTGCTGCGGACGGTTGGTGCCGGGGATCGCCACCGTGACCGCCGGATGCGAGGCGACGAACTTGAGAAGAAGCTGGGCGAAACTGACCGCGCCCAGTTCCTGCTTAGCCCACTCGGGCAGGGCTTGGCCTTGGACCTTGCTGAGGAGACGCCCGCGGCCCAAGGGCAGAGCGACGAGCACGGCAACGCCCTTGTCGGCCGCCATCGGGAGCAGCCGCTTTTCGGCTTCGCGGGCATCGACCGCATAGGCGAACTCGACGAAGTCGAGCTGATCCATCCAGGTGGTCAGACGGTCCTGCTCGCGGCCCGTCGAGCTGACACCGACATAGCGGAACTGGCCTTTGGCCTTGGCCTCGAGGAAGGTCGGCAAATGGACGTCGGTGTTCTGCATGTTGTGGACGAACATGAGGTCGATCATGTTGGTGCGCAGCCGCTTGAAGGCGATCCCCATGGCCTCGCTGCTGGCTTCTTTGCCGCCGCCCTCTTCGATCTTGGTGGCGAGAAAAATCTTGTCGCGCAGTTTGTCCTTCTCCATCACCTCGCCGACGAAGGACTCTGCCCCGCCGCGGCTGTACTGTTCGGCCGTATCGAGAAGCCGTCCGCCGTTTGCGACCAGCTCCCTGATCACCTGAGCCTTCTGTTCCATGACCGCGGGCTCGGCCTTCGCGCCGAAATCCTGCGCGGTCCCTAACCCGATAACGGGAAGCTGTTCCTTGTTCTTGCTCTTGGGAATGGTGCGCATGACGAGGCCCGCGTCCGCTGCACGAAGACCGCCCGGCATCGCCGCGAGCGCCGCCGCGCCGCCCGCCGTATTGAGAAATTTCTTGCGTGAGATGCCTTGCATGACCCGGGTCCCCTTTTGCTCGAAACGCGGCCGGAAGCGTCTGATTTCAGGGCAAATGGTGTCAAGGGGAAGAAGGTAACGCCTTGGTTTCCGAAGGCGAAATACGGCTGTCCTAAAGCCCCGAAAACGGGGTCGGCCGAGTGCGCAGTTAGGCCCGAAAATAAAGGCTTAAATGCTGGTTATACGAGATTAAATAGCTGTTACCCCAATTGATCCGTTTGAGGACTCCGCTAACATCACGCCAATCCTTCGCGAACCTGTTGGCGCGCGAACGAGGCACGCGGACAGCGCAGACAACATGCGCATCCCGCGTCTCATCCACGAAAGGGCAGATAAAAAGATGAACATGGTTTCCTCTCGTTTCCTTCCAACAGTTGCGACGGCCCTGGCGCTTGTCTTCGCGGCGCCGGTCGTCGTCTACAACGCGCAAGCGCAGTCCGCGCAATCGGTGCCGATGCGCGACGGCATCCCAACACTTGCGCCGCTGGTCGAAAAAGTGATCCCCACCGTCGTCAACGTCCAGGTGAAGGCCAAGGTGAGCATGGCCGAGGACCAGATGATGGATCCGTTCCGCTTCTTCGGTAATCCGCGCGGTGGCCAGGGCCAGATGCCGCCGCGGGAACGCACCTCGGGCGGTTCGGGCATCATCATCGACGGCGCCAAGGGCTACATCCTCACCAATCATCACGTGATCGCCGAAGCAACGGACATTCAGATCACGCTGCACGACCGCCGCCAGCTGACGGCCAAGGTCGTCGGCAGCGACGAAGGCACCGACGTGGCGCTTCTGCAAGTCGACGCCAAAGGTCTCCAGGCGCTTCCGATCGGCGATTCCAACGAACTGCGCGTGGGCGACTATGTGTTCGCCGTCGGCAGCCCCTTCGGTCTCCAGAAGACCGTGACCTCGGGCATCGTCTCGGCCCTGAGCCGCCAGGGCGGCGGGATCGAAGACTATGAAGACTTCATCCAGACCGATGCGGCGATCAATCCCGGCAACTCGGGCGGTCCGCTCGTCAACCTCAAGGGCGAACTCATCGGCGTGAACACAGCGATCATGGGCCCGGCCGGCGGCAACGTCGGCGTGGGCTTTGCGGTGCCGACCTCCATGGTGAAGGGCGTGATCGCCCAACTTCAGGAGTTCGGCGAAGTGCGCCGCGGCCGCATCGGCGTGTCGATCAACGACATCACGCCGGAAGTCGCCGCCAACCTGGGCATCGACCGCACCGAAGGCGCGCTCATCGGGAGCGTCGAAAAGGGCACGCCGGCCGACCAGGCGGGCGTGCGCGCCGGCGACGTCGCCATCGAACTGGACGGCCGACCGCTGCGCAGCTCGAACGACCTTCGCAACCGCATCGGCATGCTGACCGTTGGTACGTCGGTGGACCTCACTGTTCTCCGCGAGGGCCAGAAGCGCACCTTCAAGATCGCCATCGGCAAAGCTGCGACCGCGCAGCTCGCCAAGTTGCCGGATCGCCAGGCGCTGGAAGGCGCGAGCTTCACCGGTACGACGCGCGGCGACAACGCCACGGGCGTGAAGGTCACTGAGGTCGAGCCGGGAAGCCCTGCCGAGCGCCTCAACCTCGAAGTCGGCGACATCGTCACGGCCGTCAATACGAAGCCCGTGAAAAGCCTCGACGAGTTCCAGACCGCGATGGGCGCTTCCAAGCGCTCGACCGTCTTGCACGTGGTGCGCGGCGACGACCGGCGCGTGGTCGTCGTCCCATAACCGCTTAACCTTTCTTGATCCAAGGAAACGGCGCCCTCACCGGCGCCGTTTTTTTTGGCCTATTTCATAGGAATAGGCATACTGGCCTTAAATGACTGGGGCGCGATTCCACGCAAAACCGCTTCACACTTTTGCCATCGCGCCCCCGGGGTATACCCAGGGGTCTAGAATGCCGATGTGGACGCGATTGATCGGGGCGCTCGTGCTTGCCCTCGCCTTTACGGGCGCAGCGCGGGCCGAGGTGGACCGCATCGAGATCCTGGAGCGCGCGGTGCTCGCGGAGGGCCGCGCCTTCGGCGGCGTCGGCCCCTACGAACGCCTGCGCGGGCGGCTCTATTTCCAAATCGACGCGACCGCCGCCGAGAACCAGGCCATCACCGATGTGAGGCTGGCGCCCCGGGACTCCCAGGGGCGTGTGCCGTTCTCGGCCGATTTCATGATGCTGCGTCCGGTGGACGGCGGACGCGCGAACGGACGGGTGCTGTTCGAAACCGGTGGGGCCGCGGGGCC
>CAMDOZ010000230.1 GCA_945903705.1 Fidelibacterota bacterium | reverse complement strand
CGCCAGAAGCCGGGATCGGTGGCGTCCAAACCGAAGGGCGCCAGCAACTCCTTGTGGCGCAGCTTGCCGCCGGCGGAGAGCATGTCGAGGTACTTGGCCTCAAAGTCCGGCACGGCCTTGGTTGCGTAGACATTGTAGAGCGCGTTCACGAGGCAATCCCCGAACGCATAGGCGTAGACATAGAACGGGACGTGCAGGAAGTGGCTGATGTAAGTCCAAAAATATTTGTATTCGTCGTCGAAGTGGAACACGGGGCCCAGGCTCTCGCGTTGAACGCCCATCCAGATTTCGCAGAGTCGCTCCATTGAAAGCTCGCCGTTCTTGCGTTCGTCGTGGACCTGACGCTCGAACTCGTGGAAGGCGATCTGACGGATCACGGTGTTGATCATGTCCTCGACCTTGCCGGCGAGCAATGCGCGCCGCGCTTCGGGCCGCGTTTCCTGCGCGAGCAGCGCCTGGAACGTCAGCATCTCGCCAAAGACCGAGGCGGTTTCCGCGAGCGTCAGCGGCGTTCCCGAAACGAGATAGCCTTGGGGGGCTGCAAGCACCTGATGGACGCCGTGACCGAGTTCATGGGCGAGCGTCGCCACGTCGCGCGGACTGCCGAGGTAGTTGAGAAGGATATAGGGGTGCGCGGAGGGGACGGTCGGGTGCGAAAACGCACCCGAGGCCTTGCCGGGCCGCGCGGGCGCGTCGATCCAGTTCTTGTCGAAAAACTCTTTCGCGATGCCGGCGATCTTGGGCGAGAACTTGCCGTAGGCGTCAAGCACCGTCGCCTTGGCCTCGGTCCAGGGAATGTCGCGATGGGGCGCCGCCGGCAGCGGCGCGTTACGGTCCCAATACTCGAGCTTGTCCTTGCCGAGCCACTTGGCTTTCAGCGCGTAATAGCGGTGCGCGGTGTCCTTGAAGGCGCCCTTGGCGGCGCTGACGAGCGCGTCGACCACTTCGTCTTCCACCAGGTTGGCGAGATTGCGCGAGGAGACAGGGCGCGCAAACTTGCGCCACTCGTCCTCGACCGACTTGTCCTTCGCGAGCACATTGGTGACAAGCGTGATGAGCTGCGACTTTTCGCCGAGCGCAGCGCCGATGCCTTTCGCAGCCGCGCGCCGGCGCTCGGGGTTCGGGTCCGACAGACGATTGAGCGCGGCGGTGAGCGTCATCGGCTCCGCCTCGCCTTCCACCGTGCAGCGCACGCCGGCGAGGGTTTCGTCGAAAAGCCGTACCCACGACGTGCGGCTGGTGGTGCTCTTGTCGAGGAACAACTTCTCGAGATCGTCGGAGAGTTCGTGCCGGCGCGAAACTCTCAGGTCCCGGATCCAAGGTTGATAGTACCGGGCACGCACATCGGACAGTTTCTGCGCGATTGCGTCGTCCTCGAGGCGGTTGATCTCCAGTGTGAAGAATAAAAGACGGCCGCCGAGGGTCGTCAGGCGCTCGCTGATATTCTGATAGAACCGGCCGCGCGCGGGGTCGGAGACGTCTTCGGTTTGATAGAGCTGGGCATAGCTGCCGAGCTTGCCGGTGATTTCGCTGATGGCTTCATATTCGGCGATGGCCGCGCCGAAGGCCGCGGAGGAGAGTGATGCGACCTTGCCGCGATGCGTTTCGAAGGCACCGATGCGCTTGTCGAGCGCGGCGAAGTCGGCGGCAATGGCCGGACTGTCGGGGCTTTCATAAAGATCGGTTAGCTTCCAGGCCGGGAGGTCGCCCAGGTTTACGGCCGCGGCGCCCGTGGGCTCGTCCTTGTGAACGCGGCGATCTGTAACGGAATTCATCATGGTCCTGCCCGGGGAAAGAGATGCTTGAGGTCCTATATAGGTTACGAAATCGCGCTGCCAACGCCAATGCACTGGACAGGGCGCAATAATCCCCGGAAGAATGCGGTCCGGGAGGGGTTCCCTTGGCGCAGCTGACGTACGAAATCGACACGCAGGCGATGAGCAGCCTTCCGGGCATGTTCTTCACCCAGGCGCGCAAATTCGGGGACCGCCCGTTCCTTTCGGAAAAGGTGGACGGGGTCTATCGCGCGCAGAGCTGGACCAAGATCGCCGAACGCATTGCCGCCCTCGCCCATGGCCTCAAGATGGCCGGCGTCAAAGCCGGCGACCGGGTCATGCTGGTGGCCGAGAACCGCCCCGAGTGGCTGATCGCGGACGTGGCCATCATGTCCATCGGCGCCATCGCCGTACCGACCTACATCACCAACACCGCGGTCAACCACCTTCACATCATTAACGACGCCGGCACACGTATTGCTCTTGTGTCGACGGCGGCCCTCGCCCGCCACGTGATCGCCGCCGCGGCCGAGGCCGATCAGAAGCTTACGGTTTATGTCTATGAAGACCCGGACAAGGCGATGCGTTCCGAAGTGGAAGTGCGCCCCTGGTCCGAACTCACGAACCATGGACATATCGCGCCGCCCGGCGAAGTCGAGGAGTTGAAGCGGACCGACGTCTGCTGCCTGATCTACACGTCCGGCACCGGGGGTCTGCCCCGCGGTGTGATGCTCAGCCACGGCAACATCCTCGCCAACTGCTATGGCGCGACGGAACTCCTGCGCACCCTCGGCCTCGGCAACGACATCTTCTTGTCCTTTCTTCCGCTCTCGCACGCCTACGAGCATGCGGCTGGACAGTTCTTCCCCATGTCGGTGGGCGCGCAGATCTATTACGCCGAGCGGGTCGAGACGCTTTCGACCAACATGCAGGAAGCGCGGCCGACGATCATGACCGCCGTGCCGCGTCTTTACGAAAGCATGCGCCAGCGCATCCTTCAAAACCTACGCACGCAGTCCAGTTTCAAACGCAAGATGTTCGACCTCGCCCTCGAACTCGGCCGCAAGCGCTACGAAGAGCCCGAGAAGATGACCATGTGGGACAAGGCGCGCGACCTTGCCTGCGAAAAACTGGTGCGCAAGAAGGTCGGTATGCGCTTCGGCGGCCGGCTTAAAGCCATGGTCTCCGGGGGTGCGCCGCTCAACTACGACGTCGGCGTGTTCTTCATCGCCCTCGGAGTGCCGCTGCTTCAAGGCTATGGGCAGACCGAAGCCGCGCCCGTGATCAGCGCCAATCCACCGAAACGCGTGAAGCTGAAGACCGTCGGCCCCCCGCTTAAGGGCGTGCAGGTGATGATCGCCGACGACGGCGAGATCCTCGTGCGCGGCGAGCTGGTGATGAAGGGCTACTGGAATGATCCCGACGGCACCATCGCCACCATCGACGAGCAAGGTTGGCTGCAC
>CAMDOZ010000229.1 GCA_945903705.1 Fidelibacterota bacterium | reverse complement strand
AGAGCCGTAGGACATGCCGGAACCTAGGTCTGTCCATACCGCCACATTGGAACCCACGTTATGGGCCACCAGACCTAGGGGCGATGTCACGTCGAAAAATCCCAGCGTCTCTTGTGCGGTGTCATCCCAGCGATGACCAAGGATCTGTTTGCGATCCTGGCCCGACAGTACGAAGCAGTCGTCGAGGTAATCGCGGATCTCGAGCGAAAACTGAAAGCTTGGCACAGGAGCAGCGAAGTCAGTCGGCGCCTGGCCGCGATTCCCGGCGTCGGTCCGATCGGAGCGGTCATGCTGACATTGAAGGTACCGGAGGCCGGCGACTTCAGTTCCGGACGAAAGTTCGCCTCTTGGCTCGGTCTCACGCCTAAAGATCATTCCACCGCCGGAAAAACAAAACTGGGGGCGATCACGCGCGCCGGCGATCCGGCATTGCGGAGCGTGCTCGTGGTCGGCGCCATGGCTGTGGTCTGCCAAGCGATGCGCGGGAGAGGCAAACCTTCGCCTTGGCTTGTCGCGCTGTTGGAGCGTAAGGCGCCTAAGGAAGCGGCAGTTGCCCTGGCCAACAAGATGGCGCGGATCGCCTGGAAACTTATGGTGAGCCGCGAGCGGTTCGATCCCGCGCGCGTTGGAATGATAAAGGCCAAAGCCGCGGCTGCTGCAATGGCCTAAAAGGACTCTCCAAGTACGACTGCTCTAATGCCGAGCTTGCCAAGAACCGATGGTGACGATGTTTGCTCGACGACGCGGGACACTCCGTGGTGCCCACCGGCGCTAGACGCCGCGAAAGTGTCTGGAACCCGCGACGCGGAAACCATCTTGTGTCGGCGGCGTCAGCCGCGAGACCGGAGATATGGGTGCAAAGCAAACGGTTCCGATCCAAAGGCGCTTGCAAGACCGGGGGCCGTCCAGATATGGGCACCGCTGGTTTCTCACGATATCATGGCCGGAGAACAAGTGATCCGCTCCGCGGCAAATTGGGTCAAGAAATGCAAATTCAGATCGGGGTCTACCGGGTGCGAACTCTCCCCGAGCACCTAATAAGTAAGGCCTTGCTGCGGTGTCTTGCCTTTCTTGTCCTTCCCGCTGTCCTGGCACTTTGCTCCATGAATTCGGCCACAGCGCAGGACATGTCGCTGCTGCGAATGGCGACCGATAACGTCGTTTCCTCCTCTCTGGACCCGGCAGGGATAATTTCACTGCCCAATGGCACCCGTCATATCGGCGCCAGCCGCTGGCCGCTGTTCGATTCGGCTGATTGTGAAGTGCATGTTTTCGTCCAAGCTGACGCGGCAAAGAATGTCGAGCGCCTGTATTGGATTCAATTCGAGGCATACCTTCCGAGTAAACCAGACGCTCGCTACGGCTACTCCGGGCAGACGACGGAGCTTGGTGGAAGATCATTTTTCGTGAGGACGAGGTACGGACGGGGCGATGAAGAGGGAAAACCTGGCTCTGATTGGGAGCGAGTCCGTCAAATCGTGCTGCAGAACGGCTACCGACTTCCCGATGAACTCTTGAACGTTAGGTTGGTCAATCTGTTGGATGCCGAAAGAAGAAAAGAACTCATGATTATCTATGCGGAAAACCTTGGCTCATACGGCGCGACAGTCAACGGCCTCCTCTCCGGGCAAGAGCAAGACTTATGGGCGTCCATTGAGCAGCGCGTCCTTGAGAAAGCAAAGCAAGCCATATCCGTCCGTTTCGACTGACCAGAGAATGCTAACGTTACATTGCTAGAGTTCGAACCGCACGTTCGGTGCCGTAGGTGATGAAACTGGGCACCAATGGACGCTTAACCTTTCTGATCCCCGAGGAGCCTAGCGTATAGGTCGTTCACACGGGCACGACGAGACCGTCAAGCAAACCGATGCGGCGCGAGCACTGCGCGGCGACATGCTCGTCGTGGGTAGAGATGATAAAGGTCGTCCCGGTGCTTTGATTGATCCTGTTAAGTAGGTCAATCACCTGATCGGCTGATTTGCGGTCCAGATTTCCGGTCGGCTCGTCAGCGAGGACGAGCGCGGGCTTGTTGACCAACGCCCGCGCCACGGCCACACGTTGGCGCTGTCCGCCCGACATCGCCGACGGACGATAGTGCCTGCGGTCCGATAAACCGACTGCATCGAGCAGCTCCGAGGCACGCTCCTGCATCGCACGCGTTTCGCGGCCGGCCGCAGAAGCGGCCGGCATCATGACGTTTTCCAGTGCGGTGAGATCGGACAACAGGTGGTGGAACTGGAAAACGAAGCCGAGATGGCGGCTGCGAAACCCCGTGCGTTCGGCATCGCTGGAGTGCATAAGGTCGACACCCAGCATCTCGTGACTTCCGCCGCTCGCGCGCATCAGCGTCCCGAGGATCGTCAGCAGGGTGCTTTTGCCCGAACCGGATGGGCCAAGCAGCGCCACCATTTCAGCGCGATGGACGGTGATGTCGATACCCTTCAAGACGTGCGTTTCGGTTTCCGCCTTTCCAAAGCTCTTGGTGAGCCCTCGCACGGTCGCGATCGTCTCTGCCGTCATGATCCGATCACCTCCACCGGATCGATCCGCGAGGCGCGAAGCGCCGGCTGGATCGATGCCAGCGTCCCGGCCAACGTCGTTAGTACTATCGCGAGCAGGAAATCGCCCTGCGCCTGATCTATCGGCAGTCCGCCTCGCGCCACCTGAGTCACAGGAGGCAGCGGCGTTAGCGCGAGCCAGGTTACACTCGCGCCGGCCAGGGCCCCGATCAATCCGATCAGCATTCCTTCAAGCACGAAGATCGAGACGACGAAGACTTTGCGGGCGCCCATTGCGCGCATGATGCCGATTTCGGATTGCCGCCGTATGACGGACAACGACATGGCGCTGGCAATGCCAATCATTATCGTCACAAGCGCGAAAATCTTGATGATTGTCCCCGTGCGGCCCTGAGCTTCTAGGCCCTCGAACAGCTGGGTGTTTTCTTCCGTCCACGCTGTGGCTTTCAGCGCTGTGGTGCCGCGCAGGTGCGCGGCGACCCGGGGCGCGTCGATGGGGGGCTGAACTTTGATTTCGATCCGCGAAATCCCCGTCGGCAGGTCGAATAGCGCGCGGGCGGTGGAAAAGTTCATGTAGACCGCTTGCCGGTCCGCGCTGGCGACGCCCAGTGTGAAGATCCCGCCGATGTGCAAACTGCGGGCCCGTCCGCGGTCCGACGTAAGACGCACGATTTGTCCCACACGTAAGCCCAAATCTTTCGCGAGACGGCTGCCGATCAGGAGGCTGTCGGCCGCCAGGTTGCTGCT
>CAMDOZ010000228.1 GCA_945903705.1 Fidelibacterota bacterium | reverse complement strand
CTCCCGAAGCCACGACGTTGAGCCGGGCGAGCGCGCCCGCGAGTTTGTCGAGGGCGTTGTGACGCCCGACGTCCTCACGCAGGGCGACAAGGCCTTTCGCGGGCGTCCAAAAGGCGGCGGCGTGGACGGCGCGGGTGAGCTGGCTCATGGCCTGTTTGCGCTGCATGTCGGCCAGCGCGCGATGGATCGAATCCGCGTCGATGCGCATGCCGCTTTGTAAGGTGGGCAGGGGCCGCATGGCCTGGTCGAGACTTTCGATGCCGCACAAGCCGCATCCCACGGGCCCGGCCAAAAGGCGCCGACGCTCGGTGAACTTGTCCGCGACCACGCCGGTGATCTCCATGCGAAGTTCGACACCAAGCTCGCGCGGGACGATCTCGAGGCCCGCAATCTCGGACGCGGAGGCGATGATGCCTTCCGCGAGGCTGAAGCCGATGGCGAAGTCCTCAAGGTCGGCGGGTGTGGCCATCATCACCGCGTAGGACGCGCGGTTATAGGTGAGGGCGATGGCAGTCTCTTCCGGGACGGCGCGCGCACCTGCGCTGGCAGTTCCGTTGCGAAAACTCTCGCGATGCGCTTCGACGACTGGATCCGGGATCGACATCGAACGTGCTACTCCGCTGCGCTCGGTGCCGCGATTTGCGTATTGGTCTCGCTGAGATCGCTGTAACGCTCTTGCCACTCGCTGGGGCCGTTCGAGAGCACGACCTGAACGGCGGTGACCTTGTACTCGGGGCAGTTGGTGGCCCAGTCGGAGTATTCGGTGGTCACGACATTGATCTGGGTGTCCGGGTGATGGAAGGTCGTATAGACCACGCCCGGCGCCACGCGGTCGGTAATAAGTGCGCGCAAGCTGGTGGCGCCGGCGCGGCTTTGCACCTTCACATAATCCCCATCACGAACGCCGCGATTCTCGGCGTCGAAGGGGTTGATCTCGAGCCTATCCTCGTCGTGCCAGACAATGTTCTCGGTGCGCCGCGTCTGGGCGCCGACATTGTACTGGGAGAGGATGCGTCCGGTGGTGAGCAGGAGCGGGAAGCGGGGGCCCGTGCGCTCGTCCGTGGGAACGTATTCGGTGATGATGAACTTGCCCTTGCCGCGCACGAAGCCGTTCATATGCATGACCGGCGTGCCCTCGGGCGCCTTTTCGTTGCAGGGCCACTGCACGGAGCCGAGGGCGTCGATCTTGCCGTAGGAAACGCCGGTAAAGGTGGGCGTCGCCTTCGCGATCTCGTCCATGATCTCGGACGGATGGTCATATTTCATCGCGTAGCCCATGGCATTGGCGATGGCGAGGGTGGCTTCCCAGTCCGCCATGCCGGCGAGCGGCGGCATCACCTTGCGGATGCGGCTGATGCGCCGCTCGGCGTTGGTGAATGTGCCGTCCTTCTCGAGGAAGCTGGCGCCCGGCAGGAAGACATGGGCGAACTTCGCGGTCTCGTTCAGGAAGAGGTCATGGACGACCACGCATTCCATGGCGCTGAAGCCCGCGATTACGTGCGAAGTATTGGGATCGGACTGGACGATGTCCTCGCCCTGGACGTAGAGGCCTTTGAACGTGCCTTCGACGGCTGCGTCGAGCATGTTCGGGATGCGCAGACCCGGTTCGACTTCGAGAGAAACGCCCCACAGGGTTTCGAACATGGACCGCGTGGCATCGTCGCTGACATGGCGATAGCCCGAGTACTCGTGCGGGAAGGAGCCCATGTCGCAGGCACCTTGCACATTGTTTTGCCCCCGTAAGGGATTCACGCCGACGCCGCGCCGGCCGATATTGCCGGTGGCCATGGCGAGGTTCGCCATGCACATGACCATGGTCGTGCCCTGGCTGTGCTCGGTGACGCCGAGGCCGTAGTAGATGGCCGCATTGCGGGCCCCGGCATAGAGGCGCGCGGCGGCGCGAATATCTTCGGGATTCACGCCGGCGATCGGGCCGACCACCTCGGGGCTGTTGTGGTCCTGGGAAACGAACTCGGCCCAGTGCTCGAATTCGCTCCAGTCGCAGCGCTCGCGCACGAATTTCTCGTTGGCGAGGCCCTCGGTGACGATGACATGGGCGAGGGCATTGGCGATGGCGACATTGGTGCCCGGCTTCAGGGGCAGGTGATAGGCCGCCTCCACATGGGGCGAGCGCACAAGGTCGATGCGGCGCGGATCGAGGACGATGAGCTTCGCGCCTTCCTTGAGGCGCTTCTTCATGCGTGAGGCGAAGACGGGATGCCCGTCCGTAGGATTGGCGCCGATGACGACCATCACGTCGCAGTCTTCGACGGAGTCGAAATCCTGGGTGCCCGCCGAGGTGCCGAAGGTCTGCTTCAATCCATAACCCGTCGGCGAGTGGCAGACACGGGCGCAGGTGTCGACGTTGTTATTGCCGAAGCCGGCGCGCACCAGTTTCTGGACGAGGTAGGTCTCCTCGTTGGTGCAGCGCGAGGAGGTGATGCCGCCGATGGCGCCTTTGCCGTATGTCTTCTGGATGCGCTTGAACTCGGATGCGACATGGGCGATCGCTTCGTCCCAACTGACTTCGCGCCACGGGTCCGAGATCTTGGCGCGGATCATCGGTTTGGTGATGCGGTCGCGATGGGTGGCGTAGCCCCAGGCGAAACGCCCTTTCACGCAGGAGTGGCCGTGATTGGCCTTGCCGTCCTTATGGGGAACCATGCGCACGACCTCATTGCCGCGCATTTCGGCTTTGAACGAGCAGCCGACACCGCAATAGGCGCAGGTGGTGATGACGGAGTGCTCGGGCTGGCCGATCTCGACCACGGATTTCTCGATGAGCGTCGCCGTGGGGCAGGCCTGGACGCAGGCGCCGCAGGAGACGCACTCGGAGTCGAGAAAGTTCGTGGGGCCGGCGGCGACGCGGGAGTCGAATCCGCGGCCTTCGATGGTGAGGGCATAAGTGCCTTGGACTTCCTCGCAGGCGCGCACACAGCGTGAGCAGACGATGCACTTGGCGGGATCGTAGTCGAAGTAGGGGTTCGAGGTGTCTTTGGTGTCGTGGATGTGGTTTTCGCCGGCATATCCGTAACGCACATCGCGCAGGCCCACAGCCCCCGCCATGTCCTGAAGTTCGCAATCGCCATTCGCCGCGCACGTAAGGCAGTCGAGCGGATGGTCGGAGATATAAAGCTCCATCACATTGCGCCGGAGCTTCTTGAGGTTCGAGGTCTGCGTGCGCACGACCATGCCTTCTGCGACAGGCGTGGTGCAGGAGGCGGGCGTACCATTGCGGCCTTCGATCTCCACGAGGCACAGGCGGCAGGATCCAAAGGCCTGAACGCTGTCCGTGG
>CAMDOZ010000227.1 GCA_945903705.1 Fidelibacterota bacterium | reverse complement strand
CAGCCCGCCCCGCGCTCCTTGTCGATACCGTCGAGCAAGCGACGCCGCACCTCTTCGCCGTGCTTGCGCAGCAGCGCGGCTCCCTTTCGCGTTAGACCATAGATGGTCGGCCGAGAGCCCTCATACAACAGACGGCTCGCCACCTGTGCCACAGGCCGCTCGACATGGCCATTCTCGAACAGCGCCAACAATGCGCGAGAGACGTTCTGCGCGCTTCCCCCATCGAGCGCCGCAAGCTGTGCCGCCGAGGTCAACCGCAGCCGAGCGATGTTTCGGAGTAGTTCAAGGTCGCGCTGCGTAATTCGCAGCGGTCGTGGCTCCGCCGGACGCTCGAAAAATCTCCTTCGTTCCCGTACCAGCGTTTCCATACTTGAAATTATACCGCGTTCTCACGCGTGCCTTTTTGTCGTTTGCTTGGACGCTCTCTTTGCGGCGGGCGCTCCCCTGTCAAGGGCGGCCAACGGCCGTCGCCTCCGGCGATTGCTCCCTTGACAGGATGCGCGCCTCGCCGTGTTCCGCATCCATGCAAACGACGGCAGGCTTTCCGACTTACGCAGCAGAGAAATGTTGGGGTTGAGAGGAAGGTTTGGCTTCGCGCAGTTGCGATTCTTGCGCAGATGAATCCGGTGTTGCATCCTTAGTGCAGACCTCCGTCTTGTTGACCGGCACCCTGACCCTGGATGTCGGTCTTGCAAGACGGAGAATAGAGATGTTGCAACGAGACGATGCCGCGGCCGGGACAGCCCGACCGCCTACCAATCTCGCTTCCATCATTCAGTTCTACTCAATCGAGCTTTCCCCGATGGCGGACGGCCGACTGTACGTCGGCGTCACCGCCACCGTGTGCGAGCGCGAGGGTGAATTGGATTGCATGGAAATGGGATCGGGCCGCGTCGATTCCATCGACAAGGCCTTGATGCTGATCCGCGAAGCGTGTGCTTCGCATCACTGAAACCGCAAAGGAGAGACTGCAATGGCGACGACGACACACCAGCCTGCAATGCGTGCGTTCACGGTCATCAAGCGCGAAGGCCAGGATGATTTCTGGCTGGCGATAGGGGCCGCGTTCGCCCACCAAAACGGCGACGGCTACAATGTCATCCTGCAAGCCATGCCGATCCCAAACGGAGACGGCCAGTGCAAGATCGTGCTGCGCCCGCCCAAGGCCGATGACGCCGAACCGCCGCAGGAACGCAACGACCGCAACAGCAAATCCGGCTCTCGACGCCGGTAGCCGCCCGCCGAACGACGGGCAGACTCAAAGCCGCCGGCATCCCCGGCGGCTACTTTTTTGCCTGCTTGACCTTGTTATCACTCACTTGCCCATTGTCGGCGCGCTGTGTGACGGACGTGCAGTATGTCGATGGTGTCGCCGTCAACGATGCAGTAGAAAATCTTGTATCGGTATTTGGGCACGATCTTTAGCCGAATGGCTGGGTCATCCGTGCGCTCGGCAGCGTTCGGCGCAGCCGTGATTGTGCCGATTGCTTCATAAATCGAGCGGATGATATTCCCTGAGCCGGCGGCGTTTTGTTTTTTCAGGTAGAGGTAGATGGACGCAATATCCGCGATTGCCTTCGCGCGATAGCGTGCCTTCATGCAATGCCGAGGCGCTTCCAAAAGACGCGTGCTTCCTCGTCACGCAGGATGCGGCTGGTTCGAGCGTCGGCAACGGCCGCACGCTCATCTTCAGACATGACATATACGCCCGTGCGCCGCGCTTCGATGTCGCGGACGATCTCTACGAGCTCCTCTTGATCCTCCCGAGGCCAAGCGCGAATGCCGTCCAGCACTGCGTTAAGGTGATCTTTCGCCATGGCGCCAGTATACCATACCGGCCTCCGCCAGCTCGTGAGTGCGTTGGTGCGCCCCCCTATACGCATCCCCATACGCCCCCTGTTGCCGTAAGTACCCCCGTATCTGCCTCCCGCGGCCGAATTTGCCGGACATTTCAAATAGCTCGGGCACAGCGCCTTCCGCTGTCAGCCCGCGACTGAATACTATGTTGGTTGTTTTTGTTGTGTTCAGCATGCGCTGACCATCGGGCGGGCAGGGGCCGTGCATGACGTGAGCGTCATGCGGGGTTGGTGCCTCGGGCCTGCCCAAGGGCAGTCCCTCGTTTTCCGTCCGTGGCCAAACCCGTCCGCGCTCCAGAGTGCACCGATGGATGGAGCGACCGCAGCCGCGTGGCGTCCGGCCCGCGGAGTACCGCAGACCGGCTTCGCGGCTGGGTCACTCCCCTATCCCCTACCACCCGCATAACGAACACCCACGTCCGGGCTATCGGACAGCAGAGCCGTCCGATAGTCCTCCGCAGGCGTCGCGTTATGCGTTGACGGCTGGGCGAGGCCGAGGCCGGTGGTGGCGTTGCCTTCGCGGTCTGCCAGAAGGGCTGCCACCCACCCACCCAAGTCTGCTCGCCTCTGGAGCCGCGCTTGCGAACCGGCGAGGCAAGCCTCGCGGACTCGCTGCACGCGGAACCAGGGCGAGCAGAGCGCTCCGACCGAATGCCGGCACGCCTTCGGCGGCGGGCATTCAGTCGTCACTGAAAATGATCCCCGGGCAGCCAAATGCCCGTACTTCCCTGTTGCTCCGCGACGCTCTCCTCATGGTAGCGACCGCAGCGTGCCGTCAAGGGCCGCGTCGCTTCCGTGGCTCGCGGCGACCCGCGCGGAGGCTTTCCCCCTTGACCGCGCGCTATGACGGCCGCTCGCATGAGAGCGTCTCGCGGAGCAACCGCGAGAGGTCGAACTTATCAGCTCTCATCTCAAACATCGTATGCGTATTGAAATCTGTGCGCAGTGGGATCGTATGAGTATGGCGGAAGCGGCGGCCCAGCTGTCGGCGAAGTACTACGGCGACTGCGGCGAGGTCGGCTATCTATGCGAGCCTTACTACGGCGAGCCGTATCCGATCCAAGCCCTCGCACCCGAGGCGTTCCGGTACGGCCGGGCGAGAATCCCAGCCTCCGATCTGCAAAAGCGCCTGCCCGACGCGCTCCACATGGTGGAGACGCGCGAGCTGTGCTTTAGCGTGAGCAGGGCCGAGCTAGCGGCCACTGAACGGTTGCAGCAGCAGTATCGCGACTTCGTGGCGCTGTGCGCGCGAAAGGAAGACGAGACCGGCATACCGTGTCTCATCATTGCGAGTTACTAGCCCGAATTATTCACGACTAGCAGGCGGTTGTGCCTTAAAGTACTGATTCAGCGTATGATTTTGGTCTCGAATCAAAACTACGCAATTTCAGGAAAGCCACACCCGCCATGTATGACCCTATGCTGCCGCTGCCGGGCCTGTCA
>CAMDOZ010000226.1 GCA_945903705.1 Fidelibacterota bacterium | reverse complement strand
TCACTCGAGCGATCGTCGAACTCTCCCGATAGAGCGTGTCGAACTGGTCACAGATGATATCTCGGAATTGCTTTGTAGTCAGATTGGCGACTTCTAACGCGTGCTTGTCGTTGATCGCATAGCTATAAGGCACCGAGACGAGGGTTTTTTCTTCCACTTTCATGAGGTACGGCTGATCATCATTCGGACCCCAGTCGGACACATAATCAAGCCCGGCTGCGGCGAGATGATCCAGCGTATTCCACGTTTCCTGTAGTCCTGAACCAAGCCAGCCTTTCGGCCGCACGCCGGCCACCCGCTCGATCGTATCGAGCGTCGCACGGATGACCGCGGGCTCGTCTTCGGCCGGGATTTCGTTCAGACGACGCGAGTTCGACTGATTGTGCCCCATCCATTCCCAGCCACGCTTGTTTCCTTCCTCGATGATTTCGGGATGGTGATCGCAGATGTCGCTATTGAGGGCGACGGTCGCGCGTACCTTATGGCGGTCGAGCACCTCCATGATTCGGAAGACGCCGACGCGGTTTCCGTAATCCCGCAACGCCCAAGTCGGGATATCGGGAATCTTGCCGGGACCAATCCCGCCCGGCCGCGTTTCCAGTGAAAAGAACTCGATGTTCGGAACGATCCAGAACGCAATCCGCGCATCACCGGGCCAGCGCAGCGGCGGGCGCTTGGTAATCGGCGAATAAGGAAACGGTCCGTAAGGGCCGGGCTTCATGGACATCCCCCACATGCGGTTGGCCGAGGCATTGCGCCAGGTGCTCCATTATTGCTGCGACTCGATACTCGCAGCCGTACATACCGGGATCAACGGCCACCCCCTGCCGCCCAAATCAATTCGAGCACTTTCATGGGTGACAGCGGGTAGTGGCCTATCCTCACCTGGAATGGCGACAACGCGTCTTCGATCGCAGAAATAAGGACTGCCGCAGCCGGGATCGTGCCAGCCTCCCCGACGCCCTTTACGCCCAACGGATTTAGCGGCGACGGCGTCTCCTTGTATAGCGTCGTCATCATCGGGACTTCGGTCGAGGTCGGCAGCAGATAATCGGCGAAAGTTGTCGTGACGGGCTGGGCGCCTGCGTCATAACCCATCCATTCATACAACGCGTTGCCAATTCCATGGGCGACGCCACCGTGGACCTGTCCGTCTACCATCATCGGATTAATCAAGACGCCTGAGTCCTGCAATGCAATGTAAGTCAGGATCCGGATCTGGCCTGTTTCGATGTCGACCTCGACCTCCGCCGCATGACATGCGTTCGCGTAAGCCAGCGCGTCGGTGCGATGATTGACGTTGGCTTCAAGCCCGGGTTCGACACCGGCTGGAAAGCCGTAACCCGGCGCGCCTTGCAGGATGCGCGCAATCTCTCCAAGCTTGACATTGAGCTGCGGCGCACCAACCACCCGCACCTCGCCGTCTACAAGCTCAAGATCATGCTCGGCCGCCTCCAGAATATGGGATGCGACCTTCTTTGCCTTCTCCGCCACGGCCTTCGCCGCCAGCATGACCGAAGAGCCCGCAGTGACCGTCTGGCGGCTGGCGAAGCCGCCCAATCCCACCGAAACGGTTGAGGTGTCGCCGGCAACGACCCGCACCTTGCGGACATCGACGCCAAGCTGACTGGCCGCGACTTGCGCCAATGCCGTGCCAAGGCCTTGGCCCATAGCCGATGCGCCGGTGCACACAGTGACGCGGCCGGTCCGCGAGACGCTTACGAGGCCCGACTCAAAGGGCCCTCTGCCTGTGCCCTTCACTCCGTGCGCAAGTCCGACACCGATATAGCGCCCGTGCTTTCTTGCCTCGGCCTGCCGCTGTGGAAAGCCATCCCAGTCGACGGCCTTGAGCACTTCGGCCTGGCAGGCTGGATAGTCACCGCTGTCGTATTCGATGACCGCACCGGAACGGGCCTTGAGCGGTTTCCGATAGGGCATCTTGGACGCAGGAACGAGGTTGCGGCTTCTGACCTCCGCGCGATCCAACTTCATCTCGTGCGCCACGAGATCGACAAGACGCTCCATCGCAAATGTCGCCTGCGGATAACCAGCGCCGCGAACCGATGAAACCGGCGTCTTGTTGGTCATCGCGATGGTCACATCGATCGACAGGGCCGGAATCGTGTAGGGACCGGTCATGGTCGATGCCGAGTTGTAAGGAATGTTCGGGTCCTGCGGCGTATAGGCACCCGTGTCATGCAGAACATTGCCACGAATCCCGAGAATTTTTGCTTCGCCGTCGACCGCAACTTCAAGCTCCCAGTATTGATCGCGCTCATGGACCGCGCCGGTGAAATACTCCCGTCGATCCTCAATCCATTTTACCGAACGGTTCAGTAGCTTCGCGGCCGCGACGACGGCGACATCCTCGGAATAGACGCAAAGCTTGGCGCCAAATCCGCCCCCGATGTCGGGGGCAACGACGTGGAGCGCCTGATCGAACTCCATCAGAGTCGTCAAGGTTTGCTGGAGATCATGCGCTTTCTGCGTCGAAGAGTGTACGGTCATCCCGCTGTCCGACTGGCGCATTTCCGCTACCAGTCCACGCGTCTCAATAGAATGAGCACCGCCCCGGTGCTGCCAAAGCGACTGCTTGAATACCTGCTCCGCCTTCGCAAACGCGGACGAGGCATCGCCTAACGACACGTTATATGTCGTGATGATATTGGATGTCAGTTCACGGCGGACGAGAGGACCGTCGGCGGCCTGCCGGACATCGGCTACAACCGGCAACACCTCATAGTCGACCAGGACCAGCGCCGCGGCGTCTTCGGCGAGATAGCGGTCGTCGGCCAGCACAATGGCCACCGGCTCGCCTACATATGAAACCTCCCCGTCGGCCAGCGCGAAAAGCCACGCCTTGTCGAGCACCATGTTGGAATTGGAATGTCGAATCATCCGGCGAGTCATCATCACTTTGGCGAGATCGTCGAGCGTAAGTGCAGCGTGAACACCCCGCATCGCAAGCGCCGCACTTGTGTCGATGCTATTGATCTTTGCGTGCGGATGCGGGCTGCGCACAAAGCTCGCATGCAGGATGCCCGAGATGGAAATATCGTCGACGAAGCGCCCTCGCCCCCGCAGCAGCGGTTCGTCCTCAAGACGTTTGATACTTAATCCTATTGTCGAAGGCATCGTTGGGTGGCCTGCGGAGCCGTTTATCTGGATCGGACGATCAACTGGAGCTGGCCACGGCGGCCTTTTCCAGCGCCGTTGTGGGAGTGGCGTAGAGATCGCGAACGCATCTCATTCATGGTCTTTGCCGCGACCGGCATAATCTCCATGTCGCGGCGCGCGGTCTCGTCGCGTGGAAGAGCCCCATCGCCGCACTCTTTCCGCCG
>CAMDOZ010000225.1 GCA_945903705.1 Fidelibacterota bacterium | reverse complement strand
GCTCGACGGTATTTTCCTACGCTCCCTTTCGCCCTACGGCTTTGCGATCAAGACCAAGCAGTTTCATCGCTATGACGCCAAACGCTGGCTCGCATTCTACGAACGGGGACTTCGCTATATCCTCGGGATCAACAGGGCAGGGCGTCACTTCCCCGAATTTTACTCGGCGCTGATCCTGCGGCGGATGCTGACGGATCGACCCACAGGGTACGTCGATCTGCGAAGTCCGTCGGGCATCGGCCTCGGCGCACTTGTTTACAACTACGACGGCCGCGTCTTTGCTTCTGACGAGGGTCGGATGCTGGCCGAGATGGGCGACACCACCTTCGAGCTCGGCCATGTCGACACAGATAGCTATCGCTCGCTGATCCTCTCCGACAAGCTCGTAGACCTAGTCGCGTCTTCGCTTACGCAATGCGCCCCGGAGTGTTCGGACTGTGTGTTCGAGCCGCACTGCGGCGCCGACCCGGTCTATCACCATGCCACGCAACGCGATCCTGTCGGCATTAAGCCCTTGTCGGAGTTCTGCGCCCGGCAGAAGGGCGTCATGAGCCTATTGCTGGACATTTTGGAGCGCGATCCCCAGAACGCCGCGATTCTGCGCCGGTGGGGAGGTCTGTAATGCTGGCTCTTTACGGCGTCGCCACCATAGCGCGGGGCTTTCAGCCACAAGAGCCACGCCTTGTGCTGCGCCTGCGCTCCCCGACGTCGCGTCCCGAGCATGCGGCGGATGTGGCGCTGGCACGGAACGCGCACGAGATCGACATTGCCGTGTCCAGCGGTTTCACGGGCGCATTCGTTGTCAGAAGCGAAATGCACGAACCATCACGCGGAAATGAATTGCCGCGAATGATTCAGGTGCCCGAGAAGTTCGACTACCTATCGGACGGAGATGTTTTGGGCTTCCATTCGGCCAGCCGCAGATTCCGAACGCTTTACCGGCGTTCGTCCGCGCACAATTCCTTTCTCGTCACCGAACGGTGCAATCATTACTGCCTCATGTGCTCGCAGCCGCCGCGCGACGTGGACGATTCCTGGATATTGCGGGAAATCCGCGAGGCGCTGCCGCTCGTGGACAAGCAGACCCGCTATTTGGGATTTACGGGAGGCGAACCACTTCTCGATTGGCAGGAATTGACAGCGGCCTTGCGCGATTGCCGCGATCTTCTCCCGCAGACTGCGATCCATGTTCTCAGCAACGGCCGAGCCTTCGCTTCTACCGAAATCGCCGCCGCCTGGGCTGATGTAAAGCATCCCGCTCTGTCCGTCGGGATACCCATCTATTCGGCAGTGGACACTGTTCACGACTATGTCGTGCAGGCGAAGGGAGCCTTCGACGAGACGGTCCTCGGAATTTTGAAACTCAAGGACAAAGGACAACGGGTCGAAATCCGCGTGGTTTTGCACGCCGTCACCGCGCCGAGAATTGCCGCCACGTGCCGTTGGCTTGCACGCAATCTGCCATTTGTCGATCACGTGGCGCTCATGGGCCTGGAAAACACAGGCTTCGCGATCGCCAACGACGATCTATTGTGGATTGATCCGATGGACTACCGCGAGCAGCTTGCTGAAGCAGTCGACGTGCTGGCCGCCGGCAAGGTTCCTGTGTCTGTCTATAATCTTCCGCTTTGCGTCCTGGACCGGTCGGTGTGGTCTTTTGCCCAACAGTCCATTTCCGACTGGAAAAATGATTTCGTCCCCGAATGTGAACGTTGCGATGAAAAGAAACGATGCAGTGGATTCTTCACCACCGGCCGTCCACGATACAGCCGCGGCATTCAGGCCATAATTAACTGATTCGGCTAAGCCACCCTCGCCACGCTCCATAGTGCTTTATGGTAAGCCGGAACCTTTGAGGGTACGAATGAGGGTACGCTACAAATTGGCGCACCGGAAAATGGCGTGCGACCAGCGCCTTACGTGATTGGTGCGATGCTGCCCCTGGCACCATTCACTTGAATGATCGCGTGCAGCGCGCCCGCGGCAGCGACCTCAGCGCGTGATCCGCTCCCAGGCCAGTTCCTGGTGCTGCATGATGCCCGCGTAAAGCCGCCGCGGCGGCGCCAGCACCATCAATCCGTTCTCGAAGCGGACGCTCCGCACCTGATCGCCGCCGACGCGGCTTGCGTCGGACGAGGCATCGACGCGCGTCGAGAGCGTCGTGCCGTCGAAGCTGTAGTTTCCGGCATAGGACATGAACTGGCGCGGCTCGCCGTCCGGCAGCGAAGCCCTGCCGTCGCACAGCACGGCCATCATGCGCCCGTCGGCCTGGAATACGACGAGGCCCATCGCCACCGGGCCATACGGCGGCGGCAGAATGTTGCCCGCGTCGTCACGGCCGGCCGTGCTCTTCATCCGCCATGTTCCGACGATGCGGGGATCGATCGCGGTCATGTGGCGTCCTTCGCGTGCGATTGGTGTGGGGTCATGCTTTCTTCCAGACGTCCTTTTCGTCGATTACGCTGACATGCGCCGCGACCACATGCCAGCCGTCGGGAAATCTCACCCAGGTCTGCATCTGCCGGCCGACCTTGCCCGGCATGGTGGCGCGGTGAAACAGCGTCGAGGCCACGGCGCAATCGCGGCCATAGGTGGTGATGACGGTCTTCGAGGTCGTGCGCGCGAGCCCGATCGGCGAGCGCGCGGCGCGGAACGCCGCGATCTCTTCATGGCCGTAGAGAATTTCCGTCGTGCCGTAGCGAATGGTGCGGGGGTCGGCGTGAAACGTGTCGTCCAGCACGGCGACGTCGTTCGTCACCAGCGCTTTCTCGTAGCGGTCGAAGGCGGCGGTGACCTCGGCCACCACATCCGGCAGGTCGATATCCAAGCGACGGTCCATCGGAAGCTCCCTGGCGCATTGTCCGGTGAAAGAAATCCGTCCGCAACTGTGCCGCAAAAACACTTCGGCCGCAGCGAGAGGCTGCGGCCGGGTGCCGGAATTCCTGGGACGATACGTTAGCGGGCTCCCGACCGGTCGTTGGCGCCGACGCGGGCGCGCGGCTTGGGCGCGGGCTCCGGCGTGCCGCCGAACAGGCGATCGAAGAACGACGCACCGCTGAAGCCGCCACCACTGCCGCCGAAGGTGCCCGGCGGCATCCGCACCGGCGCCGAAGAGCTGCCCTTCGGCCGGTCGATGGCGATGTCCGCCATCTTGCGCTCGGAGCCCTTTGCCACCGCGAGCAGGCGGGCGTCGCGGCCGTAGACGTCGTCGCGGATCTGGAGGCTGCCGGCCTCGTCAACGAACGCCGTCTGATAGGTCAGGTGGACCGGAATGTTCTGCGGGAAGTTGATGTTGATCTCCGAGCCACCGAACATCTTCTGCAGCCGGTCCGCGGTGTAGTTCTCGTT
>CAMDOZ010000224.1 GCA_945903705.1 Fidelibacterota bacterium | reverse complement strand
AAACGGGAGGTCCGCGTCGAACAGCGCCGTCGTGTCGGTATTGACGGCAAGTGTGCGTACCGCGCCGATGCCGGATGCGAGGGCCAAGAGCAAGGTGATCGCGATAACGAGCCAAGGTCTGCTGCGGCTCGCATGGACGATGCGCGTTGCGATGCGCGTCAAATGCATAGGCTCGCTACCGTCGTCCGCAGGTCAGTGTGGAGATGTTGCCTCTCACCTTCCATCATGGTCGAATAGCTCATGAATCCCAAGCTGGAACTCAGCGAAACCGACCAGCCGGACGTGCGCAAGCTGCTGTACGGCGGGCTTGCCGTGCACAATCGCAAGAGCGTCGAGGCGCCGCAGGTGCGCCCGCTCTGGGTGCTGTTGCGCGAGGAGGACCGCGGACCCGTGATCGGCGGGTTGATGGGCGCGACGGCCTGGTCGCACCTTCGCATTGAGGCGCTCTTCGTGCCCGAACGCATGCGCGGTACGGGTGCGGGCAAGCGCATCGTGGAGATGGCGGAGAGCGAAGCGATCCGCCGCGGCTGCATCGGCGCGTGGCTTGATACCTATAGTTTCCAGGCGCGTGGATTCTACGAAAAACTCGGATACGCGGTCTTGGGCGAGATCGCGGACTATCCGCCCGGACATACGCGGTACTTCATGAAGAAGAGCTTCAAGCAATGACCGCGCTGGTCACCGGTGCGACCGGTTTTGTCGGATCGGCGGTCGCACGCGCCCTGTTGGCCCGCGGCGAAACCGTGCGGGTCATGGCACGCGTAGGCGGCGACCGGCGCAATCTCGACGGACTCAAAGTCGAAATCGTCGAAGGCGACCTGCGCGATCCGGCGTCGCGCCGGAAAGCGGTGCGCGGCGTGACGAGCCTCTACCATGTCGCCGCGGACTATCGCCTGTGGACCCGCGATCCGGCTGCGATGTTCGCGACCAACGTCGAGGCGACGGAAGGCCTGCTGAGCGAGGCGGCCGATGCCGGTGTGTCGCGCATGGTCTACACAAGCTCTGTCGCGACCCTCGGCCTGTTCACGGACGGGCGCGACGCCGATGAGGTCACGCCGGTAAACGCAGGCGACATGATCGGGCCCTATAAGCGCTCCAAGTTCGACGCCGAGGCGCGGGTGCGGGCGCTCGCGGCGAACGGCCTCCCCATCGTTATCGTCAATCCGACGGCGCCGGTCGGCCCGCGGGACGTCAAGCCGACACCGACGGGGCGTACCATCCTCGAAGCCGCGGCGGGACGCATGCCGGCTTTCGTCGACACCGGGCTGAACATCGTTCATGTGGATGACGTCGCGCGCGGCCACCTTCTCGCGCACGACAAAGGTGTCGTCGGCGAGCGCTATATTCTGGGCGCGGAGAATCTCACCCTCCAACAAATCCTCGTGCGCATAGCAGCGCATGTGAACAGAAAGCCGCCGACGGTGCAGATTCCTAATGCAGCTATCATGCCCATCGCCTACGCCGCCGAATTCTTTGCCCGCGTGTTCAATACCGGCGAGCCTTTTGTGACCGTGGACGGTCTTAAGCTCGCGCGCAAACGGATGTTCTTCTCGAGCGCGAAGGCGGCGCGCGATCTTGGGTATTCGGCGAGGCCCGTGGACGAAGCGCTGGCTGATGCCATCGCCTGGTTCCGGATGCACAAATATCTATAGGCTCGGCAATGCAGTGGAAGACGCGTGTGAAAATCTGGCTCTGGTCCGGAAATGCCGCGTGGCATTTCGTCACCATCCCGAAGACCGTCGCCGCCGGCATCAAGACGCTGTCCGAAGGGATGCGCTCGCCGACCGGATCCGTGCGGGTCGCCGTGACCATCAAGGGCATGCGCTGGAAGACCTCGTTGTTTCCAACCAAGGAGCGCACCTATCTCCTGCCGATCAAAGCCGATGTGCGCAAAAAGGCTAAGGTCGGCGTCGGAGATGCGGTTACCGTCAGTATCGAATTGGAGGGGTGAGATGACGAAGGAGAAGGGGACCGTGGCAGTTATCTTCGTGTCCAAGCGCGCGGCAACCGATCCCGAAGGGTACGGGACCACCGCGACCGCGATGATGGAGGCCGCGGCCAGGTTTCCAGGGTACCGCGGCGTGCACAGCGCCCGCGGTACGGACGGCGTGGGCATCACCGTGAGCTATTGGGAGAGCGATGAAGCCGCCCGCGCCTGGAAAATGGAAAGCGAGCACGCGGCGACGCGCGAGAAGGGACGCTCGACCTGGTACGAGTGGTACGAACTTATCGTTGCCGAGGTGACCCGCTCCTACGACTGGCGGCGGCCCGGCGCGTGAGGCCTAAAGAAAAAGCGGCACTGCCCGCCGGCGGTGCCGCTCTAAATTGGGAAGCCGAGCTTAAGCTCGCGCTAAAATATTGTCTTAGCCAGCCTTCAGGTTGGCAGCAGCGGTCTTACCGCGCTCGGTGACGAGTTCGTAGTTGACCTTCTGGCCTTCGACCAGCGTATCCATTCCGGCGCGTTCCACGGCAGTGATGTGCACAAACACATCCTTTCCGCCGTCACCCGGCTGGATGAAGCCGTAACCCTTGACCTTGTTGAACCACTTCACGGTGCCTGAAGCCATTGGTGCCTCCGTTGTTGCGCCCACTCGCGCGAAGTACCGCGCAGCCCGTCGCGCGGCGGCCGACAACCAGAGTTGGTAGTGACTCGTGAGCGCCCCCCGGGAAAAGGGCCCAGGGCCGAAACGGGTGGTGCTAGCTACGTCAGGCCAATACTCGATTGCGCATAAATTACTCTCCGCTAGCCTTGTAAAGTCAAGGGCTTTCGATGCACGGTAACCTTCAGAAACGCCCGGTTTCTAAGGTAAAAAGCGAGGTCGGCTAAAGTGATGCCCGGTTCGGTTGTTGCACGAATTTTGCCTCGCGGTCACTACTACCAAATGGGGTTTCACAGTCTCGCTCCCGCTAAAGGCGGGCCGCCGTCTTTTCGCAAAAGATGCGTGGACGTTTTGGTTCGACTTGCGCTGGTGGTTGTCGTCCCCGCGTTGCCTCTGTCTTCGGCCATCGCCGGCGAAACCTTCACCACCTACGGCGACGTAACGCGCTACGCGCTACCGGCGAGCGCTGCGATTCTCGCGCTCAGCAAGGACGATACGAACGGACTCAAGCAACTTCTCGCCAGCGGCGCGGTGACCATCGGCGCTACCTACGCGCTTAAGTATGCCGTCGACGATACCCGCCCGAACGGCGGGCGCAGATCCTTTCCCTCCGGCCACACGGCCTGGGCCTTTGCGGGTGCGGCCTACATTCATCACCGCCATGGATGGGAGTGGGGCCTTCCGGCCGAATTGGCGGCCGCCGCAGTCGCCGTCAGCCGCGTCGACGGCGACTATCACCGATGGCGCGACGTGATTGCCTCGGCGGTCATCGCGCACACCTCGGCGTTTTTCTTGGTGGATCGGCTGGACGAACGCGTGACGCTCATGCCCATG
>CAMDOZ010000223.1 GCA_945903705.1 Fidelibacterota bacterium | reverse complement strand
GACGACGGTGACGCCAATGTTCTCCTTTGCCAGCGCGCACCGCAGACCTTCGCCCCAGACACGGATGGCTGCCTTCGACGCGCCATAAGCGGGCGCGCCGCCGAAGCCGCGAAAGGACGCCAGCGAACTGACAAGCGCGATCTGGCCGCCCCGCCGTGGACGGAAGAGGTCGATGACCGGCAAGACGGTGTTGAGCACGCCATCCACGTTGACGGCGAAAATGCGCCGCGTTGCGTCGGCGGTCTCCCCCATGCCGCCGGAGACGCCGGCATTGGCGATCACCAGATCCAGCGCCGTTGCCCGATCCCGCGCGGTAATCCAAGCCGCCATGGCGACGCGGTCGGCGACGTCGAGCGTCGATGCGTCGACCTCAGCGCCGCGCGCGCGGCAAGCCCCCGCCACCGCCGCGAGGCGCGAAGTGTCGCGGCCGCAAAGGCTCAAGGTGATGTCGGGTCCTGCGTAAGCCAGGGCCAAAGCCTCGCCGATGCCCGACGAGGCGCCGGTGATAAGGATATGTTTGAAGTCGCCATATGCCGATGTCATGGCGGTTAGCATGGCTGTCCGGCGCTCGTGAATCAATATCAGCGCCCTGGTCGTCCGCCGCAGGCGCCGGATCGTCCGTTAAGCTATGAAAACCGCCGGGTGCCCGATATAACCATGCCTCGGGTTGGAATTAACCGCTTGCGGAATTGGAACGGTTTCTGTGCCTTCTGTCGCGCTAACCAGCATGACCGGCTTTGCCCGCACCGAAGGGCGTTTTGACGGGAAGGCCCCCTTCGCTTGGGCGTGGGAGGCCAAGAGCGTCAACGGCAAGAATCTTGATGTTCGTGTTCGCGTGCCGCACGGCTTTGATTCGGTCGAACTGCCGGCGCGCCAAGCTGCGGCCGAAGCCTTAAGCCGGGGCTCCCTCAATCTTTCCCTGATCGTGACGTCGGATACGTTGAGTGTCGGAGGCGGCGTCGATGAAGCGGTTCTGGATGCGCTTATCGACCTTGCGCGGCGCAAGACTTCGCAATACGGCACGCAGGTATTCGGCAACTGCATCGAGCTTGCTCGCCTCGATGGACTTATGGCTTTGGCCCAGGGTCGCCCGGCTCCGGAAATTCTCGAAGCCGACACCATTGCCGCGCGCGACTTGACCGTGGTCGCGGGATTAAAAACCGCGCTCGGCGCCCTGCGGTCAGCGCGTCGTCAGGAAGGAGATCGCCTCGCGCCGGTTATTACCGGGCATCTCGACATCATCGCCGCGCTCTGCGCCGAGGCCGGTGCCTTGGCCGCAACTCAGCCCGAAGCTCTGAAGGCCCGGTTGCTGCAGCAGGTACAGGAACTTGCCGGCGCCGTCCCCGCGCTCACCGCCGATCGGCTTGCACAAGAAGCCGCGCTCTTGGCCGTGAAATCCGACATTCGCGAAGAACTCGATCGCCTTGCAGCGCATGTCGGGCAGGCACGGGAGCTCCTGGTGAAAGGCGAGCCTTGCGGCCGACGCCTCGATTTCCTGTCGCAGGAGTTTAATCGCGAGGCGAATACATTGTGTTCCAAGTCGGCCGATGTGGCGCTAACCCGCATCGGTATGGCCCTAAAAACAACGATTGATCAGTTTCGTGAGCAGATTCAGAATATAGAATAGGAGCCGGCGCGCTGGTGGAACCTACCCGGATGCGCAACCGTCGAGCTGCGAGGGTCACATGAGAGAGAATAAGGTTCAACGACGCGGCCTGATGCTGGTGTTGTCGTCGCCCTCGGGCGCGGGCAAGACCACCATTTCGCGGGCAATCCTGCGAGACGACGGTAACTTGGTCATATCAATTTCCGTCACCACACGCGCGCCGCGGCCGGGCGAGGTGCCTGGCAAGGACTACCACTTCATTGCCGAAACTGAATTTAAGCGCATGGTTGCGGCCAAAGAGCTTCTCGAGCACGCCAAGGTCTTCGACAATTACTATGGCACGCCGAAGGTCTACGTTGAATCCCAGCTTGCGGCCGGCAAAGACGTGCTGTTCGATATCGACTGGCAGGGGACGAAGCGGCTGAAAGACAGCGCCCGCGGCGACCTCGTCAGCGTTTTCATCTTGCCGCCCTCGATCATCGAGCTGGAGCGGCGTTTGCGTGGACGCGCTCAGGACAGCGAAGACGTCATGCGTAAGCGCATGGCGCGCGCTTCCGACGAGATGAGTCATTGGCCGGAATATGAATATATCGTGATCAATCGGGATGTTGACGAGAGCATCGCACAGGTCAAGTCCATATTGACGACGGAACGCCTGCGCCGAGAACGTCAGGTCGGGCTTGCTGACTTCGTCAACGGACTGCGGAGCGAGAGTTAGAGCATCGTGCCGAGAAGTGGCAAGCGGTTTTCGCGCCGGCGAAGGCCGGCACTGAGCAATTGCGCGCCTTCGCGCGCGGAACGATGCGACCACAAATAGTTAGAGCGAGCAGTATGATTCCGAATAATCGCTGCCCGCTCTAGCGTTGGCCGTCATCCACCGCGTTCGCCAAGGCACAAAACTGCTCGATCGAAAGCGTCTCGGCGCGGGCCGTCGGATCGACGCCAGTGGCGCGGCATAGCCCTTCGGTGTCGGCGGTTACCGCACGCAGGCTCTGTCGCAACATTTTTCGACGCTGCCCAAAGGCCGCTGCCGTCACCCGTTCCAGAGTCGCGCGCCGCGCGGGAATGGGATTTGAGCGCGGCGTCATACGCACGACCGTTGACTGCACCTGCGGCGGCGGCGTGAAGGCGCGAGGGTTGACGTGGAACAGTGTCTCGGTTTCACAAAGCCACTGGGCAATGACGCTGAGACGGCCGAAAGCCCGGGTATCGGCCGGAGCGGCTATGCGCGCCGCGACTTCGGTCTGGAACATCAGCGTGAAAGACTCGAATGCGGATGCGTTTCGCAGCCAGCGGAGTAAGAGTTCGGTGCCGATGTTATAGGGCAAGTTCGCAACGATTCGCCTTGGGCTATCACCGAGGGCGGCCGGATCGACCTCCAGGGCATCGGCCTCGATGATGACCAAACGGCCGGGATAGGCGGCCGCGAGCTCGGCCAATATGTCACGGCAGCGCGCGTCCTTTTCAACTGCGACAACCTCGGCACCTTCCGCCAGAAGCGCCCGTGTGAGACCGCCCGGACCGGGGCCGATTTCGATGGTCGTGCCGCGGGTGAGGTCGCCGGCCGAACGGGCGATGCGGGCGGTTAGATTGAGATCCAGGAGAAAATGCTGACCCAGCGATTTTTTGGCGATCAATCCGTGACGGGCGATAACGTCGCGCAAGGGAGGAAGAGTGTCGGCGGTATTCATCTTGCCCCGGGACCGGATGCGGCTCGGCGCGCGGCGATGGCCCCGGCTGTGCGAAGCGCGGCGAGAAGGCTGGTTGGGTCGGCAATGCCCGCGGCAGCGATGTCGAAAGCCGTGCCGTGGTCCGGGGATGTGCGCACGAAAGGCAATCCTAAGGTTAGGTTGACGCCGCCCGCGAAATCGATGGTCTTGAGCGGGATCAAGGCCTGGTCGTGATACATGCA
>CAMDOZ010000222.1 GCA_945903705.1 Fidelibacterota bacterium | reverse complement strand
GCACCAGCGGTCCTTTCCGACGGCGGGCTCACGGCCGGAGAAGCCAACACAGGCGCGATTGAAATAGGTGACGAATCCCTCTTCGTCCGTGACATAGATCGGGGCGTCCACCTCTCCCAAGACCTCGGGAAAGTATGCGGGGTCGCGGAGATCCCCTCCGGCCACAGTGGCCAGGAAGGTATCTGCGGTATCGAGCGTGATATTCATCGCTAGACGTGGTTCCCAAACGGCTTAGCCGTTCTAATTTTTCGGGCTGTGTAACCCAACCCCGACCTTGCAGAACGCCATGACGGACGGAAAGTTCCCGCCCTTTCAAATAGTTCCCGGCCCTGAGCCGGAAGCGACCTAACTCCGTCGGGCCCCGATTAGGAACTCGACGTTCCCTTCCGGGCCGGTGATGGGGCTCTTTTCGACCCCGGCGACGGTCCAGCCCGGTTGCTCCGCGAGCCATCCCGAGATGGTCGCACAGACCTCCTCATGGAGCGCCGGATCGCGCACGACGCCCTTCTTGCCCACGCGGTCCTTATCCACTTCGAACTGAGGCTTGATCAGCGCGATGAGCCAGGCGTCCTTTGATGTCAGCGCCAGTGCCGCGGGAAGAACAGTACGCAAGCCGATGAAGCTCGCATCGCAGACGACGGCGCCGACGGGATCGGGAACGACCGCGCGGTCGAGCGCGCGCGCATTGGTGCGCTCCAGCACCACCACCCGCGGATCGGTGCGAAGCTTGTGCGCGAGTTGCCCATAACCAACGTCCACCGCAAAGACCTTGGAGGCGCCGTAGGTGAGCAAGACGTCGGTGAACCCGCCCGTGGATGCGCCCACGTCGACAGCCGTGCACCCTTTGACGTCGAAGCCGAAGTGTTTGAGACCGTGATCGAGCTTGAGACCACCGCGCGAGACCCACGGATGATCCTGACCACGCAAGGTCAGCGCGGTTTCGACATTCAGCTTAGCGCCCGCAGAGGTGAGCTTCTGTTCGCCCGCATAAACCAGGCCCGCCATGATGAGGGCCTGCGCCTTGGTACGGCTCTCGACAAGGCCGCGGTCGACGAGAAGCTGATCGAGACGAAGCTTTTCAGGCACGGCGTCAGGCGCGGGCGGGTTTCTCGCCGGCGATGCCGACGACACCCAGGGCCGTCAGGGCGGCTTGCACGATCGAAGGCGCGGTGAGCCCAGCGTCCTGCAACTGATCCTCGGGCTTGGCGTGCTCGAAGAAACGATCGGGCATGCAAAGCGTGCGAATCTTGAGGCCCTGGTCGAGGCGGCCCGAAGCGGCAAGATTCTGAAGCACGCTTGCGCCGAAACCACCGGAAGAGCCCTCCTCCACCGTCACCAGCACGTCGTGGGTGCGGGCGAGCTTTTCGATGAGCGCGGCGTCGAGGGGCTTGGCAAAGCGCGCATCGGCCACGGTTGTCGACAGGCCCCTTGCAGCCAAGTCGTCGGCGGCCTTGAGGCAGTCAGCAAGACGCGTGCCAAGGCTGAGAAGTGCGACCTTCGTCCCTTCGCGTAAAATCCGGCCCTTGCCGATCTCGAGCGGCGTGCCGCGGTCCGGCAGCGCCAGGCCCACGCCCTCGCCGCGCGGATAGCGCACGGCGATGGGCCCCGTGTCATGGGCGGCCGCAGTGGCCACCATGTGCATGAGCTCCACCTCGTCGGCCGCCGCCATGATGGTCATGTTCGGAAGGCAGGAGAGATAGGCAAGGTCGAACGAGCCCTGATGCGTCGCCCCGTCGGCGCCGACAAAGCCCGCGCGATCGAGTGCAAAGCGCACCGGCAGGTTCTGCACCGCCACATCGTGCACCACTTGATCGTAAGCGCGCTGCAGGAAGGTCGAATAGATCGCGCAGAAGGGCTTGTAGCCCTCGGTCGCGAGCCCGGCCGCGAAGGTGACCGCATGCTGCTCGGCGATGCCTACATCGAAACAGCGTTTCGGGAACTTCTCGGCGAACTTGTCGAGGCCCGTGCCGTTGGGCATGGCCGCGTTGATGGCGATGATCTTTTCGTCGGCGGCCGCTTCGGCCATCAAGGCCTTTGCAAAGACGCCGGTGTAGGACGGCCCCTTGGCCGCCGCCTTGGACTGAGTACCCGACACTACGTCGAACTTGGTGACGCCGTGATACTTGTCAGCCGAGGCTTCCGCGGGAGGATAGCCTTTGCCCTTCTTGGTCACGGCATGGATGAGGAACGGCCCGTCGGCTTCGCTGTCGCGGACGTTGCGCAAGACCGGCACCAGATGGTCGATGCGGTGACCATCGATGGGGCCGACGTAGTAGAAGCCCAACTCCTCGAACAGCGTCCCGCCGGTGACCATGCCGCGGCCGTATTCTTCCACCCGGCGCGCGGCATTCTCGATGGATTTCGGCAGATGCTTGGCGATCTGCTTCAGCGCCTGACGGATCGAGAGATACGAATTAGACGAGAACAGGCGCGAAAGGTAGGCGCTCATGGCGCCCACGGGAGGCGCAATGGACATATCGTTGTCGTTGAGGATCACGATCAGCCGGCTGCGCAGGCTGCCGGCGTTGTTCATGGCCTCATAGGCCATGCCGGCACTCATGGCGCCGTCGCCGATGACGGCGATCACATGACGATCGTCGCCGGCGAGATCACGCGCGACGACCATGCCGAGGCCGGCGGAAATCGATGTGGAGCTGTGGCCCGCACCGAACGGATCGTATTCGCTCTCGGTCCGGAGCGTAAAACCGGAGAGCCCGTGCTCGTGCCGGATGGTCGACATGCGGTCGCGCCGGCCGGTCAGAATTTTATGCGGATAGCACTGATGACCGACGTCCCAGATCAGGCGGTCTTTCGGCGTCTCGAACACGTGATGCAGGGCGACCGTGAGTTCGACCACACCGAGACCGGCGCCAAGATGGCCGCCGGTGCGCGAGACCTGATGGATCGTTTCGGCGCGCAGCTCATCTGAAAGCTGCTTCAGTTGCTCGACGGAAAGATTGCGCAGGTCCCGGGAGGACGCGACACGGTCGAGAAGTGGGGTTTGGGGGGCGACGGATATAGACATGCGAGGACTCGCGCAAGAACAGAACTAAGACCGCCGCTCTACGGCGAAGAAGGCCGCCTGCCGCAGGACACTCGCCCGCTCGCCGAAAGACGCAAGGTGGCGCGATGCCGTTTCGGCCAGTTCGCGGGCGTAAGTCTTAGCACCTTCAAGCCCCAGGCGGGACACAAAAGTCGCTTTTCCCGCCGCGGCGTCCTTGCCGGTGGCCTTGCCCGTAACGGCTGCGGAAGATTCCACATCCAGCACATCGTCCGCGATCTGAAACGCGAGCCCCATGGCGATCCCGTAGGCGCCGAGCGCATCCCGGTCGCGTTCGCCGGCACCGCCCAGGATCGCGCCCAGGCGGCACGACGCCGCGATGAGGCAGCCGGTTTTCATATCCTGCAGGCGCGAGAGTTCCGCCTGGCCGAGAGTGCGGCTTTCCGACATCAGGTCGAGCATCGGGCCGCCGACCATACCTTTTGCGCCCGACGCCGCCGCGAGTTCGGCCACGAGCCCGGCGCGCACC
>CAMDOZ010000221.1 GCA_945903705.1 Fidelibacterota bacterium | reverse complement strand
AAGTAGATCGTCTTGCCGTTGGGCGACGCCAGGACCTGGCCGGTATGGGTGTCTTGCACGGTGAAACCTGCGGGCGCCGCCGGAGCGAGCTGCATCCAGACGTTATGCCACCCCGACACGTCGCCGCCTTGATAGCTGCGTTCTTTATCGTCGCGGACGTGGGTGTACACGGGCTTGCCTTTGTAGGCCCACTGCTTGAGGCCCGGTGCACGCTCGAACACCGTCCAATCGCCGTTCGCTTGCGCGATCACGCCGGCCGAAACCGGGCGCCACGTTTTTTGGCAGGTGGCATCGCAATTGGACTTGTGAGCGCCGTCGCGGTCCGACGTGTAGATCGAATAGCCGTTGGTCAGAGCAATGAGCCGGCCGAGCTGCACGGTGAAAACGCCAAAGGCCGGAGGCACGCCGGCTTTGGGTCGTATTGCGACGCGATAGACACCGCCGTCGCCGCCGCCGGTCTGACGCCCGGCTGAGCCGAGCACATCGCCGGGCTGCTGATCACGCACCGACGTATAGAGAGGATAGCCGTCATAGCTCCACTGCTGGCGTCCGCCCGGACCTTCGATGATCGCGAACTTGCCGACCGGTTCCGCGCCGGGCGCGGCGATCACAGGAGGCCACTCCTGGGTACATGACGGACGCTTCTCCAGTTCGGGAAGTTCGAATCCGCCCGGATAGGGGCTCATGTATCCGGAGGTGGTGCGCTGGACTTCGTCGCTGCAGGTCGGCGACTTGCCCTTCACTTCACCGATATCGCCGTTGCGAATCTTGTTGAGTGGCCAAGTGTAGAGCGTTCGACCGTTCGGATCGGCGAATACCGGACCTTCCAGCTCGGTTGCCACCACCTGGAATCCGGTCGGCATCTCCTCGCTCTCAAAGTGCCGCGGGTCCGCGGGAGCAGCGCCCGCCGTACCGGCCGCGAAGGCGAGCATGAAAGCACCGGCGGTGCATCGCACAAAGGAACGCATGGTCATCCTGTCGCGTCTAAAGGGTCGCACATCTTATAGGAAAAGCGGGCCGGTCGGGAGACTAAGGCATGTAACGCGCTATAGCGTAGTTTAGAAATCCTGATAGGTGTCAAGGTGTTAGGGTTTTTTTCTGTAGCTGTCGGCGGGAGGCATTCCCGGACGTCCTAGGGACGTAATGCCAACCCGAGGAGACAGCATGCAAAAGATCACACCGTTTATCTGGTTCAACGACCAGGCCGAAGCGGCCATGAACCTCTACGCCAAAGTGTTCAAGAACGCGAAGGTCGTGAGCGTCCGGCGCGTCGGCGACCGCGTTCAAAGCGGCACCGTCGAGATCGAAGGTCTTAGGTTCCATTGCTTTAACGGCGGCCTGCACTTCAAATTGACGGAAGCCGTCTCGTTCATGGTCGACGTCGAAACCCAAGCAGAGGTGGATCACCTCTGGGCCGGGTTGACCGCCGACGGCGGCAGCGAGCAGCAGTGCGGATGGCTCAAGGACAAATTCGGCGTTTCCTGGCAGATCACGCCACGTGCGCTGGTCCAGCTTCTGCGCGATCCGGATCCAGCGCGGGCGCAACGCGCCGCGGCGGCCATGATGAAGATGAAGAAGATCGACATCGCCGAGTTGGAACGCGCGGCGGCGTAATTTGGAATTACGGCACCGGGCGAATCTAAAGTAGCTTGGCGGAGATCGCCGGCTACGAAAGCTTCGCCCGTGCCCCTTCAGCGTCCGCCGCATATCGTCTGCTTCGCGCCCTATACGACGTGGTCGATCCATAGCGCGCGGCAGGTCGCAATCCTGCAGGCACTTCGCCAACGCGGGTGCTCGGTCACTTACGTCACGTGCGATGGCGTCTTCAGCGATTGTGACGTTCTGCAGCCTGCCAACGGCGCGCCGGCGAAAAAACCCGCGAACGCCTGTCTCATCTGTCAGTCATCGGTGGCGGCGCGTCTCGCCGCGTGGGGCTTGCCCTATCGCTGGCTTGGCCGCTGGCTGACCACCAAGGACTTCAGCGACGCCGCCGCCTGGGCGCATGGGTTTCGCCCGCCGGATCTCGCAACCGCTCGTTTCGGAGATTGGCCCATCGGCGACTGGGTAAGCTCGAGCGTGCACAAACATTTGCGCCACAACATACTCGACATGAACGACCCGCAGGTCGCGGCGATCTTCGCAAGCTATCTCTATAGCGGTCGCCTCGCCGCCGTCGGCCTCACGCGACTGCTCGACGAAGAGAAGCCGGACTTCCTCCTCCTCTTTAACGGCCGCATGGGGCCCATGCGCACGGCACTGGAACTCGGAAAACTCCGCGGCATCCGAACGCTGGTGGAGGAACGCGGTGTCGTGCCGGGGCACCTGACCTTGTTCGAGAACCGGCAGTGCATCGACTCCCGCGGCCTCCTCGCGCTCTGGGACGCGTGGCAAGACGGTCCCCTCACGGACGCGGAAATCGGCGCGCTCGGCACTCTCTTCAGGGAGCGCTGGCAGGGTCAAAAAGACTCTGTCGCCTTCATCGTCGGCTCGGAGAAGGCAGAAGAGACGAGAGCCGCCTTGCGCCTCGATCCGGCGCGGCCGGTGTGGGCCCTATTTACGTCAAACCTCGACGAGATGGTCGGCACCGGTCTCAAAGACGGCGTCTTCCAGACTCACGACGATTGGGTGCTCGCCTCCATCGCATTCGCGCGCCGGCATCCTGAAACCCAACTTGTGATCCGCGTTCATCCTAACAGCGGAAGCCGGCGTTCCTTCGCCAGCAATCCGCAAGAGCTCGCCTTCTATGACGGCCTGGCCGGCTCACTGCCCGAGAATGTCCGCCTCGTGCGCAGCGACGAGCAGCTCAACAGCTATAACCTCGCCGCGCTGGCAGCGGTGGGGTTGACCTGGCACAGCACGATCGGCCTCGAGATGGCGGCCCTCGGAAAACCCGTGGTGCGCAGCGGATCGCCGGAGCTCAGCATGCAGCCCTGCCTTCTGACACCGTCGAGTCCGGCCGACTACGACCGACTGCTCGAAAACTTAGCACACGGCGACACACCCGATCCGCTCACGTTCGCCCGCGCTGCCTGGCGGTTCGGGGCGCTTGCCTTCTTTCGCTACTCCTTCCCTTTCCCACTCGTGAAGCAGAGCGACTGGTACATGGGCGAAATGAACTTCGAGTCCAGGGACGCCCTCGCGCCGGGCCGCGACGCCATGCTCGACCGGATTTGTGCGCATGTCATGGAAGGTGCGCCGCTCCACGGCGATCCGCCCGCGCGAACGAAGGAAGATGCCGCGGCCGAAGCCGCAAGCATCGGCCGATGGATCGCAGCCGCCCGCCCGGGCGAGACGGCGGATCGCGCGAGCGCGTAACAAAAGCCTTGCAGGCCCTTATTCGCCCGTGGTGACAATGTGCACATGTTCACGCACACATTGAATCGAGCCCTTCACATGATCCGCAGCTTTGGCCTCATCGGCATTCTTCTTCTGGCCGCGGGCGACGCGATGGCGCAAGTCGCGCCCGCACCGGCCGTCGAATTGGATGCACCGTATGTGCCGACGCCAGCGCCGGTGGTGAAATCCATGCTCACCATGGGCGGTGTCGGGCCCAACGATGTCGTTTATGACCTCGGCTCCGGCGATGGCCGCCTGCCC
>CAMDOZ010000220.1 GCA_945903705.1 Fidelibacterota bacterium | reverse complement strand
GATGGCGGCCAGCAGCTTGGCGTCGCCACCGCCCCACAGCCGCCCGAAGAACAGCGCTGCGCCGAACACGAAGGCCATGGCGAAGGCGATGAGATGCGGCGCGAGCGGCCGATGGAGCCCGAACGCGCAGGAAACGATGAACACCAGCACAAGCGCGCCGGTAATCGAATTGGGAATTCGGGTGCCGCGGATATCGGTTACCGCCGCGGCGATCAAAAGGCTCGCGAAAGCGAGTCCGGATAAAATGAACATGGCCCCCTCACGTTTCATCTTTCGGATGAAAGCGCCGCCGGTCTTTTGGCTGCTGCGTTCCGCGGCAACCAGTGCCGGGGAAGAGGGGCGACCCGCGCCGTCTCTTCCCCGGGCTCTGGTCTCGAGATTAGAGACCGTTCGCGACGGACGTGAACGCCGCAAGCAGTTCGGTACCAACCGTCGTGATGGTTGTGATGATGACGACGGCGATCAGCGCGGCGATCATTCCGTACTCGATCGCAGTAGCCCCCTTCTCATCGCGGGCCAGGCCGAGATGAGCAGCACAAAAACGAGCAATCATGAGTCCCTCCTTCTGTTGAACTCTAGGTTTGTGTTCTCCCCGCTTCCGGGAAGTACATGCGCCTTAGCAACGACTCCCCGCGCGGGCGGGTTGCAGGGGTTGCACCCGTTTCGCTCCGAATCTGGATTTTTCTGGTGAATCGCTACCGTACGGTGTGATTCAAAAAGATTCGAAACTGTAGGATGATGGCGGAGACGGGGACTCTACGCGATTAAGTTGTGCTTATTTTATATAGTCTTTATGCGGGTTTCCGTGCTGAGTCCGTTATGCGTGTAGAGGTGCTCCATTTCACGCGTTGTCGTTGAGATGTCACGGAACCTGCGCCAGGATGCCACTAGGATGTGCGCGTTTTGTTGGGGGACACCATGCTGGGCCGCAGGCAGTTCGTGCACAATCTCTTCGCCGTTATGGCGAGCCTCTCATTCGCCGGTGGCGCGCGCCGCGCCCGCGCCGACGTTCCGATGATCTTCGACGAGACTCTTCGCGCGGCGATCCCGCACGGCACGCGCCTGCGCATTGTCGCGGAAACCGGCAAGCCCGCCGTCGCCGGCGGGCCCTATCTCTGGCATGCGGCGCCCGATGGCGGCGCCTGCTTCGGCGCACCGGACGGCGGATGGATCTACGTCTCCAACAGTGAGATGGGGCGCAAGCGCGGCGGCGCCGGCGCGCTGCGCTTCGACGCCGGCGGCAATGTCGTCGACAGTTATTCCATCCTGCAAGGCACCAGCGTCAATTGCGCCGGCGGAAAGACGCCGTGGGGAACGTGGCTCTCCTGCGAGGAGAACGGCGACGTTGGGCTCGTCTATGAGTGTGACCCTTCCGGCAAAGGATCAGCCGTCGTGCGGCCCGGACTCGGCGCATGCAATCACGAGGCGGCGGCGATCGATCCCGTCACCGGTATCTGCTATCTCACCGAGGACCGGCCCGACGGGTGTCTTTATCGCTTCGTGCCGCAGTCCTCCGGTGACTTGTCGAGCGGCCGCCTCGAGGTCGCCGTGTCCAGTGGCGATCGCCTGACATGGACGGCTGTGCCGGATCCCTCGGGCGTCAGCGCCCCGATGCGCAAGCAAATCCCGGGGGCGGCGATCTTCAAAGGCGGCGAAGGCATCGTTCACACCGAGGGGAAGATCTTCTTCACCACCAAGGGCGACAATCGCGTTTGGTCCTACACGTTAGCGACCGGCGAGATCGCGGTGATCTACGACGCCGCTGCCACGGCGACGCCGATCTTGCGCGGGGTCGACAATATCGAGGTCAGCCCGAGCGGCGAGTTGCTCATCGCCGAGGACGGCGGGGATATGCAGATCGTAGCCCTCGGCCGCGACTATAAACCCTATGCCCTCGTCACCCTCCAAGGCCACGATAACTCCGAGATCGCAGGTCCTGCCTTCAGCCCCGACGGCAAGCGCCTCTACTTCAGCTCCCAGCGGGGCATCGGCGGCAAGTCGGAAACCGGTCTTACCTACGAACTCGCGTTCGCGTAGAGCCGCCCCGGTCCCTTAGGCTTCCCGCATCGCGTTTTTCGGCCTATCACTTTGGGTGGGGAAAGATGTGGGGTGCTGCCATGAAACTCTCGCTCTCATTCAAGTGCGTTCTTGTTCTTTTGATCGCAAGCGCCTTCTCGTCGGGCGCACACGCTTACGACGTGTATGAGAAATCCATTGTCGACCTGCAGGACGCCCTCTCGTCCGGGGAGGCGACGTCGCGCCAGCTCGTCGAAGGCTACCTCGCGCGCATCAAGGCCTATGACCATGCCGGCCCAAAGCTCAATTCCGTCGTGACACTCAATCCGAAAGCGCTGGAGGAGGCCGACGCACTGGACAAGGACCGCGGCCGCAAGAAGCTGCGTGGGGCCCTCCACGGCATTCCCGTGCTGGTGAAGGACAACTACGAAACCCTCGGCATGCCCACGTCAAATGGGTCCATCGCCCTTGCGACCTATCAATCGGCGGCTGATTCCTTCGCGGTGAAACGGCTGAAGGCCGCGGGCGCGATCATCCTTGGCAAGACGACCATGCACGAGCTCGCCAACGGGATCACCAACATCGCCTCCTACACCGGTCTCACCCGTAACCCTTACGATCCCTCGCGCTCGCCCGGCGGATCGAGCGGCGGGACGGGGGCGGCCATCGGCGCCCAGCTTTGTTGGGGAATGGGGGTGCCATAGGTGACGAAGATGGGCACCACTGGACGCTAGTCCTCACTTCGACCCCAGATGTTTCTCCATCACCGCTACCAACGCGGTGAAATCGACTTCTCCCTCGTCGGTCGTCTTGAAGTCGGTCGGATTATCCCCTGTCGGGGCCTCACATTCGAAATAATACCGATTGGCCTTCCTATTGAAGGTCGAGATGTAGACGAGCTGTCGGGGCCGATTTTCGGCGGCCACGCCAACCGCGCACCGGTCTCCGTCCCAGTGGTCAACTACGATCCAACCCCGCGCCGAAAGGCGCAACCGGGCCAGGACATCTTCGATACTGCTATCTCGCTCGGCGGTCATAGGCGTCTCAATTTTGGTGCCTAGGTTCGTAGGGGAATGGGGGTGCCATAGGGGATTCGAACTCCCATTCAGTTTACGCCTCCATGCAATGGTAGGCAGTTCTTCGGGCGAACATAAAATGTTGACAAAATCCCTAAAATAGGGACAATTAGGCTGCCTTTGTTTTGGCGTTATCGACGGGCTCGCCCCGCCGTAGCTTTAGCGAAGGCGGGCTGTTTGACATCGTGAATCTCGTCCGACCAACTGCGGCGTCGAGCGCCGGCCGGTGCCGCGGTTTCATGTCATGAGGCGAATATGTCGCGTGATGTCGCGCAATGTCGCGTGACGCGAAAACCCTCTAAAGCTTTCATCGGCCATACCTTTTTCGGGATTTGTCGCGTGTCGCGTTTGTCGCGTGGATGTGGAGTGAACCCTTTTTCTGAGACACGGTAATTTAGCTACAGTTCTCGCAAGGAGAGGACTGATGCCGAAGAACCACGTCGTTAGGGACCAGGAGTTCAAGGTCGCAGCGGTCAAGCGGATGACCGATTGCGGCAATGTTTCAGCGTTG
>CAMDOZ010000219.1 GCA_945903705.1 Fidelibacterota bacterium | reverse complement strand
TCGGATATGTCATCACGTTCCGCGATGTCACCGAGCGACGGCGCGCGGAAGCCGAACTTCGCCTCGCCGGCGCGGTCTTCGAATACAGTCCCGAAGGCCTCATCGTCGCCGATGCCAAGGGCCGCGTGACCAAGAGCAATCCGGCCTATCGCCGAATCACGAATCTCGAGGAAGCGGAAATCGTCGGCCAGCCGATGGCGGCTATCCTCAACAGCGGCGCCCAAGGAGCCGACGGCGCCGCTCCGGTCGAAGAAGGCATCGAAGACGCGCAGTGGGAACAGTGGTGCAAGAGCAAGACCGGCCGTCGCTACGCGGCCCGCATCTCGGTAACGGCCGTGCGCGATTCAGCGGGCGTCATCCAGCAGTATGTCGCGATCGTCTCCGACGTGACGCAGCGTAAACTGGACGAAGAGAAGATCATCTATCAAGCTAACTACGATCAGCTCACGGGCCTTCCGAACCGGACGCTGTTCATGGACCGTCTCACCCGCCGGGTGCTGGAAGGCAAGCGCGCCAAGACCAGTGTGGGCTTGATGTTCATCGATCTCGACGGTTTCAAGGCCATCAACGACACTTTGGGCCACGACGCCGGCGATCTCCTTCTGAAGTCGACCGCACGCCGCCTCGAAAAATGCGTCCGCGAAGCGGATACCGTGGCAAGGCTCGGCGGCGACGAATTCACCGTGATCATGCCGCTCATCGACAACTTCGAGGCGGCCGCCATCGTCGCTTCCCGTATCATCAAATCTCTGACCGAGCCTTTTGATCTAGGCGGGCGCGAGGGCCGCGTTTCGGCCTCGATCGGCATCTCGCTCCTGCCGGCGCAGGCCTCGAGCGCCAGCCAGCTTCTGCACAATGCCGACGTCGCGATGTATCACGCCAAGCGCCAGGGCAAGGCCAATTACCAGCTCTACACGCCCGAGCTCGAAGACAGCATTCAAGTCCAGGAACGCGTGCTTTAACGCACGTCTTGCCCATCCCGGAGGGGTGGAATTCGGACTTGCAAACTCCCCGTCCGTCCGTCACAAGCGTGACACACGCCCGCTGGGCCGCGCATATTTAACCCTTTGAAAAGCATAGAAATTCAATGAAGGATGCCCCGAACGCCGCCGCAGCCGTCAGCCACGATTCGATGGCGAATGCGATTCGGTTCCTCTCGGCGGACGCGGTGCAGAAGGCCAATAGCGGCCACCCCGGCATGCCGATGGGGATGGCCGACGTCGCCACCGTGCTTTTCACGCGCTTCCTGAAGTTCGATGCGAGCCAACCGCGCTGGCCCGACCGCGACCGCTTCGTGCTTTCGGCCGGTCACGGCTCGATGCTGCTCTACAGCCTCATGTACCTCACCGGCTACGCGGACATGACGATCGAACAGATCAAGAATTTCCGCCAGCTCGGCGCCATCACCGCCGGCCATCCGGAGTACGGACATGCCTCGGCGGCCGAGACGACGACCGGCCCCCTGGGGCAGGGGCTTGCGAATGCCGTCGGCATGGCGCTCGCCGAGCGACTGCTGGCCACGCGTTTCGGCAAAGATGTCGTCGATCACACCACCTACGTCGTCGCCGGCGACGGCTGCCTCATGGAAGGCATCAGCCACGAAGCCATTTCGCTCGCCGGGCACCTCAAGCTTAGCAAGCTGATCGTCCTGTTCGACGACAACAGCATCAGCATCGACGGGCCCACCAGCCTTACGGTCTCCGACGATCAGTGCAAACGCTTCCAGGCTAGCGGCTGGAATACCTGGCAAGTGAACGGCCACGATCCCGAAGCCGTGGCCGCGGCAATCAAGGCTGCGCAAGCCAGCGATAGGCCGGCCATGATCGCCTGCAAGACGACCATCGGTTACGGCGCGCCGACCCTAGCCGGTACGGCGAAGACGCACGGCTCGGCCCTCGGCGATGCCGAGATCAAGGGCGCACGTGAAAAGCTTTCCTGGATGCACGAACCGTTTGTCGTGCCGGCGGACATCCTTGCTGCATGGCGTGCGGCGGGAGCCCGAGGCGCAGCCGCAGCCGCCGCGTGGAACAAGCGCGTGGGCGCCCTCGATCCGGCGAAGAAGAAGGAATTCGACCGCGTGACGGCCGGCAAGCTGCCGGACGGATGGATGCAGGCGATCAACGACGTCAAGAAGAAGGCGTCCGCCGAGGCGCCGAAAGTTGCGACGCGTCAGTCTTCGCAGACAGTGCTCGATGCGCTCACCAAAGCCGTCCCGGAAATGATCGGCGGCTCCGCCGACCTTACCGGATCCAACAACACCAAGGCCGCCGGCATGGGGCCGATCACGGCCTCGGATTTCTCCGGCCGCTACGTCTATTACGGCGTGCGTGAGCACGGCATGGCCGCGGCCATGAACGGCCTGGCGCTTCATGGCGGAATCATTCCCTTCAGCGGCACGTTCCTGGTGTTCACCGATTACTGCCGCCCGTCCATTCGGCTTTCCGCGCTCATGGGTCAGCGCGTCATCTACGTCATGACCCATGATTCCATTGGTCTCGGGGAAGATGGTCCGACACACCAGCCGGTCGAACATCTCGCGAGCCTCCGCGCCATTCCGAATCTCCTTGTCATGCGTCCGTGCGATACGGTCGAGACGGCGGAGTGCTGGGCCCTCGCGGTCGCCGCCGAGAAGCCCTCGATCCTGGCGCTCACGCGCCAGGGCGTGCCCACATTGCGCACCGCGCATACGGACGAAAATCTTTCCGCCAAGGGCGGCTATGTCCTTGCGGAGGCCGAAGGCAAACGCCAAGTGACCCTCATCGCCACCGGTTCGGAAGTCAGCCTTGCCATGGACGCGCGCGCGAAACTGAAGGCGGACGGCATCGCCGCCGCCGTCGTCTCGCTGCCCTCGTGGGAGCTGTTCGATGCGCAGGCCCCGTCCTACCGTTCAAGCGTCTTGGGTGAGGGTACGGTGAAAATCGCCGTTGAAGCGGCCAGCGCCTTCGGATGGGAACGCTACGTCGGTCCGCAAGGTACGGTGATCGGCATGCCGGGGTTCGGCGCGTCGGCGCCGGCGCCCGATCTCTACAAGCACTTCGGCATCACATCCGACGCGGTCGTCGCGGCCGCCAAGAAGCGGCTCTAGGAGCACCATGTCGGTCAAGATCGCGCCCAGCATCCTCTCCGCCGACTTCGCCAAACTGGGCGAAGAAGTGCGCGCGATCGACGAAGCCGGTGCCGATTACATCCACGTCGACGTCATGGACGGGCATTTCGTGCCCAATCTCACCATCGGTCCGATGGTGGTGAAGGCTCTGCGTCCGCACACAAAGAAAGTGCTCGACGTCCACCTCATGATCCAGCCCGTCGACCCTTATATCGTGGCCTTTGCCGAAGCGGGCTCCGACATCATCACGGTGCACGCCGAAGCGGGCGCTCATCTCGATCGCTCGCTGCAGGTCATCAAATCCCTGGGCAAGAAGGCGGGCGTGTCGCTCAATCCGTCGACGCCGGAGAACGTGATCGAATATGTGCTCGACCGGCTCGATCTCGTCCTGGTGATGAGCGTGAACCCCGGCTTCGGCGGGCAATCCTTCATCGCGAGCCAGGTCGAGAAGATCCGGCGCATCAAGGCCATGATTGGCAAGCGTCCCATCGAACTGGAAG
>CAMDOZ010000218.1 GCA_945903705.1 Fidelibacterota bacterium | reverse complement strand
ACACCGCGCACCGTGGGTTGGGGGCGAAAGCCGGGGAACGTGTACGTGTCCCACAGGCGCCGCTGTCGCTTCGATGAGTTGGCCATCGGAAAATGATGCCCGATCTAACCACCTTAGGAAACCTCGAAAACCCAATATCCATAGGGATTGAACGAAGCCGCTACCGCGGCGGGACGGCGAGGTCGCGCGAAGAGCCTCCTGCCTGAGATGATGTGGGTGTTGCAGCCCACCACTCAGCCAGGAGGTTATCAGATGACCCAGAAGATGAGCCCTCTTCGCCGTCGCATGATTGAGGATATGACAGTCCGCAATTTGTCGCCAGCGACGCAACGATCCTACATCAGCGCGGTTTTGAAGTTCAGTCGATATTTTGGGCGGTCGCCGGACCAGTTGGAACTGGAAGACGTCCGCGCTTTCCAGGTTCACCTGGTGTCGACCGGTATTTCGTGGCCGGGGCTCAACCAGATCGTGTGCGCCTTGCGCTTCTTTTACGGCGTCACGCTCGGCCAGGCGCTCATCCCGGAGCGCATTCCTTACGCACGGGAACCTCACAAATTGCCGGTCGTTTTGAGCGCCGACGAGGTCGTGCAGTTTCTCGAAGCGGTGTCGAGCCTGAAGAGCCGCGCCGCACTCACGACCGCCTATGCGGCAGGGCTCAGGGCCTCGGAGGTCGCGGGGCTGCGGGTCGAGGACATTGACAGCGCGCGGGGCGTCATAGAGGTACGCCACGGGAAGGGGGCGAAGGACCGCAATGTGATGCTGTCACCACAGTTGCTCGGCATCCTGCGCACCTATTGGCGGCTCGCCCGGCCGCAGCATTATCTATTTCCCGGTCGTGATGAGGATCATCCGATTGATCCAACCGTGCTGCATTCCGCCTGCCGGTCGGCAGTCAAAGCTGCGGGTCTGACCAAGCGGGTCACGATGCACACGCTGCGCCACAGCTTCGCAACGCACCTTCTGGAGAACGGAACCGATATCCGGATTATCCAGGTCCTGCTCGGGCATAGCAATCTGTCGTCGACGGCGCGCTACACCCAGGTTGCCACCCATACGATCCGGGCGACGCAGAGCCCGTTCGATCGCCTGTCGCTTGAGGTAACGCCGCCCGGATGAAGGGGCGTTGAGACGCGCGCCGTGACCCGCGCCGGCTTTGGTCCGAACAGGCCCGTCATCGAGATCGCCGATGTCCTGCGCCGCCACGGCGATGCTTATCGCCATGCGCACGCGGGCCATCTCGGCCGTGTCGAACGGCGCGTGATGAGCGCGATCACGGCGTGTCGGACGGGGGCGCTCGGAGGCCACGTCGAGGCCTGCGACGACTGCGGCATGACACGTATTGCTTACAACTCCTGCCGCAACCGGCACTGTCCCAAGTGCCAGGGACCGGCCCGTGCGGCCTGGCTCGCCGCGCGTGAGGCCGAACTTCTTCCGGTTCCCTACTTCCACGTCGTCTTCACGCTGCCGGCGCCGATCGCAATGATAGCCTTCCAGAACAAGGCCGCCGTCTACGCCATCCTGTTCAAGGCGGCCGCCGAGGCGATGATGATGCTCGCCTCCAACCCGCGCAGGCTTGGTGCCGAGATAGGCCTCGTCGCCGTCCTGCATACCTGGGGGCAGGCATTGACGCATCATCCCCATGTTCATTGCGTCGTTCCAGGCGGCGGCCTCTCCTCCGACGGCACGCAGTGGGTGGCAGGCCGGGCGACCTTCTTCCTGCCAGTCAAGCCGCTCTCCCGGCTCTTCAGACGCCTGTTTCTCGAACGCCTGAAGGCTGCCTTCGACGCCGGCGCCCTGGGCTTCTTCGGCGATCTGGCGCATCTCGCCGAACCCACGGCCTTCGCTACTCATCTCACCGCCATGCGGCACATCAACTGGGTCGTCTATGCCAAGAAGCCGTTCGGCGGACCTGCCCAGGTTCTCGCCTATCTCGGGCGTTACACTCACCGCGTCGCCATTGCCAACAGCCGCCTCGTCACCCTCGACGACGACCATGTCGCCTTTAGATGGAAGGATTACCGTCAGGGCGGCATCACCAAGGTTATGAAGCTCAAGGCCTACGAGTTCATTCGCCGCTTCCTCCTTCACGCCTTGCCCGACGGATTCCATCGCATCCGCCACTTTGGCTTCATGGCCAACAGCCACCGCGCAGCCAAGTTCGCTCTCTGCCGCTCCCTTCTAGCCGATCGCGGTGAGCAGCCTGGGCCAAAGAATGTTGAGCCGGCGTCCCTGAACTCGACCCATCAGAGTAGTGCCGACGTTCCTGCCTGTCCCCACTGCGGTGGTGTGATGCGCGTGATTATCCGGTTCACTCATAGCTTCGGTCGTGCGGGCGCTCGCACGTCATCGTTCTGGTGCGACACCTCATGATCCCATCCATGCCGATATACATCACGATCATTATGCGTCACTTCAATCTAACCGTCACGATCATCGCAGACGGTCTCGAACGCGCATTGTCATCGTGTTGGATACCAACCGTTCGGTGGGGCAGATCAATCATCGCGACGGCACTCGAAGCGCGCCATGTCTTCAATAATAGCCGACGTGCACGCATCCATTCTTCGCTTCCAGTCCGCGGCCAGCCGATTGAGCGTCACGACCTCGAACAATCCCCATAGCCGCGCTACTGCGCAAACCTTCCCGCGCCTTCGTTCAATCCGGCTTCAATGAGGTCGCGCTAACACCTGCGATCCGGGCCATGCCATGCGACGCGACCTCACAGAAGCCTCCAGATTCCCAAATCAGCCGTTGAGTGATTCATGGGCGGTCGGCCTCAAGGAGGGGCCGACCGATGCGGCGCTACGCATTACGCGACGATCAGTGGGATCGGATCAAGGATTTTCTCCCCGGCCGCGAAGGCCATGTCGGCGGCACGGCGGCGGATAACCGACAATTCGTCGAAGCCGTTCTCTACAGATATCGAGCCGGGATTCCTTGGCGCGATCTGCCCGAGCGTTTCGGCGATTGGAAAATCGTCCATCAGCGCTTCAGCCGGTGGGCGAAGAGCGGGGTTTTCGAGCGCATTTTCAAGCAGTTGGCGAGCGATCACGACAACGAATACATGATGATCGACGCCACCATTGTGCGCGCTCACCAGCATAGCGCCGGGGCGCGAAAAAAAACGGCGGGCAAGCGATCGGCCGATCCCGCGGCGGACTGACCACCAAAATCCACGCCCTGGTCGATGCCTTGGGCAATCCGGTCGAATTGATGCTTACGCCGGGGCAGGCGCACGATCTGGCCTGCGCGGAGCCGTTGATCGACGGCGCCGATCCAGGCGCCTTGCTCGCTGATAAGGCCTACGACGCCGATACGCTGATCGACACTCTCACCCAGCGCAAAATCACCCCGGTGATCCCGCCAAAGGCCAACCGCAAAGTCCAACGCGCATGCGACTATGCACTCTACTGCGAACGCAATCTCGTCGAGCGCTTCTTCAACAAACTCAAGCACTTTCGCGCCATCGCCACGCGCTACGACAAGCTTGCTAGGAATTTCCTTGCCGGAGTTCAACTCGCCTCCGCTATGATCCTGCTCAACTGAACACAGGCCCTAGCTCGTCGCCATCATTTTGAACAGGGACGCACCACGCTTCGCTGCACTAGTGAGGAAGCCGGCTCGTAGCG
>CAMDOZ010000217.1 GCA_945903705.1 Fidelibacterota bacterium | reverse complement strand
TTCAAAACCGCTGGTGCGGTCTGGGCGGCACCGAGCCATAAGACGACCGTCAAGGAATCGCCGGGCAACCGTTCGATCCGCTCCAGTGTGAGCCCGGCCGCGCCGAGCCAGCTACGGACCTCATCGTCGGAAAATCCAAGCCGCCGATGATGATGTTCGGAGCGCAAGAGTTCAACGGCATGAGGGGCATAATCCGCGATCAATAGACGTCCTCCGGGGCGCAAGACCCGCGCGGCTTCATCAATCGCGCGCGCCGGATCGTCGGCATAATGAAGAACCTGATGGATCGCAACCGTATCGAAACTTCGATCGGCAAACGGCAACTGGTACATGTTGGCCTTGCGCACGCTGCAACGGGCCAATCCGGCGCGTGTAAGATTGGCGCGAGCCACGCTGAGCATGTCGGCTGAAAGATCGATCCCGATCGCCCGATGCGCGATCCCGCCCAGCAATTCGAGCATGCGGCCGGTACCGGTTCCGATGTCGAGCAGATCGCCTATCGTGCGGTCGCCGAGGACCGCCTGGATCGCGCTATCGATGCGAGGTTCATCCGCGGCGAGCGCGCAAAGCGCGTTCCATTCGGTGGCATTTTTTCGGAAATAGGCATCCGCCCGCTCCCGTCGTTCCGCCTTGACCCCTTCGAGCCTCCGACGGTCCAAAATCGCCTCTTCGTCATTCGCCTGGGCGAGAAGGACCAGCGCGTTCACAACCTCCGCCGCCAATCCGTCAGGCTTGATCCGGTGAAACACCCAGTTTCCCTCGGGCACTCGCTCAAGGACCCCGGCGTCGGTCAGGACCTTTAAATGGCGCGAAACCCTTGGCTGGCTCTGTCCCAAGATCTGGATCAGCTCGCTGACGGTCAGTTCGCCCTCCGCGCAGACAGCCATAATGCGAAGCCGGGTAGGTTCGGCCACTGCGCGCAAGATGTTGATTAAAGGGCTCACGACATCATTCCAGAAAAATTACCATATGCCTATATATTTATATGGTGTGATCGTATCGGAACGATATGAACTCTGCAAGGGGCGATACGTTTTAACGTCGCCTTCCCGACCCACGGCCCGCACGTTTCGCCTCTACCGAAGCCGCCAGGAGACCTATGTTTCGCTTTAGAAAACCGCTATTCGCCGCGCTCTGCCTCATCGGTCTTGCACTACCGGTCAGCGCCGACCCCGCGTTGGAAAAAGGGGCCGCCAGTTTCATCGAGGGCCTGAGCGTGGAAGCGGTCCGGTCGCTGACCAATGATGACATCTCGCGCAGCGAGCGCGTCGCCCGCTTCAGGCAGGTGTTCAACCAGCATTTCGCGGTTCAGGGTATCGCTCGCTGGGTACTGGGGCGCTACTGGTCACCCGCCTCGCCTGCCCAGCAACAAGGAATATCTCAAGCTGTTTGAGGACATGGTGGTCGCCGCATACGTGGACCGGTTCGCCGAATATACGGGCGAGACGCTTCAAGTGCGCAAGGCCACCACCATCGACGAAAGCCACGCGTCGGTTCTTGCGCAAATCCTTCGACCGACCGCCCCCCCGGTCAATGTCGACTGGCGGGTTGGCGCGGCGGGCGGCAATTACAAGGTCGTGGACGTTGTGGTCTAAGGCACCAGCATGAGCACGACAATGCGATCCGATTTCGGCTCCATCCTGCGCCGCAACGGCGGCGAGGTGGAGGGCCTGCTCACGGAGCTCCGCCGCAAGACCGAAAGCCTGCGCAGCTCTCAGTAGACGCCGGCTATCGGGTCAGCGGCCGATACTTGATCCGATGGGGCTGATCCGCTTCGGCGCCGAGCCGCTTGTGACGGTCGGCCTCGTAATCCTGGTAATTGCCCTCGAACCAGGTGACCTGGCTGTCACCTTCGAATGCCATGATGTGAGTGGCAATGCGGTCGAGGAACCAGCGGTCGTGACTGATGACCACCGCACAGCCGGCAAACTCGGTCAACCCGTCTTCGAGAGCGCGTAAGGTTTCGACGTCCAGATCGTTGGTGGGCTCGTCCAGCAACAGGACATTGGCGCCAGACTTGAGCATCTTCGCAAGATGCACGCGGTTGCGCTCTCCGCCGGACAATTGGCCCACTTTCTTCTGCTGGTCGGGCCCGCGAAAATTGAACTGGCCGACATAAGCCCGACTGGGCACGGAGCGTTTGCCCAATTGTAATTCATCCAGGCCTCCGCTGATCTCTTGCCAGACGGTCTTGTCCGACTCCAGGCTGTCTCGCGACTGATCGACGTAACCGAGGACAACCGTGTCGCCAACCCGCAAGGTGCCGCTGTCGGGCTTGTCGTTGCCGGTGATCATGCGAAACAAGGTCGTCTTGCCGGCGCCATTCGGCCCGATCACGCCGACGATCCCACCCGGCGGAAGCTTGAAGTTGAGATTGTCGATCAGCAACGTGTTGCCGAAACCTTTGCGCAATTCCACTGCTTCGATCACCAGATCACCAAGGCGGGGACCTGCGGGAATTGTGATTTGGGCGTGGCCCGCGTCTTCATGGCCCGCTTGTGCAACCAGGCTTTCATAGGCCGTGATACGCGCCTTGCTCTTGGCCTGCCGCGCGCGGGGGCTCGCGCGAATCCACTCAAGCTCGTGGCGGAGCGTCCGTTGCCGTGCGCTATCTTCACGATCTTCCTGGGCGAGCCGCTTCTCTTTCTGCTCAAGCCATGAAGAATAGTTCCCTTCATAGGGAATGCCCCGGCCCCGATCGAGCTCGAGAATCCAGCCCGTCACGTTATCCAGGAAGTACCGGTCATGAGTGACGATCATGACGGTGCCGGAATATTCACGAAGAAACCGCTCAAGCCAGGCAACCGATTCCGCATCGAGATGGTTCGTCGGCTCATCCAACAGCAAAAGATCCGGCTTTTGCAGCAACAGGCGCGTCAATGCGACCCGCCGGCGTTCGCCGCCGGAAAGAGTATCGACCTTCGCATCGGGCGGCGGACAACGCAGCGCGTCCATGGCGATTTCAACGGTGCGATCGATTTCCCAGCCGTTGGCGGCTTCGATCTTCTCCTGAAGTTCGCCCTGCTCGGCCAACAGAGACGTCATTTCATCGTCTTCCATCGGCTCGGCGAAACGCTCGCTGATCGCGTTGAAGCGGTCGACCAAACCCTTGATGGGGCCCAAGCCTTCAAGGACGGACTGCTCCACGGTTGAACCGGGCGTCAGTTCCGGCTCCTGTTGCAGATAGCCCACGCGCACGCCTTCCGCAGCCCATGCCTCGCCGGAATAATCCGAATCAAGGCCCGCCATGATCTTCAGCAGCGTCGATTTGCCAGACCCGTTGATGCCGAGAACACCGATTTTGACGCCCGGGAGGAATGAAAGCTGAATCTCCTTCAAGACTTCCCGTCCGCCGGGATAGGTCTTGCTCAACTTGTTCATCACATAAATGTACTGGTAGGACGCCATCTGCGTTTTGCTCCAGCCGGCAATGACGCTGAGCCTGAAAGGCGCTTTGCCGGTTATTGTGCCAATCCGCGCGAGGGCTGTTGTAACTCAGCCGCATGGGATCGCGCAACGCGACCTTCGGAGGGAAATTCCCGATCTACTCGTCGAGGCGAAAGCGGATGGGGACGGTGACCTCTGCCGTAATCGCAGTCACGCCGTCACGCGCCGGCGTGAATTGCCAGCCTTCAACGGCGGCCCGTGCCGCGTTGTCCAGAATGCCGTGGCCGCTGCTTTCCGCAA
>CAMDOZ010000216.1 GCA_945903705.1 Fidelibacterota bacterium | reverse complement strand
AATGAAAACGGCGCCGAATCGCTCCGGCGCCGTTGTCTTGTTCGGTAAGCTGTCGCCGTTTAGCGCGGCGCCAGCACCATCACGATCTGACGGCCTTCGGGGCGGGGTTCTGACTCGACCTTCGCCTCTTCCTCGAAATCCGTCTTCACGCGGTTCAGCAAGGCCACGCCGATTTCCTGGTGGGCCATTTCGCGGCCACGGAAGCGCAGGGTGACTTTCACCTTGTCGCCTTCCTCGAGGAAGCGATGCATGGCGCGCTTCTTCACGTCGTAATCGTGATCGTCGATGTTGGGACGCAGCTTGATCTCTTTGACTTCGATGACCTTCTGCTTCTTGCGCGCCTCGTTCTTGCGTTTTTGTTCCTCGTATTTGTACTTGCCGATGTCGAGGATTTTGCAGACCGGCGGATCGGCATTGGGGGAAATCTCCACCAAATCCAATCCGGATTCTTCGGCTTTGCGCAAGGCTGTTTCGCGGTCTACGACCCCGACGTTGACCCCGTCGGCGTCGATCAGACGCACTGTGCGGTTGTCAATTTGATGATTCATGCGCGGTCCATCGTTTTTGGACGCGGGCGCTTGTTGCTCGAACCTAGCTATTTATCAATCTCCTGTTGTTGTTTCTCACGAGGGTATCGGTTCCGGTCGTCCCCCCCGGTATTCCCCAATGTCCCGGCACCCGGACGGTCGCGATTCGAGGGGTTATGTCCCAGGAACCGCAGCTTCCTTGGCAAGTCTATCGGTTGCCTCGTCCAGCGCAAGGACTTCTTGGGCCGCACCACCAAGGCGACGCAGGGCGACGCCACGCGTTTCCGCCTCCTTTTTACCTACAACCACAAGTATTGGCACCTTCGCGAGCGAGTGTTCCCGTACCTTGTAGTTGATCTTTTCGTTGCGCAGGTCCACTTCGACTCGAAGGCCGTTGGCGCGCAACGTCGCCGCAACCTCCTCGGCGTAGTCGTTGGCTTGATCGGTGATCGTGCAGACGGTTGCTTGCACCGGCGCGAGCCACAACGGGAACTTGCCGGCGTAATTCTCCACCAGGATGCCGAAGAAGCGCTCGAACGAGCCAAGAATCGCCCGGTGAAGCATCACTGGCCGATGTTTCTGGCCGTCTTCGCCGACATATTCCGCCCCCAGGCGCTCAGGCAGGACGAAATCCGCCTGGAACGTGCCGCATTGCCAATCGCGGCCAATGGCGTCGCGCAGGATGAAATCGAGTTTTGGCCCATAGAACGCGCCGTCGCCTGAATTCAATTTGGTTTCCAGCCCGGCGGCGGCCGTCGAGTCGCGGAGCGCACTCTCGGCTTTGTCCCAAATCTCATCGGAGCCCGCGCGGACCGGGGGGCGATCAGAAAACAGAACGCGCAGATCGTTGAATCCGAGATCGGCATAGACCACGCGAAGCAGGTCGATGAACTTCTTGGTCTCCGACTTGATTTGGTCCTCGGTGCAGAAGATATGCGCATCGTCCTGCACAAAGGCGCGCACACGCATCAATCCGTGCAATGCGCCCGAGGCTTCGTTGCGATGACAGCTGCCGAACTCGGCCAGGCGCAGAGGCAGGTCGCGATAGCTCTTGATGCCTTGGTTATAGATTTGCACATGGCCCGGGCAGTTCATCGGCTTGACTGCGAGTATGCGGTCCTCGGACTCGGAGATGAACATGTTCTCGCGATACTTCTCCCAGTGGCCGGATTTCTCCCACAGCACCCGGTCCATGAGCAGCGGCGTGTTGACCTCGACGTAGCCGGCGTCTTCAAGACGGCGGCGCAGGTAATTCTGCAAGGCCCTGTACACGGCCCAGCCTTTGGGATGCCAGAACACCGCGCCCTGGGCTTCCTCCTGCAGATGGAACAAATCCATCTCGCTGCCCAGGCGGCGGTGGTCGCGCTTCTCGGCTTCCTCGATCATGGTGAGGTAGTCGGCCAGCTGCTTGTCGTCGGCCCAGCAGGTGCCGTAGATGCGCGTCAGCATGGCGTTGTTGGAATCGCCGCGCCAATAAGCGCCGGCAACTTTCGTCAGTTTGAAGGCCTTACCTAGCTTGCCGGTGGACGGCAGATGCGGGCCCAGGCACAGGTCCAACCATTTTTCGCCCTGGCGGTAAATGCTGATGGGCGCGCTTTCGGGCAGATCGGCGATGATCTCGGCTTTGTAGTGTTCGCCGATGCCCTTAAAATACGCGATGGCTTTCGCGCGTTCCCAGACTTCGCGGACAATCGGCTGATCGCGGTCAACGATCTCGCGCATCTTGGCCTCGATCTTGGGAAGATCGTCGACCGTGAAGGGCGCGACGCGCGCGAAGTCGTAGTAGAATCCATTCTCGATGGCCGGGCCAATGGTGACTTGGGTGCCGGGATAGAGCTCCTGCACGGCTTCGGCCATGACGTGGGCGGCGTCGTGACGCAGGAGCGCGAGCGCATCGGGATCCTTGCGGGTGACGATGGCGACGCTGGCATCCTCGCCGAGCGGCAGGAGCAAGTCCCGCATCTCGCCATTGACCTTCACCGCCAGCGCGGCCTTGGCCAGGCCCGGACCAATATCAGCAGCCAGATCGGCGCCGGTTACCGGTCGGTCGAAGCGGCGCACGCTGCCGTCAGGTAAAGTGATCGCAACCATGGCCTTAAAACGCTTTTCGTTGGCGAATTGGATTCAAGCGGTCCTATGTCGATTGTCTCGGGGAGCTTGTCAAGCAAGCCCCACATCGGAACATTTCTAGGCGAAAGGATTGAGCGTTTTTAACCAGCGGGAGAGTCTCGCGGTCCGCGTCTTGCGGGCAACCTTGGTTTCATCGGTCAGCCAGGCAATTTGCAGAACCTTCCGCACCCCGGAAAAGGGGAGATGGCCATGCCACGAGTTTTCCGCCCGCCGGAACCCGAAAACGCCGCCCAGGACCGGATTGATTTCAGCCGAATAGTCCTCGAAATCACGGCTGCTCCGCAAAACCCTCAGGCGGCCGGCAGGCGAGTCCACCCAGCATTCGTTGAGATAGATCAGCACCGTCGCCAGCTTGCTCACGCTGTCGGTATGGATACGCCCATCGGAACTGGCGGAGCGATGGCGCACTGTGACCAGCCGAGGCCGGTTCACAAGGTCGAGGCCGAGTTTGTCACCGACGACCGTGCTGAAGCTTGGGTCGTTAATGTCGGCAATCAGGTCGTGGAAAACGCCGGTTGTGCGAAGGCCGCACACCGGAAAGAAGCCGGTCTGTTCGATCGGCGGGAAGTCCCTCGCCATCGCGTCCGCCGCGGCATTGAGCGCGTTGCTGCCAATGAAGTGGCAATAAGGTTGATGATGTAACGGGACCGAACTAATGGCCTCAAGATTGACGACGCGCACGGGTGCTGAAGCCTCCGAATTGCAGGCCCCTTTAGTATAATCTATCGCCAGGGTGGGTCGACCAAGACTTTTTGAGTCCTTCCCGGCACGGGTGAATCACCGGGCCGGATGAGAAGGACTCTAATTCAATATCTTGAGCACGTCCCGACCGCTGCGCGCGAAGGCGCGCAACTTGTTAATGCCGGCCTTCGCCGGCGACCGGTACCCACTTTTCCGGGACGTGCTCTAGAGCGTGTTGCGTTTAGATAGAACTATAGCCGGCCTCCCGGAAGTAATTTGAGCACTCGGTTGGAGTGATGGTGCCGAGCGTCGTTGCGAGCGCATCGTGAACTTCATCGACGCTGCGGCCCATGGCCTTTCGCATGGCATG
>CAMDOZ010000215.1 GCA_945903705.1 Fidelibacterota bacterium | reverse complement strand
GGCAAGCGCCCACCATCTCAGCTTTAGTCAGTTGGATGACTAGATCAAGCAATGCCTATAGTCTTGCTGTGGTATCCAACGGAAGGTCTCGGCTATGGGCCAGCTTGCACAGTTGATTGCGCCGCTTGGCGCCTGGCTCACGGTTGCGTACAGCGATCCGGCCCCCGACATGACGCGGCTCCGGGCGCAGGCCGAGCGCGTGTGGATCACGCGTGACGACTGGGGGATTCCCCACATCGAGGGCCGCAGCGACGCCGACGCGGTGTTTGGAATGATGTATGCGCAAGCCGAAGACGATTTCGCGCGCATCGAAGCCAATTACTTGACCGCGCTGGGGCGCACGGCGGAAGCCGACGGCGAGGAGGCGCTCTGGGCGGATCTGCGCCAGCGGCTCTATGTAGATCCGCAAATCTTGAAAGCCGAATATGAAAAGAGTCCGTCTTGGTTGAAGGCGCTGATGACCGCCTGGGCCGACGGCCTCAACTTCTATCTGGCGACACACCCGGACGTGAAGCCGAAAGTCCTGACCCGGTTCGAACCCTGGATGGCGCTGAGTTTCACCGAGGGGAGCATCGGCGGCGACATCGAGCGCATTTCAATCAGCGGGCTCAGGACTTTCTATGGAACACCTACGCCGCCAACGCCGGAGGAACGCGGTGCGGTGCCAAAGGAGCCATCGGGATCGAACGGGATCGCCATCGCGCCGAAACTCACCGCGAACGGCCATGCGCTGCTGTTGATCAATCCGCATACCAGCTTCTATTTCAGGTCCGAGGCTCAGGTGGCGAGCGCCGAGGGCCTGAACGTCTACGGCGCCTCTACCTGGGGACAATTTTTCGTGTACCAGGGATTCAACGCGCACACGGGCTGGATGCACACGACGTCGACCAACGACAACATCGACGAATTCGCCGAGCGCGTGATCAAACAGGGGAGCGGCTACACCTATCGCTATGGCAATGAGACCCGGCCCGTGACCACCGCGAAAGTCGATTTGCGTTATCGCAAGAGCGACGGGACGTTTGGCGAACGAAGCTTCACGACCTATCGCACGCACCATGGACCGGTCGTCGGGATGAAGGACGGGCGTTGGATCGCCACGGCTTTGATGTGGAAGCCAATCCCGGCCCTGGAACAAAGCTGGCTGCGCACCAAGACGAGCGGCTTGAAGGAGTTTCTGACCATCGCCGACCGGCGTGCGAACTCGTCGAACGATACGCTTTTCGCCGACAGGGACGGACGGATCGCTTTCCTGAGGCCGCAGTTCATGCCGGTGCGCGACAACCGGTTCAACTATACACGGCCTGTGGACGGCGGCGATCCGGCCACCGACTGGAAAGGGCTTCACGAGGTCTCCACCCTCCCGAACGTGATCGAGCCGCCGACCGGTTGGGTCCGCAATACCAACGATTGGCCATGGGAAGCGGCGGGAGCTGACAGCCCCAAGGCCGAAAACTATCCACGCTACATGGATCAGGTGGGCGGGAACGCGCGCGGCGCGCACGCCAACCTGCTGCTGACAGGCAAAGGCGGCTGGACCCCTGAAGCGCTGCGCGCCGCGGCGTTCGATCCGTATCTCCCCGCGTTCGCAACACTGCTGCCTGAGCTGGTGAAGGCGTGGGAAGCTCTGTCGACGACCGATCCACGGCGCACGGCGCTGGCGGAGCCCATCGCGCTGCTGCGGGGTTGGGACTACCGCTGGAGCCATGACTCCGAAGCCACCAGCCTCGCGGTGTTTTGGGGAGATCATCTGTGGGGCCAAGTTGGAAGCCTTGCGCAGGCCGAGCGCATGAATGTTCCCACCTACATCGCCACACGCGTTACGCCGGCGGAGAAACTCGCGGCGCTGACGGACGCCTGCAAAAGGACTTCGGCGTTTGGCGCACGCCATGGCGCGAGATCAACCGCTTCCAGCGCCTCGACGGCGCAATCAAGCCGCGCTTCGAAGATTCTGGGGAGTCAAAGCCTGTTCCGTTCACGTCGGCGCAATGGGGAAGCCTTGCCTCGTTCGGAGCAAGGACATGGCCCGGGACGAAGCGTTACTACGGGACGAGCGGCAATAGCTTCGTCGCGGTGGTGTCCTTCGAAGACCGCGTGAAGGCGATGGCGGTCATGGCCGGCGGCCAGAGTGGGGATCCGGCCTCCAAGCATTTCAAAGATCAGATCGAAATTTACGCGGAGGGCCGTTTGCGCCCAATCTACTTCTATCCGGATGAACTCAAAGGCCACATCGAAAGGCGCTATCAGCCCGGCTGAGGCGCGCCTGCAATAGGGGGAAAGACCATGTTCAATAAACAGGTGATGCTGTCGCTCGCACTCGCGTTATCGGCCGCGTCCTCAACGCCTTTCGCGGCCGAACCGGCCAAGTCTGTTTTTCTCCTGTTACCCGCGCGCGTCTTCGATGTGGTGGACGGGAAGACGCACGACGGCTGGAAGGTCCTGGTGGAGGGCGACCGGATCGTGGCCGTCGGCGCGAATGTTACCGCGCCGCCCAATGCGCAGGTGGTTGATCTTGCCGGCACGACGCTGATGCCGGGCATGATCGAAGGACATGGGCATCTCTTTCTTCATCCCTACAATGAAACGAGTTGGGACGATCAGGTCTTGCACGAGTCCCTCGCGCTCCGAACCGCGCGCGCGGTCGTGCACGCGAATACCACCCTGCAGGCGGGATTCACGACCGTCCGCGATCTCGGCACGGAAGGCGCCGGCTACGCCGATGTCGGGCTAAAGGCCGCGATCAACCAAAACATCGTGCCGGGGCCGCGCTTGAGCATCGCGACGCTCGCCATCGTCGCGCTTGGGTCCTACGGACCAAAGGGCTTCGAGCCCGGCGTCGCAATCCCGCAAGGCGCGGAGGAAGCCTCCGGCGTGGACGCCGTCGTCGCCGCGGCGCGGCGGCAGATCGGAGCGGGCGCGGACTGGGTGAAACTCTACGCCGACTACCGATGGGGTCCGGGTGAGGACAGCCGCCCCACCATGAGTTTCGACGAGATCAAGGCGGCGGTGGCCGCCGCGCATGACGCCGGCCGGTTAGTGGCCGTCCATGCCCAGACGCCAGAAGGGATGCGGCGCGCGATCGAGGCGGGCGCCGATACCATCGAGCACGGATCCGGCGGCACACCCGAGATCTTTGCCGCCATGGCAAAGCGGCAGATGGCGTTTTGCCCCACGCTTGCGGCATCGGACTCCATCGCGCGGTACCGCGGCTGGACCGGGAACGAGCCGATGCCGCCGGCGGTGGCGCTCGCGCGCACGAGCTTTCAGATGGCGCTGAAGGCCAAGGTGCCGATGTGCATGGGCGGCGACGTCGGTGTCTTTGCGCACGGCAACAATGCCCGCGAGATGGAACTGATGGTCGAAGGCGGCATGAGTCCCGCGAATGTTCTGATTGCGGCCACATCCGGAAACGCGCGGGCGTTCACGCTCGATAAACAGGTGGGCGCGGTGCGCCCAGGCCTGCTCGCCGACTTGATCGCGGTCGAAGGCGATCCGACCGTCGACATCGCGTCTGTCCGTAAGATCAGGATGGTCATGAAGGGCGGCGTCCGCGTCCGATAGAGCGTACCCGCGCTCAGGTGCGGTCGTAACCGCCGCGGACGAGGAGGGCTGGGGCTAACATGCCCGCGCCCTTATAGGCGCGAAACGTGCCGCTTTTGAAATTGACCATCCAGAATCCGCGGCGACTCTTCGTGCTGGTCCAATAGATGAGGAAGGGATCCGTCACC
>CAMDOZ010000214.1 GCA_945903705.1 Fidelibacterota bacterium | reverse complement strand
TTCATCGCCGGCGGCAACAGCGGTTCCTACTATTCGGGCCAGAACGTCCGTGATTACGACACCGTCGGCCGCTTCTTCAACATGGGCATCCGCTTCAGGATGTAATCGCTAACCGATCTCCAATTGCTTTGATGGGCTCCCGGCGCCGCCGGGGGCCCATTTTCTTTAGGGATTTTGCACCGTCGAGGGGCCTTAGCGTGCGCGTCCCATTCAGTTCCCTGTAACAGCCTCGGATCATGTAGTCTTCCGGGCACCTTGAACCGAGGGACATCATGCTCGCGGCCTTGCCCCTGTATTTCGCCTTTCTCGGCACGACGCTCGGACTGTTGGCCGTTGGGCTCGCCATCTACGTCATGCTCACGCCCTATCGCGAGATTACTTTGATCCGCAACGGCAACCGCGCGGCGGCTTGTAGTCTCGGCGGCACGGCCGTTGGCATGTCGATCGTGCTTTTCAGCACGGCGTCGGGAACGTTCAACCTGATCGAGCTCGCAACCTGGGGCAGTATCGGCCTGGTCTGCCAACTCGCGGCCTTTCTTATTGTCTCCGTGATGCTCCCACGCTTCAGACAGGGTATCGAGCAGGACAATATGGGCTACGGCATCGTTCTCGGTGCGTTTTCCGTGGCGATGGGCATCTTGAATGCCGGCGCCCTGAGTACGTGACGGCCGCCGCACCGACCTCTTGAAGGATTCTCGACATGCGTAAATCCCGTTATGTGACTTTTCTCATCGCCGCCGCGACCCTGTCCGCGTGCGATCAGAACAACAGCGACGGAACGGACGCGATGCTCTATTCCGATCCGTCGGCGTGCTCCAAGGAGATGGACGCCAACACCTGCAACGAGGCCTATGCCGTGGCCCAAACGGAACATGTTCAGCAAGCGCCGAAGTTCGCGACCCAGGCCGAGTGCGAAGCCGCCGGCTTCTCGCAGTGTCAGGTGACCGAGGTCAAAACCGCCGAAGGAACGGGCGGCAGTTTCTTCATGCCCATGATGATGGGCTACATGGTGGGGCGCATGCTGTCACCGGGAATGCCGGGGGCTGCCGGCCGCATGGGGTCTCCCACGACGGCGCGTCCGGTTTACAGCGATCGCGGAGGCTTTCTCCACGCCGGCGGCGCACAGGTCGGCCGGTTGGCGCCGGGCGCGACCGGTATTGGCCCCAGCGGCATGGCCACGCGGGTCACGACCCGCGGTGGCTTTGGAAGCAGTGCACGTTCATTTGGCGGCGGCTCCTAGGGCGTGCAGCGTATCGAGATAGCGGCCCGCCCGGACTGGCGGGCGAAGGCCGAAGCCCTCGGGTTCGACTGGCATTCGGCGCCGACGCCGGAAGACCCTCATGCTCTCTATTGGGATGAGAGCGCCTACTGGAGTCTGACCGCGTCCGAGGTCGACGTTCTGGAAGCGGCCACCGAAGAGTTGCACGGCATGTGCCTTGCAGCGGCCGAGCACGCCATCGCGAAGAAATTGCTGCGGCACTTTGGATTCGACGCGCGCGCCATTGCGCTCATCGAACACGCGTGGCGGACCCGCGAAACCACACCCTCTCTCTACGGACGCTTCGATTTCGCCTATGGCGGCGACGGGGTCGGCGACGGACGTCCGAAGCTGCTCGAATACAATGCGGACACGCCGACAGGACTCTACGAAGCGGCCGTCGTGCAATGGGCGTGGCTGCAACAGCTCTTTCCGGAAAGCGACCAGTTCAATTCGATTCACGAAGGCCTCGTCGCCGCCTGGGCCGGCCTCAAGGACAAAGTTTCGGCGGACGCCGGCATGCATTTCACGTGCTTAGCGCCTCACGCCGAGGATGAAGGGACGCTCCGCTACCTTCTCGATACCGCGCTGGAAGCGGGCTTGTCGGCAAAGAGCTTGCCCGTCGCCGAGATTGGGTGGTCCGCTCCGCCGGACGAGCTCGATGAAGGCGATTTTGTCGACCTTGATGAAACGCAAATTCGCACGCTGTTCAAGCTCGTGCCGTGGGACTGGATGCTCGCCGATGAATTCGGCGCCCGCCTCGTGCGTAAAGTCGTCGGCGGTGAAATGACGGTGATCGAACCCGCGTGGAAAATGGTGCTCGCCAATAAGGCCATTCTCGCACTGCTCTGGGACATGTATCCAAACCATCCCAACCTTCTGCCCGCGTTCATGGACCGCACGGCTTTCGCGCCGGGGTCCACGGTCGTCGCCAAGCCCCTCTTAGGCCGCGAGGGCGCCAATATTTCAATCGCGACTCTTGGCGAGAACGGCGCGGTCGTCGGTGAGCCGCTGGCGAGTTCGCCGGGTGACTACGGACAGGAAGGTTATGTCTATCAGGCGCTTGCGCCGCTGGCCTCGGCGACCGATAGCGTGGGCCGGACGCATCAGGCGGTTGTCGGCAGTTGGATCATCAACGGCTATAGCCGCGGCATCGGCATTCGCGAGGATACCAACTTGATCACGAACAACCGCAGCCGCTTTGTGCCGCACCTGTTCTGATCGCAGCATCTAGGTTTTCTTCGCCACCATCAGCCGATATCTCATCCCGTCGGTGCGATAGAGCGCTTCCAAATAGAAGCCGCCGAGCAGCGCGCCGAGAACGTCGCGCGCGCCGCATGTCGGCGCCAGCGCCCGCGCGAGCCCGAAGGCGGCGATCAGCACCCGCAGCCAGGCGAGGGGGCGCGGGCGCAAGCGCGGCGTCAAATCCTCCTCACGTACCAACGCGAGACCGGCCGCGCCGATCGCGGCATGGTAACCGGCAGCGTCGAGCAGGACCGGGCAGCGCCACCCCTTCTTGAAGCCTGCCAGCAGATTCGTTTTTGCGCCGGCCTCTGGCATATCGTCGACGATCAGCAGAAGCCCCCCGGAAGAAAGTGGAGCGGCAAGATTGGCGACCGCCGCGGCCGGATCGGAGCTGTGCGCCAGCGATTCAATTGCGATCACGGCGTCGTAGCGTGCGGCGATTGGATCGTGATAGCTGCGCAAGTGAAAGCGGCAGGCGGCGCTCTCGCCGCGACGCGCGGCTTCGGCGCCCGCGCGCCTGCACTGTTCCGGACTCAAGGTCAGTCCATCGTAGGAGCCGCCCTCGCGCTCCCGCCACATAAAGATCGTCCCGCCCAGGCCGCAGCCTGCATCCAACACTCTTGGGTCTTGGGACAGCCCCGCCGCGCGCGCGGCGTCGAGCACGATCCGGTCCAGCCGCGCCGGTCCCGGGGTCGCTTCGTCGGCGTCGCCCTCCGTCGCCGCAAGGAATCTATGGGTCGAGCCCTGCGCCGCGCCGCCCCCGCGTCCCACGCGGCGCGCGAAATCGAGAAAGCGCGAAAGGCTGTCGTAGTAAGCGGCGATGCCGCCGGAGTCCTCAGGTCTCATCCGCCGGTCTTACCATGGCGCATCAGCTTTCTCTTGAAAAATGTCCCCAAAATAGGTACAATCCGAGTCTGTTTCTTTTGGAACGGAGGCGGCGCCGCGTGCGACGGCTGAGGGTCAACCTGTTGGGATCTAAGGAATTTCAGAGTTTGTCGCAGGATGTCGCAACATGTCGCAAACCCCGATTTCAGCCTAAGCCATTGCCACGACATCAGAATTCGGAAGATGTCGCATGTCGCAGATGTCGCAGGACTGGAGTGAACCCTTTTTCTGAGACACGGTAATTTAGCTACAGTTCTCGCAAGGAGAGGACTGATGCCGAAGAACCACGTCGTTAGGGACCAGGAGTTCAAGGTCGCAGCGGTCAAGCGGATGACCGATTGCGGCAATGTTTCAGCGTTG
>CAMDOZ010000213.1 GCA_945903705.1 Fidelibacterota bacterium | reverse complement strand
CGACATGCAGGCGCAGTGGATGGCGTTGATGGCCACCGCTAGCGGCGCCTCCATGATCACCGAGACGATCTTCGAAAACCGGTTCATGCACGTACCCGAACTCACGCGCTTCGGCGCCGAGGTGAACGTGCACGGCGCCTCGGCCATCGTCCGCGGTCGCAAGAAACTCTCCGGCGCCCCCGTGATGGCGACGGACCTCCGCGCGTCCGTCTCGCTGATCCTCGCGGGGCTCGCCGCCGAAGGCGAAACGCTCGTCAACCGCGTCTATCACCTCGACCGCGGCTACGAGCGCCTCGAGGAAAAGCTGGGCGCGTGCGGTGCCCACGTCGAGCGGATCACAGGCGGCTAATCTCTGATGGGCGAGTCCGGACAACGTCCGCGCTCCATTGTTCGCATAGAGCTCGACGAACGCTCCTTCCTGCGCCGCCGTCCCGAAGTCGAGCATGAACGCGAAGTTGCGCTGTTCGACCTGCTCGAAGAAAACACCTTCACTCTAAAAGGCGAGGGGACCTGCCCCGCTCCCTATCACTTGCACCTGAGCTTGCGCGAGGACCGCCTGGTCTTCGACGTGCGCGATACGGGTGGCGCCCCGCAGAAAGAGGTCGTGCTCGCGATCCGACCGTTTCGCGCCGTGATCAAGGACTACTTTCTGGTCTGCGAAAGCTATTTCGACGCCATCAAGACCTCGTCGCCCTCGCAAATCGAAGCGATCGACATGGGCCGCCGCGCCCTTCACAACGAAGGCGCCTTGATGCTTGAGGAGAGGCTGCGCGAGCATGTCACCCTCGACTACGACACCTCGCGGCGGTTTTTTACGCTGCTCTGCATCTTGCACATGCGGGGCTAGACACAATGCAGGTCCTGCCCTCCGCCATTCTCTTCTGCTGCAATTTGAACGAAGTGCGATCGCCTATGGCCGAGGGCATCATGAAGCGCTTTCACGGCAGCCGCGTTTTTGTCGATTCCGCCGGCGTCCGCGAAGGCGCGCGGGATCCCTTCATGATCGAGGTCATGCGCGAGATCGGCGTCGACATGTCGCGCCACCAACCCAAAACCATGGGCAATCTTGAAGCCGACTCATTTGAACTGGTGATTGCGCTGTCAAACTACGCCAAAGAAAAGGCCGAGGACCTGACCCGTTACATGCACTGCGACGTGCGCGCCTGGGACATTCCCGATCCGACGCGGGCCGAAGGATCGCGCGAAGCACGGCTCGCTGCCTATCGCCAGGTCCGGGACCAACTTCAGCAGAAGATTCTCGATCTCTTCCCGCGGGGGGACGACTAGCTCTTGTGACGCCGGACAGGGAGCGGTATTAGCTTTTTCGCCACATGGCAAAGGGGCGCGTCACATTCCGATTCAAAAGGCCACCGCGCCTTTCATTCTCGCCTCCGCATCGCCGCGGCGTCTTGCTCTCCTGGAGCAGATCGGACGCAAGCCGGACCGCGTCTTTCCGTGCAATGTCGATGAAACGCCTCTTCCCGCCGAAGCCCCGCGCCTCTTGGCCGAACGGCTCGCGATCGCCAAGGCAAAGGCGGCCGCCGCCGCCAATCCCGGCGCGCTCATTCTCGCCGCCGATACCGTTGTCGGCTGCGGGCGGCGCATCCTCGACAAGACCGACGACGAACGCGCCGCCCGGTCGATCCTGAAGCTCCTCTCGGGACGCCGGCATCGCGTTTACGGCGGCATTGCCGTGATCGATCCTTCCGGAAAGCTCACGTCCCGCATCGTCATGACCCAGGTCATGTTCAAACGCCTAAGCGACGCGGAGCTCGACGCTTACCTCGCCGGCGGCGAGTGGCGCGGCAAGGCCGGCGCCTATGGCATCCAGGGCAAGGCCGGCGCCTTCGTGCCGTGGATCAACGGCTCGTACACCAACATTGTCGGCTTGTGTGTACACACGGCTGCGAAGTTGCTCACGGCGGCGTCGGGCTAAATTTTCGCGATGGGCGGCTTAGGGCCGTCTCAGGCGGCCAACGGATTGGCGTGCCATGTCGGCAATTCGCGGCCCAACAAGCGCTCGACGTAGAGAATGTCGTCGCGGAACTGGGGATAGATCTTTTCCCAAAGCTCCGTCGAGAGGCGTGGAGGTGCGTTGTCGCTGATCGGCGCAATCACTTTTTCGTCGAACTGCTTCACGACCATCTCCCAGGCGCGTTCCTGCGGCGTCAAAGCGCGGCTCGTCACTTTGATCGCGCGGCCGAACTCGTCGAGTTGCATGGTCGCTTCGTTGCGGTGCCGCAGGAACCGCAAGCGGTCGAGCGAATAGACGACTTTCTGCGGGCGCCCCGAGGGGAATGTGACCTTTCCCTCGAAATCGAGGCCGAGAAAGCCGCACACGGCACGCGCCACCGTGGGGGCGTCCGCCTTTACGTCGTCGTGCAGTACGACATGCAGATTCTCGGGCCCGATGATCTCGGCGAATCTCTCGATCGCTTCGCGGTAGTGACTGAAGGCAAAGACCTCGAAGGAGCGCCACCATTCTTTTTGCATCTCACCACTGATCAGCGACCGCATACCCGTGTCGAAATCTCGCAGCGGGATATAGCAGTATCCCATCAGATGGAAATAATGCGCGACCAGCCGCTCCACGGGATGGCGCAGGACAGCGATGGTCTTGATCGCTGGATTGTGGGATTTCATGCGCCGGGCGGCATCCGGGCTGAATAACAGGTCCGGCCGCTTCATTCCGGCCACGCGGCGCCGGCTGGCGGTGGCCCCGGCCAGAAAGGATGGAATTCTCTCCGCCCAGTCCTCCTGCAAGAACGTGACGTCCTCGTTTTCCTGCATGAAGACGTCCGGATGCGTACGCACGGTATAGTGGATGAATGTGGTCGCGCTCTTGGGCACCCCGACGATGGCAAAGTCTACGAGGCTCATGCGCGGGCGCCTGAGCCTGCCAATCCCGATACGGTCTGACGGATGGAATCGAACATGAACTGCGCGAGGATCTTCACGCGCGGCTCATCCGCACCGGGAATGGTCTTGGCCGCGGCGGCAAGCTCGAGCGCATGCCCCCAAAGTCCGGTGGAGACCGCAAAGGTCCACGAGATCGCGTAATCCCGGAATGGGGCATTTCTGCGCCGGAGATGTTCAAGGCTGGGAAGGTACCGCGCTTCGGCCGCCGTCGGGCTCGGTCCAAACAGACGAACTGCCGGATCTGTGGCCTTGAGGTCGATTCCAAAGGCGGCTTTGACGGTCGTCGCGCGCACGCGTGGATAGTGCTGGCACTTGAGGTGCGCGAGCCAGAATCCTCGCGCCGTTAGGGCCGCGTGGATCTGACAGAAGGACTCTTCGTCTTTGTAGAACGGTGAAAAGCCCGGTTCCACATCGATGCACAACAGGCGGTCGCGCCGCTTTTCGTCGAGACCCATGATCACCGAGAGATCTCGGCCTTGCGTATCGATCTTCAGCCAGTCAATGGCCGGGAGGTTGAGCGCGTCCATCGCTGCCGCCAGGGTCGTGGTTTCCAATTCCACCTCGCGCTCGACTTTGAACAGATCGGCGAAGATGTAAGGGGCAAGCGCGACGTGGTCGGGCTCGAGAAGGCTGGAGCAGTACGGATACTCCGTCAGATAGAACGGCGCGCGCCCCGTCGTGTTGGGCCCGTCGACGATTTTCGGGATGATGTGATACGCGGCGTAGCCCTTGCCGGCGTCCGGATTCATTTCCCGTTGATCGGGATCGAATCCGACGAAAACCGAGCGATGGGCGAAGCCCGACCACGCACCGTACGCCGCGCCGGAGGCTCCGACGTCGACGAGGACCGGCT
>CAMDOZ010000212.1 GCA_945903705.1 Fidelibacterota bacterium | reverse complement strand
CCGTAGAACAGCACGAACTCGCTGTCGGGTTCCTCGGCCAGGCCGGTCTTGAGGAGCGAGAGGATCGGCGTGATACCCGATCCGCCGGACAGAAGGAGATAGCGGCGCTTCCTTCCCTTCTCGAACGTCCAGGTGAAGCTGCCATGCGGCGGCATCACGTCGATGACATGGCCTGCCTTGATCTCACGGTTCGCCCAGGTCGAGAAGCGGCCCTGCGCCACTTCCTTCACCGCAATGCGCAGCTCATTCTCATGTGGCGCTGCGCAGACTGAATAGTTGCGGCGCACTTCTTCGCCGTTGATATCGACCTTGAAGGTCAAATGCTGACCGGGGCGGAACTGAAACTTCTCCTTCAATTCTTCCGGCACATGGAAAAGAATCGAGACGGCGTCCGAGGTCTCGCGGCGTACGTCGGCAATCTTTAGCTGGTGGAATCCAACGGACATCTGTTCCTCAGTGGCACTTGAAGCGGTCGAAGGGCTCGCGGCAGGTTTCACACTGCCACAGGGCCTTGCACGGCGTCGAACCGAACCGGCTGATCTCGCGCGTCTTGATCGAGCCGCATCGCGGACAGGTGGCGGCTTGGGCGTTCTTTAGGCCTGGAGCGCCGATCCCCTTCGGTGGCGGCGCGATGCCGTAATCATGTAATTTCTTGCGGCCGTCTTCGGTGATCCAATCGCTGGTCCACGGCGGCGACAGCGCGACTTCAATCTTCACGTCGGCAAACGCGGCATCGTCCAGCGCCTTACGAATATCGGACTGAATGACCTGTGTCGCTGGGCACCCGCTATAGGTCGTGGTGATCACGACGCTGGGCGGGTTCTCGCGCACGTCGCGCACGATCCCCAGATCGACCACCGAAACCACCGGGATTTCAGGGTCGGGCACGTGGGACAGCACATCCATGACCCGTTCGCGCCAAGTCATGTTTTACCAGTCATGGCTCACCACACCGCGTCGGGATAGGCGCGCGGCAGGAACTGCATTTCGGCGAGCAAATGCCCGAGATGTTCGGAATGATGGCCCTTGCGCCCGCCGGTCACGGGGCGGGGGAACTTCGGTAAGGGCAACGTGGCCTCGGCGAAGGTGGCGGCTAGGACCGCGTCAAAGGCCGGGCGCAGTTTGGCGGCATCGACCGCAATGCCGGCGCTGACAAGGGCCGCATCTCCTGGTTCCGTGACAAACAGTTCTTCGACAAAGCGCCAGCACCACTCGAACCCGTCCTTGAGGCGCCGATTGCTTTCTTCGGTACCGTCGCCCAGGCGAACCACCCACTCGGCGGCGAGCTCAGCGTGATACGTCGTCTCCTTCAGCGCCTTGGCCGCGATCTCGGCCAAACGGCGATCCGTCGAGGAAGAAAGCTGTTGGTACAGCGCGTACTGGTATGTTGAGAAAATGAACTGCCGCGCGATGGTGCGTCCGAAGTCGCCGTTCGGCTGCTCGACCAGAAGGCAGTTGCGGTACTTCGTTACGTCGCGGTGGAAGGCGAGCTTGTCGGCGTCGCGGCCTTTGCCCTCCATCTCGCCGGCGTAGCTCAGGAACAGGGTCGCCTGGCCGATGAGATCAAGCGCGATGTTCGTCAGCGACAAGTCGGTCTCGAGCGCGGGCGCATGGCCGCACCACTCGCCGAGACGCTGCGAGAGAATCAGCCCGTCATCGGCAAGCCGCAGGACGTAATCGAAATGCGCTTCGTTAGCCGTCATGAAATGATACGAGAGTTAGATGTGCTTGATGTGATCCGGAACGATGTAGAACGTAGGATGCCGGTACACCTTTGATTCCGCAGGTTCGAATGTGGGGCCGGCGGCCCCCGGATCGGACGCGACGATGTCCGACGAGCGGATGACCCAAATGCTCACGCCTTCCATCCGGCGCGTATAGGTGTCGCGCGCGTGGCGCAGCGCGATGTCGCCGTCAGGGGCGTGAACGGAACCCGCATGGCGGTGCGAAAGTCCGTGCTTGGCGCGGATGAACACTTCCCACAGCGGCCACTCGTTCGGTCTCGGATCGTTAGCCATGCGCGGCGTCCTTCTGTCGGCGGCTGGCTTGCTTCGCGGCGTGCGCAAGAGCGGCTTCACGCACCCAGGCGCCTTTTTCCCAGGCGTCGGTGCGCGCTTTCACGCGCTCCTTGGCGACAGGGCCTTCGCCCTTCACCACCGCCCAGAACTCTTCCCAATCGATGGCGCCATAGTCGTAATGACCGCGCGCTTCGTTCCACTTGAGGTCCGCATCGGGAACCGTGAGGCCGATGGACTCGGCTTGCGGCACGGTGACGTCCACGAACTTCTGGCGCAGCTCGTCGTTGGTTTCGCGCTTGATGCGCCAGCGCACCGACTGCGCGGTGTTCGGCGAATTGTCGTCCGGCGGGCCGAACATCATGATCGACGGCCACCACCAGCGGTTCAGCGCGTCCTGCGCCATGGCCTTCTGATCCACGGTGCCGGCGGACAGGTTCATCATGATCTCGAAGCCCTGGCGCTGATGGAAGCTCTCTTCCTTGCACACGCGCACCATGGCGCGCGCATAAGGACCAAAGGACGTCCGCTGCAGCGGTACCTGGTTCATGATGGCGGCGCCGTCCACCAGCCAGCCGATGGCGCCGATGTCGGCCCAGGTCAGCGTCGGATAATTGAAGATGGTCGAATACTTTGCCTTGCCGCTGTGCAGCGCCTCGAACATCTCGTCGCGGCTCGTTCCCAGCGTTTCGGCGGCGGAATAGAGATAAAGCCCGTGACCGCCTTCGTCCTGCACCTTCGCCAGCAGCACGGCCTTGCGGCGGAGCGACGGCGCGCGGGTGATCCAATTGCCCTCCGGAAGCATGCCGACGATTTCCGAATGGGCGTGCTGCGAGATCTGGCGGACGAGGGTCTTGCGGTAAGCCTCGGGCATCCAGTCTTTCGGCTCGATGAACTCGTCGTTCGCCACGCGCGCTTCGAACGCGGCCACCAGTTCGGGTGACTCCGCGGCGGCCCCCTTGTTGAGTTGGGGGTTCTTGCTCATCTCGGTCGTGTACATGGCCGATGCCCTGCGTTGTTTCGGATCGTATAATAATAATAAACCGAACAGCCGGTCAATTAATCTGTCAGGGCTTGGCGAGTAGAAGCGCAATCCCCTGGCCGACCCCTATGCACATTGTACACAAAGCATAATTTCCGCTTCTAGCCTGCATTTCGAGGCTCGCGGTCAAGGCGAGGCGGGCGCCGGACATCCCCAGGGGGTGGCCGAGGGCGATGGCCCCACCGTTAGGGTTCACATTCTCGGCGTCGTCGGCGATCCCCAGCTCCCGCAGCACCGCCAACCCTTGCGCCGCGAAGGCTTCGTTGAGCTCGATCACGTCCAGGTCGGGAATGGCGATGCGGTTGCGGGCCAGCACCTTCTGGGTTGCCGGCGCCGGGCCGATTCCCATGATCCGGGGCGGCACGCCGGCGGTTGCTCCGGCGACCACCCGGGCGAGGGGCTTCAGATTGTACTTCGCCACCATTTTTTCGCTGGCGATCAGAAGGGCCGCCGCGCCGTCGTTCACGCCGCTGGCATTGCCCGCGGTGATCGTGCCGCCTTCGCGCACGATGGGCTTCAGCTTGGCGAGTTGTTCAACGCTGGTCGCGCGCGGATGCTCGTCCCTGTCGACGACGATTGCGTCGCCCTTCGCCTGTGGGATGGTCACCGCCACGATTTCCTTCGCGAGGCGGCCGTTCGCCTGGGCCTTCGACGCGCGCTCCTGGCTGCGGACGGCGAATTTGTCCTGGTCGATGCGCGAGACCTTGTAGTCCTGCGCGACGTTCTCGGCGGTCT
>CAMDOZ010000211.1 GCA_945903705.1 Fidelibacterota bacterium | reverse complement strand
CTCAAACACCTGTTGCGCAAAGAAGCTGCACGCACCGTCGAGGCCATCTGCACCTCCATCGGCCGCCTGCTCGGCACTTACACGCCCCAAGAATGCGCGAACTACTTCAAAAACTCCGGCTATCTGACCTAGAGTCATTCCGCTCTAGCTCCGCAGGAGCGATGGCGGATCCCGGCTCTCCCGCCTCACGGCCTGCGCTCCATCAAAGTGTCGCCTGCCGCAAATGTCACAAGATTCCGTGTCTCACCGATGGAGTCCAGTCCATAAGCGCTCCTGCGATGTCGCCTCATGTCGCCCGGATGTCGCCCGGCCCGTTTTTTCAATCAAGTCATTGGCCGTCTTCGTGAATTCGGAATATGTCGCATGTCGCCCATGTCGCCCCGGATTTTTATTTCTGCAGCATTCTGCAGCATTCTGCAGCATCCGAAAAACTTCTCCCAAGTCCTTGGCAGCGCTGCATTTTCCAGGGCCTGCCGCACGAAATCTGCAGCATGCCGAACATGACAAGGTTCATCCTGTAATGTTCGCGCCTCGTCCCGCCGGCGCCCTCGCCTTTGCGCGTCGCGCCGTGCCCTCTATAAGACCCGGGCAGTCCGGCACTTATATGTGTGAGCCGTTATGACCGACGCCCCAAAGAATTACGTCCTCATCGATAACTACGACTCCTTCACCTACAACCTCTGGCACTTTCTGTCGGAGCTGGGGGCCGCGCTCACCGTCGTGCGCAACGACAAGGTCAGCGTCGACGAGGTCCTGGCGCTTTCGCCCGCCGGCATCGTCCTCTCCCCCGGCCCGTGCGATCCCGACCGCGCCGGCATCTGCGTGCCGCTCATCAAAGCCGCCGCCAAAAACAACGTGCCGCTCTTCGGCGTCTGTCTCGGCCTCCAGTCCATCGGCCAGGCCTTCGGCGGCAAGGTCGTGCGCGCCCCCGCCCCCATGCACGGCAAGGTCAGCCGCATTGCCCATTCCGGCCACGCGATGTTCGAGCGTGTTCCGAAGCAATTCTCCGCCACGCGCTATCACTCCCTCGTGGTCGATCGTCCCACCCTTCCGGCCGATCTCACCGTCACCGCCGAAAGCGACGACGGCCTCATCATGGCCCTCGCCCACGTGAAGCATCCCGTCACTGCGGTGCAGTTCCACCCGGAAAGCATCGCCTCGGAATACGGGCATCGCATCTTGCGCAACTTCCTCGTCTCCACGGGCTTGAAAGCCAACCCCGAGCCCGCCTTCAAAGTGGGCGTCGTGAAAGTCGCGTCGTAAATGTCGGACCTAAAGCCTTATCTCGCGAAGATGGCCGACGGCGCGGCGTTATCCGAAGAAGACGCCGAAGCCGCCTTCGACGTCATCATGAGCGGCAACGCGACAGCCGGCCAGATCGGCGCCTTCCTCATGGCGCTCCGCGTGCGCGGCGAGTCCGTGTCCGAGCTCACCGGCGGCGCCCGCATACTCCGCGCAAAATGCGTGAAGGTCGAAGCACCCGCGAACGCCATCGACACATGTGGAACCGGAGGAGACGGCGCCGGCACCTTCAACATCTCCACCGCCGTGGCCCTTGTCGTGGCCGCGTGTGGTATTCCGGTCGCCAAGCACGGCAACCGCGCCATGTCCTCGAAGTCCGGCACCGCCGACGTGCTCGCGGCCCTCGGCGTCAACCTCGACGCGGGGCCCGACGTCATAGCCAAGGCCATGCGCGAAGCCGGCATCGGCTTCCTCTTCGCCCAGAAGCATCACACCGCCATGAAGCATGTGGCCGCCATCCGGCAGGAACTCGGCCAGCGCACCATCTTCAATCTCATCGGCCCGCTCTCCAATCCCGCCGGCGCCAAGCGCCAGTTGATGGGCGTGTTCGCGCGGCGGTGGATCGTTCCCCTCGCCGAAACCTTGGGCCGCCTCGGCTCCACTCGCGCCTGGGTCGTGCACGGCTCCGACGGCCTGGATGAAATCACCACCACGGGCGTCACCTACGTCGCCGAGCTGAAAGACGGCAAGGTGAGCACCTTCGAACTAACGCCCGAAGCCGCCGGTTTGAAGTACGCGAAGCCCGAGGACCTGAAAGGCGGCGACGTCGAAACCAACGCCGGCGCCTTGCGCACACTCCTCCACGGCCGCGGCGGCGCTTACCGCGACATCGTCACCCTCAACGCCGGCGCCGCCTTGCTCATCGCCGACAAAGTCGCCGACATCAAAGAAGGCGTCGCCATGGCGCTCGACGGCATCATGAGCGGCCGCGCCAAAAAAGCGCTCGAAACCCTCGTCGCCATCACAAACGAACAGAAGGCGGCGTAAATGAGTGACGTGCTTGCAAAAATAAGTGCGGTGAAGCGCGAAGCGGTCGACAAGCGAAAACAGCGCTTGCCCCTGGCCCAGCTCGAATCACAGTTGTCATCGGCGCCGCCCGTGCGCGCGTTCGCGGCGGCCCTCACGGCCAAGGTCGACGCCGGCGAATATGCGTTGATCGCCGAGATCAAGAAGGCCTCGCCCTCCGCCGGCCTCATCCGCGCCGACTTCAATCCCGCCGTACTCGCGACCGCATACGCCCGCGCCGGCGCCGCCTGCTTGTCCGTGCTCACGGAAGAGGATCACTTCCAAGGCCGCGACGAATATATGCGCGCCGCCCGCGACGCCTCAGGCCTCCCCACGCTTCGCAAGGATTTCATGCTCGAGATCTGGCAAGTGGCCGAAGCCCGCGCCCTCGGCGCCGACTGCATCCTCCTCATCATGGCCTGCCTGACCGACCTCCAGGCCCGCGAGATGGAAGCCTACGCGCTAGGCATCGGCTTGGACGTCCTCCTCGAAGTCCACGACGAACAGGAACTCGACCGCGCCCTAAAACTCAAAAGCCCCCTCATCGGCGTCAACAACCGCAATCTCAAAACATTGCAAATCGACTTGGGCACGACGGAGCGCCTCGCAAAGCTGCTACCGAAGGACCGCGTCCTAATCGCCGAAAGCGGATTGAAGACACCGGCGGACCTAGCCCGCATGGCAAAGTCCGGCGCCATGCGCTTCCTCATCGGTGAATCCCTCATGCGCGAACCCGACGTCGAAGCAGCGACCCGCGCGCTACTGACGGTTCCGGCGCATGCTTAGCCTTTCTGTTTTCTGGTCATCCTGGGGCTTGTCCCCAGGATCCAGAGCCCCAAACTCAACCGCCCGCGATTACAACCCTGGACCCTGGGCATTCGCCCAGGGTGACGTTCAGAGGATGTTGCCCCATGCTCTTCCGTAAAAAACGCCTCACCCACATCGACAAAGACGGCAACGCCGTCATGGTCGACGTCTCCGACAAAAAGTCCACCACCCGCGAAGCCATCGCCAAAGGCTCCGTCACCATGGACCGCGCCACCCTGAAGATGATCGACAAGGGCACCAATAAAAAAGGCGACGTGCTCGCCGTCGCCCAGCTCGCCGGCATCCAGGCCGCGAAGCGCACGTCCGATCTCATCCCGCTCTGCCACCCGCTCTCCCTCTCCTCGGTGAAAGTGGATCTCGAAGTCGACCGCGAAACCAGCGCCGTGCACATCACCGCCACCTGCAAGGTGACCGCGCAAACCGGCGTCGAGATGGAAGCCCTCACGGCAGTCTCAGCAGCGGCGCTCACCGTCTACGACATGTGCAAAGCCGTCGACCGCGCAATGCACATCACCAACATCCGTTTGGTCAAAAAAACCGGCGGCAAATCCGGCACGTTCGAGCAGGAGTAGAACGTGCGCTGCGCGCCCGTACTCTTTTTTTCTCGTCATCGTGGGGCACGTTCCGCGTCCTTTTTGTTTTCTAGTCATCCTGGGCCTTGTGCCCAGGATCCAGGGTTTCGAAACTGGATGTGTGCAGCAACGTCGGTGCTCGCCGCATCGCCCTGCGCGCGCAACCCTGGACCCTGGGCATTCGCCCAGGGTGACACCGAATTTTTACTGCGGC
>CAMDOZ010000210.1 GCA_945903705.1 Fidelibacterota bacterium | reverse complement strand
GTCATTTGAGAGGAAGCGTCGATCATGGCGCGCTCAGGTACGAAGCGGGAAGATCGATGACTGCTGTTCCCATGGCTGGACAGGATATACGCTCTTCGACCTTCACAAATACATCGAATAGGCCGACACCCTGCGGATCTTGGCCAATCTTGCTAGAGTTTTTGGTGCGGTCCGTCGTAGCTTGTGGGTCTACGGGCCGTAACGGGTGGGGCAGGCATGAAGGTTGCGATCCTGGGCGCTGGCGGAATCGGCATGGCAACCGCGGCGCTTCTTTGTCGCAATGGCCATCTGCCGGTGATCTGGTCGCCGTCCGGTCGGGTTGCCAAATGTGACCCCCTGGTCGCTGAAGGCGCAATCGAAGGAGAGTTCCAGCTTGACGTAGCTGTCAGCTGTGCGGAAGCCGTCCAGGATGCGTCGGCGGTGGTCTTCGCGATCCCTGCTTACGGACACCGGTCCGTGATGGACGAGGCGATCGGCCACCTGCAGCCACAACAGACAGCGATTGTCAGCTCGCAATATTCGCTTAGCGCGCTTTATCTCGCCGAGCGGCGGCCAGACATTACTGTTGTCGCCTGGGGCACAACGGTCGTCATGGGCCGACCGCTCTCGCCGTCGCGCGTTAAGGTGTTGACCGTTCGCGCGCAACTCGACGCCTGTGTGCTACCGGAATCGGCGGCGGCGACGGGTTTGGGCCTGTGCCGCGCACTTTTCGGTGATCGCTTCCTCGCGTGCAAGAATCTCCTGGCCATCCAGTTTAGCAACGTCAATCCAGAAGCCCATATGGCGAATGCCCTTTGCAATTTGACGCGGATGGAGAAGGGCGAAAATTGGGACAACTATGGCGGCATCACCGAGACCGTTGGCCGCCTGATCGAGGCCTTGGACGACGAGCGACTGGAGGTCGCGCGCGCTTACGGCGTGAAGGTCCGCACGATCCATCAGCACATGCACCTCTCATTCGATCTGCCGTACGGCAGTATGGGAGCTATGGCCGCCGGCGTTCTGGCGAAAGGCGGCTCGCCGGGACCAACGTCCTTGCAGACCCGCTGGATCGGGGAGGATATTCCCTTCGGCTTGGTCCCGACGGTCGCGCTAGCGGACCTCGCGGGTGTGTCTACGCCGCTTCATGCGGCCGGGGTTCGAATCTTTTCGGCCCTCTTCGGTCGAAATTTCGAAGGCGAGAACGATCTTCTTCCCGCGCTGGCTCTGACCGCCGCCACTGCAGGCGACCTTCTGCATCGCGTTCAGCGATAAAAGGGAGAGCTGGCGAAAAAAGGCCCAGCCGGTTTCCCGGCTGGGCCAATTAGCTTCTAGATCCGGCAGGATTAGACGCTGTAGTACATTTCGTATTCGACCGGATGCGGCGTCATTTCGAAGCGCTTCACTTCAGCCATCTTCAGATCGATCCACGACTGGATGAAGTCCTTGTCGAACACGTCGCCGGCCGTGAGGAACTTGTGGTCGGCCTCGAGGTTCTCGAGAGCTTCACGCAGAGATCCGCACACCGTCGGAACCTGAGCGAGTTCTTCTGGCGGCAGGTCGTAGAGGTTCTTGTCCATCGGGTCGCCCGGATGGATCTTGTTCTTGATGCCGTCGAGGCCGGCCATCAGCATCGCCGCGTAGGCGAGGTAGGGGTTCGCACCCGGATCCGGGAAGCGCACTTCGACGCGCTTGCCCTTCGGGCTCGAGACGTACGGGATGCGGCACGACGCCGAGCGGTTGCGCGACGAGTAGGCGAGCAACACCGGAGCTTCGTAGCCCGGCACCAGACGCTTGTAGCTGTTGGTGAGCGGGTTCGTGAAAGCGTTGAGCGCCTTCGCGTGCTTGATGATGCCGCCGATGTAGTAGAGGCAGGTATCCGAGAGATCGGCATAGCCCGAACCGGCGAACAGCGGCTTTCCGGCCTTCCAGATGGACTGGTGGACGTGCATGCCCGAGCCGTTGTCCTGATAGACGGGCTTCGGCATGAAGGTCGCCGTCTTGCCGTAAGAGTGCGCGACCATGTGCACGACGTACTTGTACATCTGCATGTTGTCGGCGGTCTTGACGAGAGTATCGAACTTCACGCCCAACTCATGCTGCGCCGGAGCGACCTCGTGATGGTGCTTTTCCATCGGCACGCCCATGTCGGCGAGCACGGACACCATTTCGGCGCGCAGGTCCTGGCACTGGTCGACCGGCGCGACCGGGAAGTAGCCGCCCTTCGGACGCGGGCGGTGGCCCGGGTTGCCTTCATCGTACTTGCGGCCGTCGTTGATCGGCAGTTCTTCGCTGTCGAAGCTGAAGAACATGTTGTTCGGCGCCGTCGAGTAACGCACGTCGTCGAACACGAAGAACTCGGCTTCCGGACCGAAGTAGGCGGTGTCGCCCACGCCGGCGGATTCCATGTAGGCGAGCGCCTTCTTGGCGATCGAGCGCGGGCAGCGGTTGTACATCTGGCCGGTGGCGGGCTCGTAGGTGTCGCAGAACAGGATCATCGTCGGTTGCGCGGTGAACGGATCCATGGTGGCGGTCGACAGATCCGGCTTCAGCTGCATGTCGGACTCTGAGATGTCCTTCCAGCCCGAGATCGACGAGCCGTCGAACATGATGCCTTCCGTCAACATCTCTTCATCGACCGTGTCGATCCACTGCGCGGTATGCTGCCACTTGCCCACGGGATTCGTGAAACGGAAGTCCACGTACTTGACTTCCTTTTCTTTGATCATGTCCTGAACTTTTTTCAGGTCGTTGTTGGCTTTTTTCTCGGCCATGGTTCCTGTTCCTGCCATTTCGTGTTGTTATGATCGTCCCCTGCGGACGTAGCCGGAAGCGTGCGCCCGTTCTTCGAGGGCTGTCGCTTCTTATTGATGATTATTGGCCGGATCTTTCGTCCGGCGATATCGCAACGGCCAGACTAGACTGCGTCTGCGCCACGTTCCCCTGTGCGGATACGAATTGCATCCTCAATCGCGTATACGAATATTTTTCCGTCCCCGATCCGTCCCGTATGAGCGGCCTTCTGGATCGCCTCGATCGCGCGGTCGAGCATGGCATCGTCCATGACGATCTCGATCTTCACCTTGGGGAGAAAATCGACCACATACTCGGCGCCGCGATAGAGTTCAGTGTGTCCCTTCTGCCGCCCAAAGCCTTTGGCTTCGGTGACGGTGATGCCCTGCAAACCAACCTCGTGCAAGGCCTCTTTGACCTCGTCGAGCTTGAACGGTTTGATGATGGCTTCGATCTTTTTCATTACGTCCTCCATGCGCCCCGCGTGCAACAGCCCGCACCCCGAAAAGTGTGGATGTGCGGCTTCGCGCCAAGCGGTCAAATTAAACCGCGGTGCTCCATCCACATCAAAACTTGTGCCAGTTGTGGACTTTGCACGCCCTCCGGGGATTCGCCTGTTTCTCCGTGAATCGACGTGAGGGCGGCGCGGGAGGGGTGCCCAAGAACGGATCAAGCTGAGCAAATCTTGAGCAATTGGCCGCGTCCCGGGAAGGGCTCCCCGTTGCTTGACGTGCCCGGTGGAAGGGGTTAGGAACCCGGCACTACGAGAAAAGGTTATAGAATCAGGGGATCGTGGCTCGCCATGGCCTAATTTCTTGATTTGTCGCGTGTCCAGGCAGAAAACCGGTTTCCACTTTATCTTGGACACGCTCGTAAGTGCGGCGGACGTAGCTCAGTTGGTAGAGCGCCAGTTTGTGGTAGGGGCCGAAAGCGAGTCCCTTGAAATACTTAGATTTTTTCGTTGCAAGAAATTTTTGACAAAATCTACTGTAGATCGGCCTTAAGTGGATCGGCGTAACAGTCTGCCACTTCGTTTGCCCAATAGTTCCTTTGTATTCTCCACTTTGCTCCGCTGATCTGCCCCCTTCCGAGTGGTCCATCGACTATTTTAGTCTGGATCATGAAGGAGAAGAGAAATGGGCAAGAGGCACAAGCCGGAGG
>CAMDOZ010000209.1 GCA_945903705.1 Fidelibacterota bacterium | reverse complement strand
GGGCAGATCCACCTCGGTATAGCCCGCCAGCTTTGCGTGCATGAGGGTAACGCGATGACGCGAGGCGATTTCCTTTGCGAGCTGTTTGACAGTCGCTTCTAGATCTTTGGCGGGCACCACCTGCGACAAGAGCCCAACGCGCGCGGCTTCGATTCCGCTGAGATTGCGGCCGGTCAGTGAAATATGGAATGCCAACTTGAGCGGAATCTTGGTGTGGAACAGTGTCGGCGTGGCGACCTCGCCGTATGATCCCCGTAGGACCTCCGGCATACCGATTTTAGCGTCCTCGGCGCCGATGCCGAGATCGCAGGCGTTCAGTAGGGCGATGCCGCCGCCGAGACACCAGCCTTGCACGGATGCGATCGTGATCTGGGGCATTTTTCGAAGCAGTTGCGTGATCTCGCGAGTCGATTCGGAGCGGCCAAATCGATGCTCTTTCTTATTGGATTCCCGGAGGTCAAACAGATCGAGGCCCGAGCAGAACGAATCGCCCGCAGCCGACAGAACGAGTACCTTGATGTCCGAATCTTCGGTGATTGTCTTTATGTCGGCGATCATCTTGTCCATCATGGCGTTGGACAAGCAGTTCTTTTTTTTCGGCCGATTGAGCATCATCCAGGCAATGTGGTCGCCCTTGGCAATACGCGTGACGACATGTCCGTGGGACATTCCATTCTCTCCTGAGTAAAGAACCATCACTTCCCCACGGCGCGGTCGCGGCCACGCCCGTTGGCGAGTGAAGCACGGTATCAGTTAGACTTGCTAAAGCTCTTGACGACCGAAAAATCAAAAGCCTTCCCGGCCATGTCAGGGCTTACGTTACCGAACTCAAAGGCTAGCACCTCGTTGATGAATTCCGGCGAAAGCGCGCCATCCGGCTCAAAACGCTTGATCCAGCGGTCGTAGACCTTTGACGCGGTGTCCTCGTCAATTTTCAGATACTTCATCACGAGTTTGATGGATTCGGGGCGATGTGTGATCAGGTAATTCAGCCCCTCCCATGTTGCGCGCAGAAATCGCTGAGCCACATCCGGCCGTCCATATAGGAACTTGGTGTTTGCAGAGACGCCGGCCATTAGTACGCCGGGCTTATTCCCGAACGGAAGCTCTTGCAGCTCTGGCCGAGCGGCTGCGGCGACATCAAAGGGCGCCGTCAACACAGCTCCGGACACTGCGCCACTCACAAGGGACTGGTAAATGGTCGGCGAGTCGCCAATGTAGAAGATGTTGACGTCCTTCTCTGCGTCGAGCCCTTGTTCCTTCAAGGTAACGCGCAAAATCTTGGTCGCCGACGCGCCGCTGGAGCTCGATCCGATCTTTTGTCCCTTGAGGTCCTGGTAAGAGCTGGCGGGCTTGCGGACGAACATGCTGTAGGTCGGAAGTTTGTTGAATACCATTGCAATTCGCAGGTCGGCGCCTCTTTCGATGGCACCGCGCAGTGACAGTCCGAGAATCTGGGTGACGTCGACTTGGCCCCCAACCGTTGCCATGACGCCGATGTCGACCTTCATGGAATGCCGCTCCAATTGGATGTCCTGCTTCTTATAGAATCCAAGCTCATCCGCTATGAGAAACGGCATGGTCTCGAGGCCTGCAAAAGGTAAATGCACCTTGACCAGGTCGGCAGCACGCGCTGTGCCCAACGTGAGCGGTGGCACACCAAATGCAAATCCGAAAAGGGCGATCCCGACGATCAGCGACTGACGGAGCATGCCGCCTTCATGGACGGCGTGCTGGTGCCGCAGTGTGTTAACTTGAGCGATGGTCATTAATCCCTCCAACGATTAGTGTGCGGTTCGAGACCACTAGCGATGCGCGAACGGTTGCCGCAGTCCGGACTGAACCAGAAGCGGGAGAACCTCAGCGTTCCATTGTCGAAGTTCGTTTTTGTAGTCGACCCAAGAAATCAAGCAGCCATCGACACCAATGTCGGCAAGCTTGCCGAGTTCTTCGGCAATTTGCTCGGCAGTGCCCACCAACGGATAGCCGCCGTGTCCCGCGATGAAATGCGCTTTGTGGTCTTGCAGTGTTTTCGGGTCGTACGAAGCAGATTGGAGTCCGAAAATCCGCAGCAGATTTGATGCTGCCTCCCAATCGCCCTTTTCGTGAACATAGTGGTGCAAATAATCCTTGGCCTCTTTTTCGGTCTCGCGGCAAACGACGTAGACGTGAACCCAGACGCGCGTCTGATTGCCGTGGAGCCGGGCTCGCTCCTTCAACTGTGCGATTTCCCTGCGGCCGGTCTCAAGGTTCGCCCGATCCTTGAGATGGACGAAGTTCATGTCACAATTGCGCGTGGTGAAATCCTGCGCGGCGGGGGAGCCGCCTGCGTTCATCACCGGAGGATGCGGGGTCTGTATCGGTTTGGGTTGGCTCCAGACCGCCTGTGCGTCGAAGTTTTCACTCTTGAAGTCGAACTCGTCGCTTTGGGTCCACGCCCGCTTGAGGAAATCGAGCCATTCTGTCGCATATTTGTAACGGTCGTCGTGCGGCCGCATTACGGCGCCAAACATGTCGAATTCGTTCTTGAACCAGCCGCATACAATATTAAGCGCGAAACGGCCTTTGGTGACGTGGTCGATCGTCGATGACATTTTGGCGACCATCAGCGGATGCACCAGTGGAACGTGACAGGTGGCCAAGACCGTGACGTAGCGGGTTGAGGCGCCCAGCGCCGACGCCCAGGTAAAGCTTTCATAGGCCGCGCTGTTGAAGTCCGAAGGCCCACCGTACCCGCGCCATCGGCCCACGGGCAAAATGGCCTCCATTCCTGAACGGTCGACCTCTTTGGCGACGTCAAGCGTGGAGTCCCAATCGAGACTCCACGCTTCTGGGACCGTAGTGATTGTGGAGCCATGGCTACAGTTGAATGCCATGACGCCAAGCTTCATTCGGTTGCCCCCGAACAACCGGTTTCGGGCGGTGAAGTCAGTAATCTTGGCAGAGTTCATAAACTTGTCTTCTCCGTAGCAAGTTCGGAACCTGCCAAGGCCTATGGGCCATCGTTGAGGATGCACCCCAATCTTGGATGGACGCTATTTCCAGGCTTCTTTCACAAAGCTTGAATCGACGAACTTGGAGCTGGGCGGCAACGGAGCCTTCATGTCACCGAGGCTGATCAGTCCGTCCATCATCTTCTGATATGCGGCGTCACTGATGAGGCCGTCGGCGCTGAAGGCTTTTAGCTTTCCGATGAAATAGTCGTAGGTGTCGGCCGAGTCCTTTTTGTTCTGCTTGGAGTACTTCACTAGGAAGTCGACGGCCTGATCCTTGTTCTTGGGATCGTAAAGCCACCGCACAGCCCTGCCGTACGCTTTGACGTAAGCGAGAAGTGCCGGCCGGTTCTTTTGCGACCAATCGGTATTGACGGCCCAAACCGTGAATGGAAACTCCTTCAGGTGCTCTTCGATGTCGCCGAGATTGGTGTAGCCCTGCGCCGCCGCACGGAAGGTTGCCGGCGGATAAAGGATGGCGGCGTCTGCACCGCCGGAAATGAGCGCAGCAAAGCGGTCCTGCGTGGCCTTCGCAAACACGAAATCCACGTCCTTTGCCTTGAGACCGGCGCTGCCGATAAAGGCCTCCATGTAGATCAGAGTGATATCTTTCGACCCCCCGATGCTGACGATTTTGCCTTTGAGGTCGGCGATTTTCTTGATCTGCGGCTTGGCGAATACGGCGTAGGGGGGCGCGGCTATTCCGTTGATCATTATTTTCACCGGCGCACCCTGGTTGGTGGCGCGAATGAAATCCGGGAAGCCGCTATAGCCGATGTTCAGCGCGCCTGCGGCAAGTTGTTGAGCCGCGCCGCCGCCAACCACCACCATCTCAAGATCGATGCCGACTTCTTTAAACCAGCCCAGCTCGGTCGCGATGTATTCCGACCATTGAAGCGCGCCGTGGCTGACGAATCCTTCTACGATTTTCGTTTGAGCCTGTGACGGAGTGACGAGGCCCCAACTGAGCCCAGCAATCGTCGCCAGCGTTAGAGCGATACGGTGCGCCCACTGCAGTATTCCAATCCGCGATTTCATTCGTTCTGCTCCTCAGTTGACTGCCAAACAAAAATTCCACCTCCGCGGTCAGGC
>CAMDOZ010000208.1 GCA_945903705.1 Fidelibacterota bacterium | reverse complement strand
TTACCTTGGTGGAAATGCTGGCGGCATTGCTGGCCTTTTCGCTGCTGACCGCCGCCTCGGTCGGCATTCTCAATCTGACACTGCGCAACAAAGAGGCCTTCCACCGCTCTTCAGCGGCCATCCAAGATATCCAGGTCGCTCGTGCCGTGATGAAGGCCGATCTCGGCCAGCTCGCGCCGCGCGCCGTGCGCAACGCTTATGGCGGACAATCTCGAAGCAGCTTCGCGACATCGTCGGCACAGGACAAGAATGTCTTGGTGTCATTTGTCCGCCGGGGTTGGAACAACCCTGCGGGCGAGGAAGCGCGCAGCTCGCTACAATACGTGGAATACATTCTCGATGGGGCCGAACTCCTCCGCCGCACGCGTCCCTATCTCGATCCCGCGCCCGGTACGGCGACGATAACCACCAGACTCCTTGCGAATGTGAGCAGTGCGCGGGTTTCGTTTTTCTCCGCCGGAAATTGGATCGACAGATGGCGTGCGGTGTCGGAAAACGCCGAACTGCCGAAAGCGATTGCGGTTACTGTAACTGTCGCTGGGCTGGGCGAGATTCGCCAAGCTTTTCTTACGCCTGCGAATTGAGGAAGGTGGGTCATGGTGTTTGAAAGGATGTCCGGGAGGGGCTATCGGGGCGCGCACCATGAGCGAGGCGTGGCCTTGCTCATCGTCCTGCTTTTGGTCACCGTCATGTCCTCGGTTGCCATCGCCGTTACCGATGACATTCGCTTCGCGGTTCGGCGAACTGCCAATATCCGCATCTCCGATCAGATGTCATGGTACGCGCTCGGAGCCGAAGCCATGGCTCGTCAGGTGCTCTGGCGAAGCTGGAAGGTGAGCTCCTCGCGTTCGACATTGCGCGATCCCTGGGCGAAGGACGGCGTCGCGTTCGCGATTGACGGCGGTTCGATTTCCGGCCGGATCACGGACGGGGGAACTTGTTTCAACCTTAACAGCGTCGCCGAACGCGGACCGACGGGCCTCACCATCGTCCGGGCTACCGGTCAGGAACAATATATCGCATTGCTAACGGCCTTGGAGTTCGACCGGCGGCTGAGCGCGGCGCTGGCGGCGTCTTTGGTCGATTGGGTTGATAGCGACGGGGAATCGGCGGCCTACGGAGCCGAAGACGAATACTACGGCGCTCGTCTAGTGCCTTACCGCACCGCCGGCACACTCCTCGCCGAGCCCAGCGAACTGCGCGCCATTTCCGGCTACACCGAGGAGATTTATCAGCGGCTACGGCCTCTCGTCTGCGCTTTGCCGACCAATGACCTTAGCCGGATCAACATCAATACCGTGCGCGAGAGCCAGGCCGCGCTCTTGGTCATGCTGGCTGGGCCTGAGCTGCGACTCACCGAAGCGCAGCGTCTCATCGCCGCTCGGCCCTTAGACGGGTTTTCCAGCACCGATCGATTCTTCTCCCTGGATGCGTTTTCGGGGCTAGCGATCGATGAACCCACCCGCCGGCAGTTCGTTCTCAAGACCCATTATTTCGACGTGGCAAGCACGGTGCAATTTCACGAGGCTGAATTCACCATGAATTCTCTGGTTGAAGTGGACGACGGTGGACGTCTCACGACCCATGCCCGCAGATACGGGACCTTCGACTGATGACAGTCCTCATCGTCATCTTGGCAGAGTCTCCTGATGCGCCTTCGGTGTGGGGTATATTTGGTAAAGACTCTGCTGCCATCGTGCGCTCGGGAATCATCGAACCCGGCCGAAAATTAGAATTCGCCGAAGGTGAAGCTCCGGCCGCGACATGGCCAGCCGAAACTTGGGTTGTCGTATCCGGAGCATCCGTCCTCGCGCGGACCGTAGCGCTGCCGGCCCAGACTGAAGTCCAGTTGCGCAAGGCGGCAGCGTTCATGCTTGAAGACGACCTTGCCGTCGACAGCGCTGAAATGCATTTTGCTCTGGCGCCAGAATCGGCAAACGAAGGCCGGGCTATCTTGGCGGTATCTCGCGACACTATGAGATCATGGCTAGCGCGACTTGAGAGCATGGCGCTGAAGGCTGACATTCTCGTGCCCGATTTCTTGGCGGTAACGGCAGCGCCCCATGAGGCTGTCGTGCTCGGCCGTGCCGGCATGGTTTCGGTCCGCCTCGGTCCGGGGGCTGCGGCCTTCACTATCGAACCCACTGTCCTCGACTGGGTCCTTGGTGATTCGTTTAAGAATATTCGCAGCCTGCGTCTCATCACGGGCGACGCCGAGGCCCTGTTGAGAGGGCCTTTGAAGGCTTATCGCGGCATTGCCAAACTAGAATCGCTCTCCGACCCTGGCCTTTTGCAAATGGCCCATGCGGCCGTGCGTGGTGGCGCGCATATCAATCTGCTCCAGGGGGATTACGCCCCACGGCGGGATTGGGCCGCCGTTGGTCGGGACTGGCGCCGGACCGCCATCCTGGTGGGCGCAACGGCGGTGCTTGCTCTGACCTACCTGGTCGTCGACAGTATGCGTCTGCATCGACAGGCGGAATTTGCGACGGCGCGCACCGAGGCGGTTTTTCGCCGGGTTTTCCCGGACGTCAAGCGGGTCGTAAACCCGCGTGCGCAAATCCGCGCTCATTTGCAGGAGCTCAAGGCCCGCGGGTCGACCGGATTCTTGCAGACGAGCACGATGCTGTTTGCTGTGGTTTCGGAAACTGACGGTAGTGAAATTCAGGTGTTGAGATTTGACGCTAAGGGCGGCGAAACTTCGGTAACGATGTCGCTGCCTTCTTATGACGTCATCGAACGTATTAACACTGCCATAAGAAAGAACGGCGGGACCGTCCAGGAAGGCGGTGCGCGACAGGACGGTGACCGCATCGTTACCGATATCGTGGTGCGGGTGCCGTGATGCAGTGGTGGCATGAACGTACGCAGCGGGAAAAAGCAGCGCTCGTCGGCCTCGGCGGCCTACTGCTCGTCTTGTGCGCCGTCCAGTTCGGCATGAAGCCGCTGGTCGCCTATCGCCTGGGGGCCAAGACCGACTTTGAAAACGCCGTCGCCCTTTTGGCCCAGGTTGAAGCCGACGCGAGCGAAATTGAGGGGCTTCGGTCGGGAGCTGTCGCGCGGGCGCATGTTGAGGCACGCACGGCCGTCGGCCTGGTGGCATCCGAACAAGGGCTTGCCATTACCCGCCTTCAACCCCACGAAAACAACGACCTGGACGTGTGGCTTGACGACGTTGGTTCGCCGGCGTTGTACAAATGGATAACCGCCCTCCAGGAACGCTACGGAATTTCTGTGGCTAGAGCTTCGATCCAGAAGAGTGAAGGCGGATCCGTCAGGGCTCAGATTACCTTTGCTGGCGGAGGCGCGAAGTGAGGAACCGGACTTTGTTCGCGCTATTCGGCGTCTGCTTTACCCTCTTCGCGCTGGCTTCGCTGCCGCTTGGCGTGACCGTGGCCGCGTTCGATCTCGCCGATCGCGGGCTTAGCTTCAATCGAGCGGATGGCTTGCTGTGGAGCGGCCGAATCAGTGGCCTAACATGGCGCGGTCGAGCGATCGGCGATGTTGCGGTGACAGTCAGCCCCCTCTCATTGCTGCTCGCGCGGCTCGACCTCGAAGTGGCGTTGGCAGGGCCGGGAATGTCCGGCGGCGGCTCGATTACGCTCTGGGCCAATTCAAGTGTGGTCGTGAAGGACTTTACGTTCTCGTCGGATATGGCTTTGCTGCCGGTCTTATTGCCCCTAAACGGCGCCGTGAGTATGGTTCTTCGGCACGCCGATTTCTCGAGGGCAGGATGCCGCTCGGTCGATGCGGACATGCGCACCGACGCCTTGGTCGAGCGCCCCGCCGGACTGGATTGGCACGGACCGCTGCTTACGGGCGCCGTCGCCTGCCGCGACGGCGTGTTGGTCGTGCCGCTGACCGGCGGTGACCGCGCCGAAGCCGTCGCCGTGACCTTGCGCCTGATCAACGACGGCACCTTCAACATTCAAGTGGATGCGCGTACGATGGACGAAACCGTCAAGAGCGTGCTTTCCAGCATTGGATTTATTTATGTCGACGGCGCCATGTCGTTGACGCAGCACGGCCGTTGGAGTTGAAGGTGGAATTGACATGAGTGGGCAAGGATTCGTGACGGGCCTCTTACAAAGGGTGCTGGCTATCTCGATTGCCGCTGGCCT
>CAMDOZ010000207.1 GCA_945903705.1 Fidelibacterota bacterium | reverse complement strand
GGCGGGACGCCGATCGCCCGCACCCCGCGCCAATCGCGCCCCATCCGCGTTTGCCTTGACAGCGCCGCCGCCCGGCCGATTTAATGCGCGCTTCCCGACACGATGGGCGCGTAGCTCAGCGGTAGAGCACTCGTTTCACATGCGAGGGGTCGCTGGTTCAATCCCAGCCGCGCCCACCAAATCCAAGCACACCCTAATTTACCGTAGTCTACGACAGCGTAAAAATGGCGGATTACCGTGCTTTTTGGTCCATGGGGGTCTTTCTTAGGCCATGGGCATCCAAGAGTTCTGGGGGTATATATGGGGGTATAGACCTTCGGTAGTCGAGCTCGATACCCCCAAATATGCTTTCCGACGCAGCAATCCGTAAAGCGAAGTCAGGGGCGAAGGCCCGCCGGCTCCATGATGGCATCGGCACCGGCCTCTACATCGAGATTGCGGTATCGGGTTCGAAGCTGTGGCGGCTTAAATACCGCCTCGCAGGCAAAGAGAAATTACTCGCCCTTGGGGCTTATCCGGAGGTCGGCATTGGGGAAGCACGGAGCCGAGCGTCAAAGGCTCGCGCTCTCATTGCTCGCGGCATTGAACCCCTCAAGCATCGCGCTGAGCTAAAGGCCGCGGAAGTCGCCAAAGAGACATTCGCCACGGTTGCCACAGAGTATTTGACCGTAAAGCTGGCCCCGATCCGCTCATCTTCTCACGTGGACCGTTTAGAAAGCCGATTAAGGCGCGATATTTTCCCTTACGTGGGCGAGCTTAAGCCCAACGACATAACGGCGGTCGATTTGCTGGCGATATTGCGTCGCGTCGAGGGGCGCGGGGCGGGTGAGACAGCGCATCGCGAGCTACAATCGATCTCGCAGGTGTTCCGATATGCGATTGCGACGGGGCGGGCGACAACCGACCCAACACGCGACCTGCGTGGTGCCTTGGCTCCCGTCAAGAAGAAGCATTTTCCGGCGCCGCTTGATCCGCACCGTATCGGTCAAATCCTCTTGGCATTTGACGGCTATCGCGGCACTCCTGTTGTGAAAGCCGCATTGAAACTTGTCCCATTGGTATTCGTGCGCCCAGGCGAATTACGGAAGGCAGAATGGGCCGGCATCGATCTGGAAGCTGGCGAATGGCGATACTTGGTCACGAAGACTGAAACGCCGCATATCGTTCCGCTGGCACCTCGGGCGGTATCGATTTTAGAAGAACTCAGGCCGTTAACCGGAGCAGGGCGCTACGTGTTCCCAAGTGCGCGTTCTCCTAAAGGGGACAGGCCGATGAGCGATAATGCGATCCTCGTCGCCCTGCGTGCGATGGGGATCGAGCAAGATGAACTGGTTGGCCATTCGTGGCGGGCTATTGCCAGAACGTTGTTGGAAGAGACGCTCGGCTTCCCGGCGCATATTATCGAGCAGCAGCTTGCCCATGCGGTTCGCGATCCGATGGGGCGCGCCTATAACCGAACAACCCATCTTTCAGAACGGAAGGCGATGATGGTGGCTTGGGCCGAATATCTTGAGGGCTTGAAAAAATCTAATTAAATCCGCATGCGCCAAGCCACGTTATACGTTGTCGATGCACGAGTGGGGAATGTCCCGCCCTTTGTTGAAAATTGTTCGGCAGGCATCACCGTTTGAGCAGGCTATGCTGCTGTGAACCGCCCCGGGATTGCCGGAGGGGTGCTGGCAGGCTAACGCTAACTTGTCTCCGGTTTGCGGTCGTAAGATGTGACCGACCCAGGAGATCCATGCGGCCTATCTCGTTCAAGTCAGCTAACCGGACGTGGGAAGAAGCGACCGTCGCCGTCTGATCCAACGAAACAGGAGGGTCATCGTCGGGCCGGACGACTTAACGTGTCAGTACCCCTGCTCTTCGCGCACCGCCTTCTACGCTTTCAGGTTCGCCCCACCCGCCAATTGCGGCGATTGAGTAACGAGCGTGTTAATCCCCGATGACGTAATTGCCTTGCTGACCGACCCATATGTGGCCGCACTGTTGCTGCCTGATCCCTCAAGCTGACAATGCCCACCGCTCAGAGGGCGAAGCGGTAGACCGGTGCGTCGTCGACGATGAGGGCGCCCGGCGGCGGCGCGCGCCAGGCGCGCACGCGCACCGAGAACGCCAGGCGCACGGTCTTCCCGCCATGGGGCGCGAGCGCGGCGCGCGGGATGCGCACCTCGAGCGGGTGGTTCATCACGTCTTTCTCGTCGCGGCGGAGAGCGGCCTCGGCCGCGACGGGTTTGCCGTCGGGCCCGGCGATGGGCGCACCCGTCGCGTCGTCCACCAGCGCCACGCCCACGTACCAGGTGAGGCTTTCCATGCAGCAGCGCGACACGCGCAATCGTATCGTCACGTGCTCGGCGGCCGTCTCGTGGCTGACCGCGTCGATGCGCGTGGGTCCGGTGATGTCCTTGAGCGCCGAGGCGATCTTGCGGGCATCCGGCACGCCCCAACGCGAGCGTTCTGGCGCGGCCGCATCGGGTGCCAGCGGCGCCATCGTCGTGCTGCGTTCGATGAGATTCTTCACGTTGTAGCCGACGCGCGTGGCGTAGAGCGCGGTCAGGAACGGCGAGGCGAAGGAGGTGCCGCTGAGCGTCGTGCCGTCGAGGCGCAGCTGCCCGGGGCCGAGAACGTGGGGCAGAATGGCGCCGTCCGCGTTCGCGCCGATGTCGGAAAACGACGAGGGAGCGAGGCCGTTGGGCGCGGCGCCGAAGGATCCGACATAGACCACGAACGGATTTTCGCGGTGAAGATAGGTGAGCGCCGTCTGAACCCCGTTGAAATCCTCCGGGACGCCGGACGGATAGGCGCCCAGGCGCATGAAGACGCCTGCCGCCGGGCCGGCCAGGCGGCGGACGCGCAGCATCGCCGCCTCTCGCGTCGGCACTTCGACCACCATCGGGATCACGCCTTTTCGTGCGGCGCGCGGGTCGATGCGCGCCGCCGCGAGACTGCGGCCGTCCGCCGCCACCGCCTCCAGTTCGAAATCGGCGTCGGGGTGCTTGCCCGAGTCCCAGGCGAAGAACACGCGGTTCTTCCCCGGCGCGAAGACGACGCGCGCACCGTCGATGCTTTGGCCCGAGGCGGCCGTCTCCCGAAAATCGACGAAGCCGTTCCCGTTCCGGTCGGCGGAGACCCAAGCGTGCGTGGATTGCCGCGTGTTGCCCGCCGAGATGAACGCGAAGGCTTCGTATTGGGGCAGGTACAGGCGCAGTTGTTTTGCGAACAGGTCTTCCTGGTCCGTGAAGACATCGACCGTGGAGGGGATTCCGAGGCTAATGTTGAAGAGCACGACACCCTTCACCATACCGTCCAGAAGCGCGTTGCCGGCCTCGATGGCGTTGGGTCCGCGGTACAGCACGACCGGCACGTCGGGCAGGATCGCGCGCACCACCCGGTACACGTCGAAGCCGTGGGACGACTCGGTCTCCGGCGGCGGCTGGGGGTCGGGCACGAAGGATAGGCTCGCGCCGTCCTGGCGTTTCATGAGCGTGACGAGCCGCGCTTCCTCCGGGCGCGATGCCAGCCAGGCCCCAAGCCCGCCAAAGCCCAAGTCGATGATGCCGAGCTTGCCGCCGGGCAGACGCGCCACCGACACGTCCACGGGTGATGTCAGTCTAATGGCAACTTGTCTCTGAGTGGCTGGCGAAGGGGCGCTTTAGGCAGCCAGTTGGCGCCATTCTGCAAGAGCAGCCGAGCGGTGCTGCCTGAACGTGTCACGGCGGGTGAGATGTCGGTCGTGGTTGAAATGGTTGTGGATCGAGGCATGTGCTGAGGCGAATTTCTGCAGGGTTTTCACATCCCTGAACCTGGCCATCGCACCTTCTCGCCGTCGGAAGGGTTGGTGCGAGTTTTCGGCTCGGTTGTTGAGCCAGCGACCGCAGGCCTGGTCCTCGGCATTGCCGATGACCTTCATCGCCGCTCCGTAGGAGCGAAGACGATCCGTCACGATCGAGTTCGGTTGCCCATAGCGTTTCATGGCGCGCTTCAGAAACTTCAGTGCAGCCTTGCGATCCCGCTGTCTGGTGGCGAGAACTTCGAGCACCTCGCCTTCGTGGTCCACCGCCCGCCAGAGATAGTGGGTCTCGCCGTTGATCCGAACGAATACCTCGTCCAGGTGCCAGCGCCA
>CAMDOZ010000206.1 GCA_945903705.1 Fidelibacterota bacterium | reverse complement strand
TCGCCGAGGCGGCCGGGATAGATCGTCGTGCCGTTGATCTGCGGGATTTGTCCCGAGATGAACAGCATCTTGCCGACGATATGGTAAGGCTTCATGCGGCCGTAATTCTGGCCGTCGTATTTCTCGCCCTGCCAAGCGGGCAATTTGATGCCCAGTTGTTCGAGCCGCTTCTCTGCGCCCATGATGCCCTCCCCCAACCCGGTCGGCCACGCCCGTGGCGCGGCCCGGATTCTGACCGAGGCGGGGATGGGAGGCGAGAAAAAAACCGCGCGCCGCCCGCGCATTGGCCATCGGCGCATCGGCCATCCGCGCATTGGCCATCCGCGCATTGGCCATCCGCGCATTGGAAGGCCTTGGCGGCGGCTCATCGTCCGATCGCGCGGCGCCCCGGCGTCCGATCGCGCAGCGCGCCAGGGCGAAGGCGATAACCGGCCCGGTGGCGGGGGCGAATCCGGCAATGCCGGTTCTGGATTCGTACCCCCGGGGCATCTGCGGCGCCGGCGTATGATCGCCTGATAATCATCTGACAATTAAATCCGACGATTACAGAGTAACAATTAAGAACGTCGAAGGGGTCGGCGCGCGGAAGCGGCCGACTTCGGCGTTGACAATAAGTGACCCGACTGCGTAGCCTCCTCGGCAACAAGACCTCTAAGCGGTTCGCCGCCAATGGGGCGGGAGGCAGGCCGGTTCTCGAACCGGCCTGAAGGTTTGGGAGGAGATCGCGTTACCCTTTCTCGGTGCGAAACCGTGTTCCCCGGCTTGCCGGTCGCGGTTTCCTATCGGGCATACCGGAAACGGCATGGCCGGAAATGGCATGGGGTGAGCGAAATGTTTTCCAAAATTCCTCCCGAAGCCGGATTCCTTCGGCGGATTCGTCCGTCGCGGGAAGACGTTCAGGGGCCCGAAGTCGTGCCGCGAGGCGGACCAAGGCCGTGGTGTGGTGCAACAAGGAGGTTTCATTCGATGAAAAGCTCGAATGTCTTGAAAGCGCTGACGGCCGCCTCGATCCTCGGATTGGGCGCGCTTATGTCTCAGACGGCCCTCGCGCAAGAGGGCAAGACCGTGAAGATCGCGAAGGGGCAGCCCGTCGTGGTCGGTACGATGCACGTTCTGTCGGGTTCCGATGCGGCGCTCGGCGTTGACGTTCTGCGTGGCGTGAAGGTCGCGGTGTCCGATATCGGCGGTAAGCTGCTGGGCCACCCGATCAAGCTGCTCGAGGAAGACGACGGCTGCAACGCAGAAGGCGGGCAGACGGTGGCGACCAAGATCGCGGCCAACCAACAGGTAGTTGTCTCGCTGGGTAGCGCGTGCTCCTCGGCAACTCGTCCGGCGGCCCCGATCCTCTACAAGGCGGGCGTCCCGGTCATCGCCACGGCGGCCAGTTCGCCGGTTCTCACCGCGCCGGATCGCGCGGCGGACTACACTTGGTTGACGCGCGTGGTTTACAACGACTTGTGGGCTGGCCGCGAAGTGGCCAATTGGGCCACCAAGGTCCTCGGCTTCAAGAAGTTCGCGACCATCCACGACGGCAGCGCGTATGCCGAAAAGCTCGTGCGCGTGTTCCAGGAAAACGTGAAGAAGCAAGGCGGCGAAATCGTCTCGGATGAGGCGGTTGCTCCTTCCGACACCGATTTGCGTCCCGTGCTGACCAAGATCGCGACCTCGAAGCCGGAGATGATTTACGCTCCGAACTTCGTCGGCGTGACCTCCTACGCGATTCGCCAGAAGAAGGAAATCGCGGGTCTCGAGAAGGTCCGTTTCATCGGCTCCGACGCCGCTCTGGGCGCCCAGCTTCTCGAAGCCGCGGGCAAGGACGTGATCGGGTTCCAGATCACTTCGACCGCTCTTGAAGCCGAAGCCCAAGGCAAGGGCTACAAGGCGATGAAGGAAAAGTACAAGACGATGTTCGGCGAGTATCCCATCCAGGGCTTCCATGGCAACGGCTATGACGCCTTCATGATGTTCGCCGATGCGTTCAAGAAAGTCGCGAAGTCCGAAGGCGGCGCCACCACCGTTAACACCAAGGCGCTGCGCGATGCCATCATCGCCACGAAGAACCATCAGGGCGTGACCGGCACGTTGACGTGCGACCAGTACGGCGACTGCGGCGTTTACAAGTTCGCCGTGTACGAGTTCACCAATCAGGATCCGAAGTCGATCGACATCGGCAAGAATCCGAAGCGCGTCTATCCGGACAAGTTCTAACCGTCCGAATGGTGATTGGCGTCCGGGGGATGAACCAGCGGATCAACTCCGTGGGTTCATCACCCGTCGCTATTAGGCGGTAATCGGAAGCGTTATTTGTTTGTTTCGATTGGCGGGCGTCCCATTTTGGGGAGCGCGCCACCGGGGGGAAGAGGAATGATCGACCTCGAGAAAATCAAGCACCTGACCTATGTCGACGTCACGCTCTGGCTTATGCGAGCCATCATCATCGTCCTGTTGATCGCGGGCACTGTCGGGACGGTCATCAAGGATCGCTACCTGACCGAGCAATGGGTCAACATGGTCGTGTTCGGGATGACGATGGGCGGCATCTACGCGCTCGTGGCGCTCGGCTACACGATGGTTTACGGCATCCTCCGCCTGATCAATTTCGCCCACGGCGACATCTTTATGACAGGGGCCTATACGGCCTATTTCGTCGCCGGCCCGCTCGGTAAATCGGGGTTCCTCGACGAAAATCTCTTCATTGGCATGGCCGCCATCCTGCTGACCGCGATGTTCGTGTGTTCGGCGATGGCGCTGCTGGTCGAGCGGATTTGCTATCGCCCATTCCGGCATGTGCGCACCTTGGCGCCGTTGATCTGCGCGATCGGCGCGTCCTTCGTGCTTCAGCACTCCTTCCGCGGCATGTACGGCTCGACCGTGCGCGCCTATCCCGACGTCACCTTGTTCGAAGCCCAGGTCACCATCTTCGGGTTTAATTTCCTCTTCATTCAACTCCTGGTCATCGGCGCGGCCATGGCGGCGATGTACTCGCTTTATCTCATCGTCCACAAGACGAAGATGGGCACGGCGATGCGCGCGGTTTCCGAGGATCGCGACGCCGCCGCCCTCATGGGCATCGATGTCAATAAGGTGATCATCTTCACCTTTATTCTCGGCGGCAGCATGGCCGGCATCGGCGGCGTGCTCTATGCCTTCGTCTTCAAGCAAGTCCACTTCTTCATGGGCTTCTTTCCGGGCATCAAGGCGTTCAGCGCCGCGGTGCTTGGCGGCATCGGCAACGTGCCGGGCGCCATGCTCGGCGGCTTTTTCCTGGGGGTCGTCGAATCCCTCGGACCCGCGCTGTTCCTTGACGGTCTTGGGATCGTGGCGCCCTATCAGCTGCGTGACCTGATCGCCTTCACGATGCTCGTCATGGTTCTCATTTTCCGGCCCCAGGGCATCCTGGGCGAGCGGCTCGCGCGCGCGCGCGCGTAAGCGGCGGAAATATCCAGCAGGGAGTTGCCGAAATGGCGTTCGACGTAGTCGCCTCCACCTTCCAGCACAAGACCGTCACCAAGACCGCCCTGCTTCGGGCGGTCGAGGTCGGGCTGATAGGCTTCGGCCTCATGATCTATTTCAACCTCGTCGGGTTGATCGGTCAGTTCATGGAGCGCTTCATCATCGAAGGGCTGGCGACACTCGCCCATACTGTATTCCTCGGCATCGCCATCGGCATGGGCGGGCTCACCAGCCACCGCCTGCTGAACGAGACCGTCACGAGGCGATATCTGTATTCGGCGCTCGCGGGCTTGATTTCCGGTTGCAGCCTCTCGACTCTCGTCTTTGTGATCGACAATGCCCAGGGGGCCATGTTCGGCGCCGAATTCGACGTGCGCTTCATGTTTGTGGCGTTATCGCCGAAATTGCTCGACTTCCTGACCTTCGGAACGGCACCCGGAGATGCGGTGCTCTATCATCTCATCGGCGGCGTCGTTCTGGGGCTATTCGGCGCGCTGATCTATCATCTGCCGAATGTCCTCCGCCGCCCCCTGGTCGGCGGTCTCGCTGCTGTCTGGTTCATCGGCCTGTTCTCCGAGCTTATCCAGCTCGCCATGCAGTTCGAGGTGGTCGATGATTTCCGCAATTTCTTCTTCACCTGGGAAGGTCAAACCGAGCAAGGCGCCATCACCGTCTTCGCTAT
>CAMDOZ010000205.1 GCA_945903705.1 Fidelibacterota bacterium | reverse complement strand
GGGTCTTAGCGTGGGCGCGGCGTTCGGGGGCTTGAAGCCCATCGTCGAGGTCATGACCTTCAACTTCGCCATGCAGGCGATGGATCACCTGATCAATTCGGCCGCGAAGACACTCTATATGTCCGGCGGCCAGATGGGCTGCCCGGCCGTGTTCCGTGGCCCCAACGGCGCAGCGGCGCGCGTGGGCGCGCAGCACAGCCAGTGTTTCGCGAGCTGGTATGCGCATATCCCGGGCCTCAAGGTCCTGTCGCCTTGGTCGGCGGCTGACGCGAAGGGCCTCTTGAAGGCCGCGATCCGCGACCCCAATCCAGTGATCTTCCTGGAAAACGAAATGCTTTACGGTCAGAGCTTCCCGGTGCCGGACGGCGACTTCGTGCTGCCCATCGGTCAGGCGAAGATCGAGCGGACCGGCAAGGACGTCACGCTGACCGCGTTCTCCATCATGGTGGGCAAGGCCCTCAAGGCCGCCGAGAAGCTCGCGGAAGAAGGCATCGATGCGGAAGTGATCAATCTTCGCAGCATCCGGCCGCTCGACACCGCGACCATCATTGAGTCCGTGAAGAAGACCAATCGCCTCGTGAGCTGCGAGGAAGGCTGGCTGACGTGCGGCATCGGCTCGGAGATCGCGGCCGTCGTGATGGATCAAGCCTTCGACTATCTCGACGCTCCGGTCGGCCGCGTCGGCGCGAAAGACGTGCCGCTGCCCTATGCGGCAAACCTCGAAACACTAGCGCTGCCGCAGGTGGACGACATCGTCGCCGCCGCCAAAGCGGCTATGTACCGCTAGGGAGAGGGCGCAATGTCCACTGAAATCCTGATGCCCGCGCTCTCGCCGACAATGACCGAGGGCAAACTCGCAAAGTGGCTGAAGAAGGAAGGCGACAAGATCAAAAGCGGCGACGTGCTTGCCGAGATCGAGACCGACAAAGCCACGATGGAAATGGAAGCCGTGGACGAGGGGGTTTTGGGCAAGATCCTGATCCCCGAAGGCACGGAAAAGGTTTCGGTGAACGAGCCCATCGCCGTGTTGCTGGCGGAAGGCGAGAAGATGGGCGCCGCTCCGGCACCCAAGGCCGCGGCTCCGGCGCCGAAGGCCGAAGCCAAACCGGCGGCAGCGCCAGCGCCGCAGACGACGCCGGCTCCGCAACCCGCTCCGGCCAAAGCTGCCGCGCCGGCGAAAGCGAACGGCGCCGCGAAGGGTGCGCGCATTTTCATCAGCCCGTTGGCGAAGCGGCTAGCGAAAGAAGCGGGCATCGATCCCGCCGACCTCTCGGGCAGCGGGCCGCGTGGGCGTATCGTGCGCAGCGACGTAGATGCCGCCATCTCGGGCGGTGTGAAGCGCAAACCCGCCGCCGCCGCGGGTTCCGGCACACGAGATGTGTTTGGCCAGCCCTATACGGCGCAGCCGAACACGGGCGTTCGCAAGACCATTGCGAAGCGCCTTACGGAATCGAAGACCACGATCCCGCACTTCTATTTGTCGCTCGATTGCCAGATCGACGAACTCTTGTCGCTGCGCAAGAAACTGAACGAGCGCGCTGAAGGCGAGATGAAGCTGTCGGTGAACGACTTTGTCATCAAGGCGGTGGCACTAGCGCTGCGTAAAGTGCCGCAAGTAAACTCGAGCTGGACGGAAGATGCCGTCCTTCTTTACGAGAATGTCGACATCTCGGTCGCCGTCGCGACGCCGGACGGCCTTATCACGCCGATCATCCGGCGCGCCGACGAAAAGAGCGTCGCGCAGATTTCGACAGAGATGCGCGATCTCGCGTCCAGAGCCAAGGCGAAGAAACTGAAACTCGATGAATTCCAGGGCGGAGGATTCTCGATCTCGAACCTCGGCATGTTCGGCATCCGCGAGTTCCAGGCGATCATCAATCCGCCGCAGTCGGGCATCCTTGCCGTCGGCAAAGGCGAGGAGCGCGTCGTCGTGGGCGGCGGTCAGATGGTTGTCGCCAACATCGTCACCTGCACACTCTCTTGCGACCACCGCTCGGTCGACGGATCCGTGGGAGCCGAGTTTATGCAGGCGTTCCAGCGCATCATGGAAGATCCTTTGCGGATGCTGCTCTAATGGCCGACCAAACCTTCGATCTGATCGTGCTCGGCAGCGGGCCGGGTGGATACACCGCGGCTATCCGCGCCTCACAGCTTGGCATGAAGACCGCCATCGTCGAGCGTGAGCTCTTGGGCGGCATCTGCCTCAACTGGGGTTGCATCCCGACCAAGGCACTGTTGCGCACGTCGGAAATCTTCCACCTGATGCAGCACGCTAAGGATTACGGCCTCAAGGCCGACAACGTCTCCTTCGATCTCGAAGCGGTTGTGAAGCGTTCGCGCGGCGTGGCCAGCCAACTCAACGGCGGCATCAAACACCTGATGAAAAAGAACAAGGTCACGGTGTTCGAAGGGCACGGCAAGCTTGCCGGGAAAGGTCGCCTGTCGGTCACGAAAGACAACAAGCCGGTCGCCGATCTTTCCGCAAAGCACATCATCCTTGCCACCGGCGCCCGCGCCCGCGATCTACCGGGCATGGAAGCCGATGGCAACCTGATCTGGTCCTATCGCCACGCGCTGGTGCCAAAGGTTTTCCCGAAGACGCTGCTGGTCATCGGCTCCGGCGCCATCGGCATCGAATTCGCGAGCTTCTTCCAGACGCTCGGGAGCAAGGTCACGGTCGTCGAAGTGATGGACCGCATCCTGCCGGTGGAAGACGCGGAAGTCTCCGCCTTCGCGCACAAGCAGTTCGAGAAGCAGGGTATGGTCATCAAGACGAAGGCCGCCGTGAAAGCGCTGAAGAAGGGCGCCAACGACGTCACCGCGACCATCGAGCAGAACGGCAAGACCGAGACCATGACCGTCGAGCGCGTGATCTCTGCCGTCGGCATCGTCGGCAATGTGGAGAACATCGGTCTCGAGAACACGAAGGTCAAAGTCGAGAAGACGCACGTCATCGCGGGCAAGTACTGCGAAACCGACGAGCCCGGCCTCTACGCCATCGGCGATCTCACCGGCCCGCCGTGGCTCGCCCACAAGGCGGGCCATGAGGCGGTGATCTGCGTCGAGAAGATCGCAGGTCTACACCCGCACCCCTTGAACGTGCTCGGCATCCCGGGCTGCACCTATTGCCATCCGCAGATCGCCAGCGTCGGCCTGACCGAAGCTGCGGCGAAGGCCAAGGGCCACGAGGTAAAGGTCGGCCGCTATCCGTTCGTCGCGAACGGGAAGGCGATTGCGCTCGGCGACACTAACGGCTTCGTCAAAACCGTGTTCGACGCCAAGACCGGCGAGATGCTGGGCGCCCATATGATCGGGCCGGAAGTCACTGAAATGATTCAGGGCTATACGATCGCCAAGACGCTCGAAACCACGGAAGAGGACCTGATGCATACGGTATTTCCGCATCCCACCCTTTCCGAAATGATGCATGAGTCGGTGCTGGATGCGTACGGGCGTGCGATCAATTTTTAACGCTCTATGTTAGACTAAGGCCCCCTGAGTAAGGTCGAATGAGCAACGTCGAACCCATCGCGGAAAACAAGCAGCGTCAGCCCAAGCCGGCTTGGCTTCGGGTGAAGGCACCCGTTTCGCCCGCTTACAACGAGACGAAGAAGCTGATGCGCGACCTCAAGTTGCACACCGTGTGCGAAGAGGCCGCGTGCCCGAACATCGGCGAGTGCTGGGCGCAGAAGCACGCGACCATGATGATCCTGGGGGATATCTGCACCCGGGCGTGCGCCTTCTGCAATGTGAAGACCGGAAAGCCGGGCGCGGTTGACGTTGAAGAGCCCGCGCATGTGGCCGAAGCGGTGAAGAGCCTTGGCCTTAAGCACGTGGTCATCACCTCGGTTGACCGCGACGACCTCGACGACGGCGGCGCCGCGCATTGGGTAGAGGTGATCCAGGCCGTGCGCGCGGCGAACCCCAACACGACTATTGAAGTCCTGACGCCGGACTTCCGTAAAAAACTCGGCTGCGTCGATCTGGTCGCCGAAGCGCGGCCCGATGTCTACAACCACAATCTCGAGACCGTGCCGCGCCTCTACCGCAAGATCCGCGCCAGTGCCCGCTACTACACGAGTCTGCGCCTGCTCGAACGTGTGAAGGAAATTGTGCCGAACATGTTCACCAAGTCG
>CAMDOZ010000204.1 GCA_945903705.1 Fidelibacterota bacterium | reverse complement strand
CCCACGCCGCATAAGCATTGTTGAGCTTGCGGTCGAGATCTTCCGCGCGCTTCACGCCGTTGCGCTTGTTGGAGCGGGGCAGAAGGATGGCGAACTCGTCGCCGCCGAGACGTCCGATATAGTCGGTGTCGCGGATGTGCCCGCGCAGCAGGTTGGCGACCGTCATCAGCACTTCATCGCCGGCCGCATGACCATAGGTGTCGTTGACGGGCTTGAACTCGTCGAGGTCGACGAAGATGAGCACGCCGCCGACGCCGTGGCGCTTGGCGACGGAAAGTTCGTGGGTAAGGGAGTCCTCGAAGCCGCGGCGGTTGAGCACGCGTGTCAGGCCGTCGGTCGTCGCGAGATTTTCGAGCTCACCGATGCGCCGCTCTTGGGCCTTGAGGTGGTCGGAGATTTCGGCCACCAGCGCATGGGCCATCCGCGCGATTTCCGTGATCGCTTTAGTGCCGTCGGGCTCACGCGCCGGCGTTGCCTGTTCCGTAAAGCGGACAAGCTGCGTCAGTTTCGTGACAATCGACGTAGAAGATTGCTCAGGTTCCTAAGCGACGACGCGCTTCAGTTCCGGCAGCCCGGGCATCCCGGTTCTCCCCATTCCCCAGTTGGCGGGCATTCTCGGAATGCCCGACCGCCCAGTCAACAAACGAAGTTGGTGTTGGGGGCGAACCTTCAACCTGAGATGAAGATATCGGATATAATCTTACCCTGAGGTATCGAGAAGTGTGCATTTCCGGGCCTGCCGCTGGCGCTTCAGCACTGGAATAATTCGAGGCCTGGCCGCCGGTCGGGGCGGAAAAGGGCCGGCGACCGGCCGAAACCCGTTTTGAGTCAAACATGAATCAGGCGAATCGCCGGCGATTTCGATAGGGTGCGGGCGGGCTTACATCTGACACTATGATGGATAAGTCTTCGCGGGCGCGCAGGAAAAAAGAGGTTTGGTGTGAAGCTGGTTCGACTGATTTTCACGGCGGCGTGTGTGGTCTTGGCCGTCGGCGCCGTACCCGCTTGGGATCGCAACGCCGCCAGCGCGGCCGCCCCCGCTGTTACAAAAGCGAGGCCTTCCCTCACGCCGCACAAGGCGACTTACGAGCTCAGCTTATTGCGCGCCGCGCCCGGTGACGGCGTGCGCGCGGCCCGCGGAACGATGGTCTACACGCTCGCCGACCGCTGCGATGGCTATACCATCGAAAGCAGTGTCGCGATGAATCTCTCCTACGCGGGCGGCAACGACCAGAAAGTCGATCAGCGCTATGCGGCGTGGGAGGCCAAGAGCGGCCGCTTCTCCAGTTTCACGATGCAGACGCTGGAGAACAACGAACCGGCGAAAACCTATCGCGGCACCATCACGCTCGATGCGGACGGCTCGGGAACCGCCACCTACGAAGCGGACAAAACCACGAAATTCGAACTCGCGCCCGGGACCATGCTGTCCACGGCGCACACCGTAGCCCTTCTCGAGAACGCAGCGGCCGGAAAGAAATTCTTCAGCCGCGAAGTGATTGACGGATCTTTCGATCAAGGGCCGTTTCTGGTCACGGCGCTCATCCCGACCTCGCGGGAAGGTCGCGCCGCCCAGGACAAGGAGAGTTTGGGCGCCATGACCGGCGGGCGCTTCTGGCCCATGAGCCTCGCTTATTTCTCCACGTCGGCGAAGACGACAACCCCGGAGTATGAGTTGGGCATGGAACTTCTGCCCTCGGGCATCAGCCGCTCCATGACTCAAGATTTCGGCACCTTCAGCATCGGCTTCCGGCTCGTCGAAATCGAACAGCTGAAGCCGGAGTGCTAGCGCCGACGCCGGCGCAGCGAAATTATATCAGAGATGATTTCGCGTTATTCGGCGGCGCCGCGTTTGCGAAATCATCTCTGATATAATTTCGCGTATTGCCTCGCTCTCAATCCCACAACCACGCCGCCCCGCGAACTCCACTTGAATCCCCATGCGCCGGCGGCACAAGCTTCGTCGCGACTGCATCCGAAAACACCTGCGCCGACCAAAGCCGCGGAACATCCTCATACAGCCGCGAAATGCCAGACAGTCCGCCGCCGAGCACGATCACATGGGGATCGATGATATTGATCACGTGTGCGAGGGACCGCGCGAGGCGCTCGACGTAGCGATCCATCGCGGCACGTGCGGAAGGCTCATCAGCAGCGGCGATCTTCTCGGCGTTCCAGCCCTCGCCCCCGCTTGCCCGCTGAAAGTCGGACGCAAGCCCCGGCCCCGACAGGAATGTCTCGATGCAGCCTGTGCGTCCGCAATAGCATTTGGGCCCCGGCCGTTCGTCGTCCTTGGGCCAGGGCAGGGGGTTGTGCCCCCATTCGCCGGTGATGGCGTTCGGACCGCTGACCACGCGCTTGTCGACCACCAGTCCGCCGCCCACACCCGTGCCGAGTATGACGCCGAAGACGATGCGCTGACCCGCGCCCGCGCCGTCGGCGGCTTCCGACAAAGCGAAACAATCGGCGTCATTGGCGAGCCGCACGAGCCTGCCGATGGCGGCTGCGATATCCTTGTCGAGCGCACGGCCGATAAGACAGGTGGAGTTCGCGTTCTTGACCAGGCCCGTGGCGGGCGAAACGGTTCCCGGAATACCGATACCGACCGAACCTTGTGCGCCGGCCGCGGCATCCACCGCGCGGACCAGATCGGCGATGGCGCGCACGGTCGCGTCGTAATTGCCGGTGGGCGTGGACACGCGCTTGCGAAATCGCTCGGTTCCATCGCGCGCGAGCGCGATGGCTTCAATTTTGGTGCCGCCGAGGTCGATTCCTATTCTCATGCCCATATAGTCTGCATGAAGTGCGCCATGGTAAGAAAGAGCCCATGACCACACTCCTGATTACGCACGACGATTGCCTCGCCCACGACACCGGCGCCTATCATCCGGAAAAACCGGATCGCCTGCGCGCGGTGCTGAAGGCCATGGAACAGGATGTGTTCCGGGGTCTCCTGCGTGAGGACGCGCCGCTCGCGAGCCACGAGGCCATGGCCCGCGCTCACCCCGGCGATTTCGTCGACCAGATCCTCGAGGCTATCCCGAGCGACGCCCTGCGTCAGATCGACGCCGACACCGTGGTCTCGCCCGGCTCGGGCGATGCGATGCAACGGGCCGCCGGCGCTGTTGTGCGCGCCGTCGACGCGGTCGTGAAGGGCGAGGCGCAAAACGCCTTCTGCGCGGTGCGGCCGCCGGGCCACCACGCGGAATCCACCCGCGCCATGGGGTTCTGCCTCGTGAATAACGTGGTCGTCGGCGCCCTCCAGGCCCGCGCGGCACACCGGCTTCAGCGTGTGGCGGTCGTCGATTTCGACGTTCACCACGGCAACGGCACGCAGGAAATGTTCTGGGACGACGCCGAAGCGTTCTACGCCTCGACGCACCAGTACCCTTTTTATCCCGGCACCGGTTCGACGCGGGAGCAGGGCGCCCACGGCAATATCGTGAACGTGCCGCTTGCGGCGGGAACCGGACCCGACGTCTTCCGCAGCCGCTTTTCCGGCGAACTGCTTCCGGCGCTGGAAGCTTTCAAGCCCGACATCCTCCTCATTTCCGCCGGCTTCGACGCCCATAAGGATGACCCCTTGGCCGAACTGCGCCTCACGGAAGCGGATTTTGCCTGGGCGACGGCGGGGCTCATGGATGTGGCGCGCAAAGTGTGCGGCGGACGGGTGGTTTCGGTGCTCGAAGGAGGCTACAACCTTGACGCATTGGCGGACTGTGCGACGGCGCACGTTCAGACTTTGAAGGATCATTAGATGGCGAAGAATACCGTTCCGCCCGACATCGCGGCCATGGGCTTCGAAGAAGCCATGAAGGAACTCGAGAAGATCGTGCGCGAGCTGGAAAGCGGCCAGGTGAAGCTCGATGACGCCGTGAAGGCCTACGAGCGCGGGACGGCGCTGAAGACCCATTGCGAAGGCAAGTTGGCCGAAGCGCGCACCAAGGTCGAAAAGATCACCGGGATCGGCAAAGCCATGGGCCTGGAGCCGGTGAGTGACTAGCGCTGCCAAGGCGGCCGTGACCGTCGATTTCAAGTCGGTGCTGAATGATATCGGCGCCGCCATGAATGCGGAGCTCGACCGGCTGCTTCCGCTCGTGCCTGGACCGGAGAACCGCGTGGTCGAGGCCATGCGCTATGCCGCCCTCGACGGCGGCAAAAGATTGCGGCCCTTCCTGGTCTGCGCCAGCGCCGATCTGTTCAACGTGCCGCGCGTGCGCGCTCTGCGCGCCGCCGCCGCCGTCGAGATGGTGCACTGTTATTCCTTGGT
>CAMDOZ010000203.1 GCA_945903705.1 Fidelibacterota bacterium | reverse complement strand
CTGATGCCGGGGCCGAACACATAAGACAGCGTGTTGCGATACTGATCCGCCGTCATCAGACGCATCCGCCGCGCCGATGAATCGTTGTCCAGCTCGGGAACGGGCGCCGTGACGGCTGCCGGAGCGGCCGCTTCTTGTGTGGACGGCGCTGAACAGCTTGCCAGCCCGGCAAGGGCGACGAGCGTGCAGATACCTTTAGTGAAATTTACGGCACCCACGCGCCGAACCTGACCGAACAAACGCACTACTCCACTCCTCCCAAAATCGACCGCCGGGGCCATCTAATAAGGACTCCAGACAGCGGTCTCTTAGAATGACACTAGACAGCCCCTTGGACTAGGGACTCCCTCAATTTCTGCACCTTCGACACGCGCCGGGCGTATCATGCGCGACGCAGCACAAGCTGCTGTTTGACAACAAAATTCCAGGCCAGAGCGCGTGTGACGGTCCTCGCCGCAGAAGGCTTCGGCTCAACATCAGCACCACCCATTGTGTCGGATTTCCAGTCATGAATTCGACAAAAATCGACACGTTCACGCGTAAATTATGCGCGATCTGTTGCTGCAGCGCAGCATAACGCGAGAATCATGCAGGGAATAAGCATAGATCTACCTTTGGAACCGCCCGCGAATCTTGCCTGTCTATCCCGCGCCCAAATAGATGAATCGGGCGAGAAAGATCGCCGCCAAGGTCATCAGCAGCCAATCGGACTTCTGGAGTCGCCCGCTGAGGAGCTTGAGGAGGGCGTAAGCCAGGATGCCGAAGGCAAGTCCGTTGGCGATGGAGAAGGTCAGCGGGATCATCACGAGGGTGAGAAAAGCGGGGATGCTGACGAGAAAGTCGTCCCAGGCAATCTCGGCCATGGGCGCCATCATGAGTCCACCGACGAGGATCAGGGCCGGCGCCGTGGCGTAGATCGGGATGAGCTGCGCATAGGGTGCGGCGAGCATCGCCACCAGAAACAAGACACCGGTGACGACTGCCGTCAGCCCGGTACGCCCGCCGGCCTGCACGCCGGCGGCGCTTTCGACGTAGCTCGTCACCGTGCTTGTGCCGGCCAAGGATCCGACCACTGTCGCGGTCGCGTCGACAAAGAGAATGCGGTTGAGGCGGTCGATGCTGCCGTCAGGCTTCACGAGGTTCGCGCGTTTGGCGACGCCGACCAATGTGCCGATGTTGTCGAACAGATCGACGAACAGAAAGACGAACACAATCTCCAGCAGGCCGAGGGCGGCCGAGGGCGCGAAAACGCCCGGAATGTCGAGCTTGAATGCGGTCTCACCAAGAGCGGTGATGTCGTAAGGCTGCGGCGTCATGGCCGCTTGGCCCAAGGCCCACCCGAGACCGGTGATGGCGAGAATGCCGATCAGCACGGCGCCCCGCACCTTCCAGAGATGCAAGGCGACGATGAGCACGAGGCCGACGAGCGCAAGGGCCGCGCCCGGTGCGCGCAGGTCGCCGAGGGTCACGAGCGTGGCCGGATGGGCCGTCACGATCCCCGCGTTGTGCAGGCCGATGAAGGTGATGAAAAGGCCGATGCCGCCCGCGATCGCGGGGAACATGAATCGCGGCAACGCTGCGATGATCACTTGGCGCACGCCCGTCAGCGTCAGGAACAGGAAAGCAATCCCTGAGAAAAACACACACCCCAAAGCCACTTCCCACGGCACGCCAAGCTGTTTGACGACCGTGAACGTAAAATAGGCGTTGAGGCCCATGCCCGGCGCGAGGGCCAAGGGAATGTTCGCCGAGAAGCCCATGAGGATGGTTGCGAACCCTGCAGCGAAACAGGTGGCGGCCGCCACGGCGGCGATGGGCATTCCGGCCTGGCTGAGAATCGCTGGATTTACGGCGATGATGTAGGCCATGGCGAGGAAGGTGGTGAACCCCGCCAGGATCTCGGTTCGGGCGGTGGTGCCGCGCTCGGAAAGCTTGAACTGCCGCTCGAGAAAAGCGGCCGTGGCCGATGGCTTCACTGAAGGTCCCCCTCGCTCGAATTCCCCGCGCGGCCTGAGCCTAGCTCTCGGACCATGTAGAGTGTAGGCCCAATCTGTCCTATCACAGGCGACATCGCGCAAAGGGACGAGACGACGTGCCAGACACCGTCAAAGACAAGATTTTCATTTCCGCAAACGAGCTTCTCAAGGACTCGATTGCGCTCGCGATGCAGATCCTGCGCGCGGGGTTCCGGCCCAGCCATATCGTCGGCGTCTGGCGCGGCGGCGCGCCCGTCGGCATCGCCGTGCAAGAGGTGCTCGAGTACCACGGGCTCGACACCGACCACATCGCGATCCGCACATCGTCCTACTACGGGATCGACAAACAGGCGGCCCTCGTGAAGGTCTACGCCCTCGACTATCTCGTCGACACCATACGGCCGGAGAATTCGGTGCTGATCGTCGACGACGTGTTCGACAGCGGGCGAAGCCTTGAAGCGATCTTGGCCGAGCTCACGCGGCGGTGCCGCAACAACCTGGCGCACGACATCCGGATCGCCACCGCCTGGTTCAAACCGGCGCGCAACAAGACCAAGCTGAAGCCGGACTTCTATGTGCACGAGACCGACAAGTGGCTGATCTTCCCCCACGAGATCAAAGGCCTCACGCGCGAGGAAATTCTGGCAAATAAGCCGGTAGATGAAGGTTTTTTCGAGCCTTGAGGGAACGCGCGGGCGCGCCCGGCGCTCGCGACAACCGGCTCTATCCGCCTTCGCTAAAGCTTCGGCGGGACAGGTTCTAGTCGTCGGGTCTCGCGAAATCCGCTAATCTCAAGAACGCAACACGAAGAGGCGTCCCATGACTATCTCCGGGAAACTCACCAGGCGCAGCACGCTCACGCTTCTGAACGCTGCCGCGCTGACATGGACTGCCGGCGCCCTGTCACGCATTGCATCGGCCCAGGACGCGACGGGGCCCGCGACAGCTACAGCGCCGGGCGCACCGGCCGCAGGCGCCGAAGTCAAAGGCGCGGCGCTGCAGGGCTCGCGCATGACCGTTCCGATCATGATCGGCGGCAAGGGCCCCTTCCCGTTCATCGTGGACACCGCGCTGGAGCGCACCATCATTGCCACCGAACTCGCCAATGAGCTTGGCTTGGCCGCGGGGCCGAAGACGACCGTGCACACGATGACCGGCAGGGTCGACATCGGCAGCGCCATCCTGCCGCCGATGGAGATCAACGGCTTGCGGCTCGAGCCAAAGGTGGCCGCCAAGTTCAGCGAAAGAAACATCGGCGGGAAAGGTGTTGTCGGCATCGACGCTTTGAAGTCGCAGCGCATCGTCCTCAACATGCGTACGGGGAAGATGACGATGAACGAGGATCCGGTCATGGATGGGGACTGGCAGGGCGAAACGATCACGGTCACCGCCCGCAGCAAGCTCGGCCAACTGGTGCTGACGAACGCCGGGATCGGAACCGACAACGACGCCATCTCGGTCATCATCAACACCGGCTCGGAAACGAGTGTCGGGAACCAGGCGCTGAAGCGGTTCATGCAGCGCACGGGCTCGCTCAAGCAGTTCCGGACGGCAACGCTCATCAGCATCAGCGGCGAGGAGACGCCGGTCGACTGGGTGACGGTCCAGCGCTTGCGTGTGGGCGGGATGGTGGTCGGCAGTCTTCCGATCGCATTTACGGACGCTCATCCGTTCCGGCGTCTCGGGCTCAACCGGGACCGCGCCATGCTCCTCGGCATGGATGTGCTTAAGCTGTTCGATCAGGTGGCGCTGAACTTCCAGAGGCGCACGGTGCAGTTTTTCTGGACACCGGCGCCGAAGACAGCGGCGTAGGTGCGCGCTCAAAAGAGCCACGTCGCCAATCAGGGAGTTCTTGGATTACCTACGGTAAATCCGCTTTGCGGCGCTGAAACCCGTGAAGCTGCTGGGATCCTCCACACCAGGAATCGGCTCGATGGTGAGCGTCTCGTCTTCGTTCACCTGGATCGCGACGATGCCCATGATCTGCGTGGTCAGAAACACGCTGGGGTCCGTCGATTGGGGTACGCGCCGCAGGCGATAGACCACAGTACCGTAGTCGGGCGACAGGGCCGCAGGTGCGGGTTTGCCTTCACCGGTTTCGAGGACCCATTGCACGGGATCGCCGTCCGCGTCCCGCCACCAGCCGGCGGAATAAATCCAGACGGTGGGGAACTGCCAATAGCGCGCCAGCGCAAGATGGCTCCAGCTGGCGGCGTTCTTGCCGGCGACGGGCCCGCCCATGATGCGCTGGGTCGCACTCTGGAACATCGCCACCGTCCGGCCGGAGTAGCCCACCGTGCCGTCGAGGAACCAGTTGCCGGCGGCCGTAC
>CAMDOZ010000202.1 GCA_945903705.1 Fidelibacterota bacterium | reverse complement strand
TGCGGCCTCGATCCCAACGTCTATCAGGGCTTCGCCGCCGGCATGGGGATCGAACGTATCGCCATGCTGAAGTACGGCATCCCGGATCTGCGCACCTTCTTCGAGTCCGACCTGCGATGGCTGCGGCACTACGGCTTCGCGGCGCTTGACGTCCCGAGTGTGACGGGAGGGCTCGCGCGATGAAGTTCACCCTCTCCTGGCTCAAGGACCATCTTGAGACCACCGCGAACCTTTCGGAGATCACCGTGAAGCTCACGGCCATCGGCCTGGAAGTGGAAAGCGTCGAGGACCCCGGCAAGGGCCTCGAGCAATTTGTCATCGCCCACGTCGTGGAAGCCAAGCAGCACCCCAATGCCGACCGCCTGCGCGTGTGCACCGTCAACACCGGCACCGAAACGCTTCAGGTGGTCTGCGGTGCGCCGAACGCGCGCACCGGCATGAAAGCCGTTCTGGCTCGCCCCGGCGTCGTCATTCCAATTTCGGGCGAGGTCCTCAAGAAGGGCAAGATCCGCGATGTGGAGAGCCAGGGCATGCTGTGCTCCTTCCGCGAACTGAAGCTCGGCGAAGATCACGCCGGCATCATCGAGCTTGCCGAAGACGCACCGGTCGGCGCGCCGGTGACGCAGGTGCTGAACATCGATCCGGTGATCGAGATCAACTTGACGCCCAATCGTGTCGACGCTCTTGGTGTCTACGGTATCGCGCGCGATCTCGCCGCAGCGGGCCTTGGGAAACTGAAACCCCTGGATACAGGAGCGATCCCCGGCCGAACCGAGAGCTCGCGCCGAATCAAGATAGGGTTGCCGCCGGGCCAGGAGCACAAATGCCCACAGTTTGTCGGCCGCACGATCCGCGGCGTGAGGAACGGCGAGAGTCCCGCGTGGCTCAAGGATCGCCTTACCGCGGCGGGGCTTCGGCCGGTTTCGGTGATCGTCGATATCACTCAGTATCTCACCATCGATCTTGGCCGGCCGCTTCATGCGTTCGATGACGCGAAGCTTTCGGGCGATATCGGACCGCGCCTTGCGAAATCCGGCGAACAGGTCGTCGCCCTTAACGGCAAGACCTACACGCTGGAAGAGGGCATGGTCGTGATCGCCGATGACGCCGCAGCGCTCGGCATCGGCGGCATCATGGGCGGCGAGCCCTCCAGCGTCACCGAAGGCACCACGGCCGTCTTCCTTGAATCCGCGCTCTTCGATCCGAAGAACATTGCCGAGACGGGACGCAAGCTCAGCATCAATTCCGACGCACGCTACGCTTTCGAGCGCGGCGTCGATCCTGAGTCGGCGCATCCCGGCATCGAGGTCGCCACACGCATGATTCTCTCGCTCTGCGGCGGAGAGACGGCGCTCGTCGTTCACGGCGGGACGACGCCTGAATGGCGGCGCGAGGTCGCGTTCAACCCCGCACGCGTGAAATACCTCGGCGGTCTCGAACTCCCGGAAGCGGAGATGAAAGCCATCCTCTGGCGCCTTGGCTTCACCGTCACCGGCGAGGGCGCGGCGTGGCAGGTTGCTCCGCCTTCGTGGCGCAGCGACGTGGAAAGCTGGCAGGACATCGTGGAAGAAATCCTGCGCATCCACGGCTACGACCTGATTCCGGCCATACCGATGCCGCGGCCGCCGATGCCGAAGCAAGTTTTGACGACGGACCAGAAGCGCTGGGAGTCCGCGCGCCGCGCGCTTGCGGGCCGTGGTCTCAATGAAGCTGTGACCTGGGCGTTCCTCGGGCGCGCGACAGCCGAGAAATTCCTGGGCGATCTTCCGGTGGTGATGCTTGCCAATCCGATCAGCTCGGACCTGGACGCGATGCGCCCGTCGCTCATCCCTAACCTCGCCGCCGCCGCCGGACGCAATGCCGCGCGCGGTATGGCGGACTGCTCGCTGTTCGAAGTGGGCCCAAGGTTCGAAGGCATGAAGCCCGGCCAACAGACACTCGTCGCCTCCACGGTGCGGTCAGGCCACACCAGCGCACGCCATTGGGACGGCACGCGCCGCCCTGTGGACGCGCTGGACGCAAAGGCGGACGCCATCGCCGCCCTGGAAGCGGCCGGCGCGGGCATTCCCGGCCTGCAGACGGGCGCGGGCGCCGGCAGCGGCGTGCCGGCCTGGTATCACCCGGGCCGCGCGGGCGTGCTGAAGCTTGGGAACCAGGTCCTGGCGGCTTTCGGTGAGCTGCACCCGGCGGTGCTGGCCGCGCTCGACGTCAAAGGCCCGATGGTGGCCTCAGAAGTCTTCCTCGAGCGCATCCCGGCGCCGAAGAAGGGCAAGTCGGGCGCCGCGCGCCCGCTTCTAAAGGCCTCTAACTTCCAGCCGGTCGAGCGCGATTTCGCCTTTGTGGTGGATGCGGGCGTTCCGGCCGAGGCGCTTGTTCGCGCCGTGCGCGGCGCCGAACGCGATCTCATCAGCGACGTCGGCCTGTTCGACGTCTACGAAGGTCCGCATGTGGGCGAAGGCAAAAAATCCCTCGCTATCGCCGTCACGCTCCAGCCGAAGGACGCGACGCTGACCGACGAGCAGATCGAAGCGGTCAGTAAGAAAATTGTCGCTGCCGCAGAGAAGGCGTGCGGTGCGAAACTGCGCGCCTAACATTATTTTTTTAAATGTCGCATTTTCGACGGAAAACCGGCTTCCACTTTTCCTGAAAATGCTCCGGATACAGTAGTCATGACCGATCTTTCTCATATCCGTAACTTCTCGATCATCGCTCATATCGATCATGGGAAATCGACGCTGGCCGACCGCCTCATCCACTTCTGCGGCGGCCTCACCGATCGCGAGATGACCGAGCAGGTTCTCGACAATATGGATATCGAGAAAGAGCGCGGCATCACCATCAAGGCGCAGACCGTGCGCCTGATGTACAAGGCGCAGGACGGCAAGACCTACCAGCTCAACCTGGTCGATACGCCGGGCCATGTGGACTTCGCGTATGAAGTCAGCCGGTCGCTGGCGGCCTGCGAAGGCTCAATCCTGGTGGTGGACGCGAGCCAAGGGGTGGAAGCCCAGACGCTGGCCAACGTCTATCAGGCCATCAACGCCAATCACGAGATCGTGCCGGTCCTCAACAAGATCGACCTGCCCGCCGCCGACCCCGAACGCATCCGCCAGCAGATCGAGGACGTGATCGGCCTCGACGCCTCGAATGCCGTCAAGACCTCCGCCAAGACCGGCATCGGCATCCAGGATGTGTTGGAAGCGATCGTGACGCGCCTCCCGCCCCCCGTGGGCGACAAGACCGCGCCGCTCACGGCCCTGCTGGTGGACTCCTGGTACGACGCCTACCTCGGCGTCGTCATTCTGGTGCGCGTGAAAAACGGCTCGATCAAGCGCGGCACGAAAATCCAGTTCATGGCCAACGGCGGCACCTATCAGGTGGAACGCGTGGGCGTGTTCACGCCCAAGCGCCTGGAAGTCGCCGAGCTGAGCCCGGGCGAGCTCGGATTTCTGACGGCGAGCATAAAGGCGGTAGCCGATGCCAACGTCGGCGACACCATCATCGACGAAGACAATCCCGCCACCGAACCGCTGCCGGGTTTCAAGCCCTCGGTTCCCGTGGTGTGGTGCGGCCTGTTCCCGACCGATGCCGCGCAGTTCGAAGTGTTGCGTGAAAGCTTGGCCAAATTACGCCTCAACGACGCGAGCTTCCACTTTCAGATGGAGAGCTCGGCGGCGCTCGGCTTCGGTTTCCGCTGCGGCTTCCTCGGCCTTCTGCATATGGAGATTATCCAGGAGCGGCTTGAGCGCGAATTCGATCTCGACTTGGTCACCACGGCGCCCAGCGTTGTTTACCGTGTGCATTCCACGGACGGCGACATCCGCGAACTTCACAATCCGGCGGACATGCCGGACGTCACGCGCATTCGCATGATCGAGGAGCCGTGGGTGAAGGCCACCATCATGGTGCCGGACGAACACTTGGGTCCCGTGCTCAAGCTGTGTACCGACCGGCGCGGCGTGCAGATCGATCTCACCTATGTGGGCAACCGCGCGATGGTGGTCTATCACCTGCCTCTAAATGAAATCGTGTTCGACTTCTACGACCGCTTGAAATCGATCTCGCGCGGTTACGCGAGTTTCGATTACGAAGTCGGCGAGTACCGAGAAGCCGATCTGGTCAAGGTGAACATCCTGGTGAACGCCGAGCCGGTCGACGCGCTGTCGTTCATGGCGCATCGCGCCCAGGCCGAAAGCCGCGGCCGGCAGATTTGCGAGCGGCTCAAAGATCTAATTCCGCGCCACCTGTTCAAGATTCCAATTCAGGCGGCCATCGGCGGGAAAGTCATCGCGCGCGAGACGATCAGTGCAATGCG
>CAMDOZ010000201.1 GCA_945903705.1 Fidelibacterota bacterium | reverse complement strand
CGTAAAGGCCGAGGGGCTGTGTTGGCGGAAATGTAGATGTAGCAAGGTGATACGGGAATGGTGACATAGATACCGAAAATAGATGCCGTATATATTGGCGTATCTATAGGGGGAATCGTCGCGCCGTATCGTGCGCAAATGTAAAAGGGGGCGGCCGGATGTGCACTCCGGCCGCCCCCGCCCTTCTCAGAAGGATAATTCGAGCTGCCGAGTGTCAGCAGTCTCGTTGAGCGGCCCGCTCGGTGATCCAGTCCTCTACTTCGTCCGCGAACCACGCGACCCTGCACGCGCCGAGGCGTATCCGCTTGGGAAAGTCCCCGGCGTGTTCAAGACGAGCGATGTGGGCGAAGCAGTACGGGATTCCATAGACGGACTTCAACTCCCTCTTAGAGACTAGTTTGCGAACCTTGCGCATGACGAATGTCCTTTGAAGAGGACATCGCGACGCCCAAGATAACCGGACCGCGGATGCGGCCAGGTGCCAACTAGTTTTGGCTCTGAAAGGCTATGCCTTTTTGAGCACTTTGAGAAGGTATTGCTCGTATCGGTCTACGGCCTCGCGCATTTCGGGAAGGTAGGTCGCCCTGTTGTAAATGGCGGCCACGCCGGAAACGGTGCCGGTGACGTGGTTCAAAAGTCGCTCGATGATGTGGGGCGGAGTGCCGAGGTCGGCGAGGCGTGTAGCGAAAGTTCTGCGGAGGTCGTGGAGCGTCCAGGTTGATACGCCCGAAAGTTTATCGAGCGCAGCTTTGCTCTTTGACCAGCCGTTGAAGGGCTTCGTCAACGTACCTCTCGCGGGAAACATGTATCCCGTTACGTTCCGTGGAAGGGTGGCCGCACACAACGCACCAATTGGAAACGAATGTTCGCGTCCGTTTTTGGTGAGGCTAGCTGGTAATGTGCATAAGTCATCTTTGAAAAAGTCAGAACGTAGCGCGGCGATTTCGCCTCTGCGCTGTCCTGTGAGTATTAAAAGTTTGACGATGGTGCAGAAGGCGAGCGGAATCGAAGGTGGGTCTTCAAGCAGAGATTCGCGCTGCTCACGCGCTATCGCCTTACCCCTGTCTGCTTCGCAAGCTCGCCATATACATCGTATCTCGTCATCCGAAAGTACGCGGGCGCGTGTGGGTCGCGTATGCGTGGAAAGTCCGGTGAAGGGATTGTCGGTCGTGTACCGACGTTTGTTGCACCAATTCCAAAAGACTTTGGCTGCGACCAAAAGATGGTCGCGTTCCCCTTCGGAAGTAAAGCGGCCAAGTTTGCGGCTCGCTTCTTCGTGGTTGATTTCGGAGAGCTGCCCCTTGAAGGGAAGCCGGTTGAGGAGGCGCTTATAGTCTTTCACCGTGCGCGAGCGTCGTGCCTTCGCCTTGTCTTCGAGGAAGAGCTGCACTGCCTGCTGGTAGGTGATCGACTGCGGCCGTACGCGGCCAAGGGTGAACTCGGCGAGGAGCCGCTTGGCCTCCCCACGGGCTTTGGACAGCGAGAGGATGGGGAAGCGGCCGATGGTGATGAGGGAGTTATCGCGGTTGAGCACGAACGTCTTCGTGCCGCCCTGCGACACGCGGCAGCCGAAGCTCGGCAGGGTCTCGTCCCAATAGCTCAGCTGCCCGCGTTCTGGGGGCGGAAGGCTCCGTAGTTTAACGTCTGAAAATGCGATTTTAGCCATGTCCTAGTCATGCATAGCATGGTCGATGGTATGCGTCTCTATGAGACGGTATATTCTGCAAAAACTATTGAAATACAGTGGTTTAGGGGCGATATGCGCCGGCATGAGATGCCATGCGAAAGGGGTAAAAACGGATTATGATTCCGCTGCTCTAACCAGCTGAGCTACCCCGCCATCCAAGGCGCGTCACATCTAGGGCATCTCGCACGGCTTTCCAAGCCTGAAAGCGGGGGCGGCCGGCACACGCCTCAATTGCACCGCCGCGGTTCCCTCAAGGCTATCGCCGTGCCTTCCGGACCTTGCGCCGACGAGGCTTTGGGGCCGACGAGGCTTTTTGCGGTCCCGCAGCTTGACGATATCGGCTGACCTCCCCGCGCTCCGGCGCAGCGCCGACTTCAGGTCCACCGGGCGGCCGTGCTTCTTCAGGAGATCGGCGAACGCCTCGTCGGTCAGTTCCTGAAACGTCGCCATCCGGTCGCGGGCCAGCAGATCGAGCACCGCCCAGGTCTCATCGTCGATGTTCACGCGCTTGCCCGGCATGGCGCTACATCCGCATCCTGCGTTCGCGCTCGCTCCGCGCCTTGCGCTGTCCCGTGGCGATGTGCGGATCGCAATCGTCCGGCCCGACCGCGCTGACAAACTCGGCACGCGAGATCAGCTTGTGGCCGTGGAAATACAGGGTCGGGTGCCCGTCCCCCTGCGGGTGGCACCAGTAGTCCGCTTCCTTGCGCCGCGTGGCGCGCGATGTATTGCGAGCGGCCATCAGGACCGGACAACGGCCGCGGGCGCTGGATGTTCCGCGTGCGTTCTATTTCGGCCGCACACTCGGGTCGCCGCCGGGGCTGCCGGGCGGCGGGATCACCGGCATGCGTCCGGCGTCGGGTGTCGGCGCCTTGATCTCCGGATCGACGTTGCTCGGCGGGCACAGCACGCCGTCGGTGCGCGCGAGCTTGTCGCTCAGCGATTCGCCGGTGGTGGCCGACGGCACCTTGCCGTCCATCTGCATCCGTTCGCCCGGCCCGCAGCCTTTGGGATCGACGACGGACGGCCGATTCTGGGCGGACACCGGCGGCGAAACGGCGGCGCAAAGCAGCAAAGCCGCGAACGCGCGTGGAACGATCGTGCTGGTTCTCATGCGCAACCCAACGGCCGGCGGGCCCAACGGGTTCCGCCGGTGCGGCATCGGCGCACGCGGTCAGCCGGCCTTGCCGAAGCGGATCAGCGAAAAATGCCCGAGCGGCGGCATCGGCCGGCGCTCGATCAGTCGCACGCCGTCCCGCTCGGCCCAGTGCGTCAGCCGCGCCCATGGAAATTCCGGGCTCCATCCGAGCCGGCGCGCGATCGGCGAGAAGCCCTGCTCGAAGGCGCGGCGAAACCCCGTCTCGGCGCCGAGGTGGTTGACCAGGACGATCTCGCCGCCGGGCTTCAGCACGCGGATGAATTCGTCGAGCGTCGCCTCGGGATCCGGCACCGCGGTGATGACATATTGCGCCACCACCGCATCGAACGAGGCGTCCGGCAGCGCGAGGTGCTTGGCGTCCATCACCGACAGAGCTTCGACGTTGGTCAGCTTGTGCTCGGCGACACGATCCTGCGCGCGGCGCAGCATCGGCGCGGAGATGTCGATGCCGACCAGCCGATTGTTGCGGTTGTAGTTCAAGAGGGAAATGCCGGTGCCGACGCCGACCTCGAGGATGCGCCCGCCCGCCGGGCCGACATGCCGCTCGGCGGCCTCGATCGACGCCTGCCGGCCCTGCTCGAACACCCGCCCGAACACCACGTCATAGACCGGCGCCCAGCGCGCGTAAGCCTTCTCGATCGTGCCTCGGTCGAGCGCCGCCCCCATGAAGTCCTCTCGTGCTAAGCGGCCCTCGCCGTTGCCGCAGCGGCGCGGATGAAGCCGCCGCCCAGCACGCGCGCCTGGCCTTGCGCGCTGTCGTAGAAGACGCAGGCCTGTCCGGGCGACACGCCGTCCTCGCCGTCGATGAGCTCGATCTCATGGCCGCCGGCCACCGCCGACAGGAACGCCGCGCGCGGCGGCCGCGTCGAGCGCACCTTGACGAACACCTCGATTTTTCCTGCGTCCAGCACGCGGTCGAGCGCGCCCTCACCGATCCAGTTCACGTCGCGGAGCGCGATACGCCGCATGGTCAGCGCCTCGCGGGGCCCGACCACGACGCGCTGCGCGGCAGCGTCGAGCGCCACCACGTAAAGCGGCGCGGGGCCTGCGATCTTGAGGCCGCGGCGCTGGCCGATGGTGAAATGGATGATGCCGTCGTGGCGTCCCAGAATCTTGCCGTCCATGTCGACCACGTCGCCGGCCTGGGCCGCGCCGGGCTTGAGCCGCTCGATGACGTCGGTGTAGCGGCCCGACGGCACGAAGCAGATGTCCTGGCTGTCGTGCTTGTCGGCGATCGCCAGGCCGAAGCTTCGCGCGAGTTCCCGCGTCTTCGCCTTGCCCATATCGCCCAGCGGGAATCGCAGCAGGTCGAGCTGCGCGTGCGTGGTGCCGAACAGGAAATAGCTCTGGTCGCGCTCCTCTTCCTTCGCGCGATAGAGCGCGCGGGCGCCGGCGGGTGTCGCGCGCGAGGCGACGTAGTGGCCGGTGGCCAGCACCTTGGCGCCGAGCTCGCGCGCGGTGCCGAGCAGATCCTTGAACTAGATCGCCATGTTGCAATCGACGCAGGGCACCGGCGTTTCGCCCG
>CAMDOZ010000200.1 GCA_945903705.1 Fidelibacterota bacterium | reverse complement strand
GCTACTCCCAGGCGCACTTGAACAAAGTGGCTCTGCAGCTCAATCAACGCCCGCGCCAGACACTCGGCTTTGACACACCAGCGAACGTTCTTCATACTCTTGTTGCATCGACCGGTTGAGAGCGCCGTGGTTTGAAATACCTATACACTACGTGAGCAGTCGTACCTTGCCGCCAAAGAAAAGCGTGCTTGCAAACGAGGAGGGGTCCATATACGGCTCGCGAGATGACATAAGCGCCATTGGCCGTCACACGGGGGCAGGGAGCGGGAGAATGGGCAAATCGTGCGGCGCCGTGCGGCCAGGCGCGGATAGACTTTCCTAGCCGTGGACATTGACACACGTCAGTCGGCATAATATTGTGCAGAAACCGGGTTGCCGCATCAATATGAAGAGTCCGTCCAGGCGGGCCGGGCGCCGCGCAGCACATGAAAATGCGCAGTAAAAAATCTGTATCCGATCTGTATCCCTCGTAACGGTTCCCTCGAAAAGGAGTCGCACATGCGCAAAACGCTTCTTGCTCTATCCGCGGTTGTCTTTTTTTCTTCGAGCGCTGCGCTGGCACAGCAAAAAATCACATTCCTGACCGACGCTGGCCCGCTGGGCAGGCATTCCGTGTTCTTTGTCGCTCTCGAAAAAGGCCATTACAAGGCCGAAGGACTCGACGTGGAAATTTTAGGTGGACGAGGCTCGGCAGCGACGATCCGCGAGGTTGCCGCCGGCGCCGCGCAATTCGGCTTTGCGGATTTCGGCACGCTGGTTCTGTCGCGAGCCAATGAGAACGTTCCGGTGAAGATGATCGGCATCGTATATGCGCGGGCGCCGCACGCGCTGATGGCGCTCAAGTCCTCCGGCATCTCCGGGCCGAAAGACCTGGTCGGCAAGACGCTGGCCGACACCTCCGCAAGCTCTAACTACATCCTGTTTCCGGCCTACGCCAAAGCCGCCGGAATCGACCCGGCTTCGGTCAAGTGGGTGTTCACCGATTTCAACTCGCTGCCCGGCCTTCTGGTCACCAAGCAGGTGCACGCGATCGGACAGTTTTCGATGGGCGCCCCGATGTTGCAAAGCCGGACCGCGGGAGACGACATCGTGACATTGGCGTACCGCGACGTCGGCATGGAGTTCTATTCCAACGGCGTCATCGCTTCCGACAAGACGCTGCAATCATCGCCCGAGCTGGCGCGGCGTTTCATGCGCGCGACGCGCAAAGGCATGGAGGACGCTTTCAAGTCACCCGAGGCCGCCGGTACCGCGATGAAGAAGTATCTGCCGTTGCTCGATGCGAATATCATCGCCGGCGAGACCGCGCACGTCGCTCGCCTGGCGACAACGCCGGAAACCCAGCGCGATGGGCTCGCGGTGCTAAACAGGGGCAAAGTCGAGCAGACCATAGCCGTGATGGAAGCGAACTTCAAGCTCGGGCGTAAACCGACCGTTGACGAGGTCGCGTATTTCGACGCCAAGTAGCCCGGCGCCGGGCTTGCCGAATCCGCCGGCGGGCATGCTCGCGAATGCGTTTCGCGATTACTTCCCTCCCGCCCTTGCGATCCTCGCGCTGATTCTCCTGTGGGAGGCTTTGGCGCGCGGTCTCGGCATCCAGGTCTGGCTCCTGCCCTCGCCAACGGCGGTGGGCAGGGCGACGGTGGAATGGGCCGGCCTGCTGCCGCAACATACCTTCGCCACCGCCTACGTTACGTTGGCCGGATTCCTGCTTTCCATCGTCGCAGGCGTTGCAATCGCTCTGCTGGTGACCATATCGCCTTTCGCGATGAAAACGCTGTATCCGATCCTGCTTGGACTGCAGTCCTTGCCGAAAATCGCAATCGCGCCGTTGCTTTTGATGTGGGTGGGATTCGGCCCAGCATCGAAAATAATCATCGTCTTTCTGGTCTGTTTTTTTCCGATTGTGGTTTCCACCGTGACCGGCCTGACTTCGCCACCGCTGCAACTGATCGACCTGGCACGCAGTTTTGCCACGCCGCTGTGGCGTATCTATCTGAAAATCCGGATCCCCTTCGCCGTGCCGTACCTGTTCATCGGCCTGAAGGTATCCATCACCCTCGCCGTCACCGGCGCCGTGGTGGGAGAGTTCGTCGCCGCGAAAGAAGGCCTCGGGTTCCTGATCCTGAACGGTGTGCAGCAATTCAACACGCCGCTTGCATTCAGCGCCATGATCATTCTCGGTGCGCTGACCGTCCTCCTTTACGGCTGCGTCGCGCTCGCCGAGCTCAAATTCGTCACGTGGCAGCCGCGGTCGAATTGACGGCGTATGTTGTTGCCGGGGTCTCGCGACGTTTTACCGTCGAAGGCGGCGCACCGATCGCGGCCCTTGACGATGTGTCGTTCAGCGTCGCCCGTGGAGAGTTTGTCTCCCTGGTGGGCCCCTCAGGCTGCGGCAAGTCGACGTTGTTGCGCCTGCTTGGCGGACTGGATACGCCGGACCAGGGCCATATCAGCTACGGCGGTCACCGCGTGGAGGGTCCCTACGCGGGCGTGGGCATGGTGTTCCAGCAACCGACCTTGCTGCCTTGGCGCAGTGTGGTCGAAAACGTGCTGTTGCCGATCGAATTGATGGGCGAATCCCGTTCGCTCTATCTGGATCGCGCACATGCACTGCTCGATACCGTCGGCCTTGCGGGTTTCACGGATCGCCGCCCCGACGAGCTCTCGGGCGGCATGCAGCAACGGGTGGGAATCTGCCGGGCTTTCATCCACGATCCCGGCGTTCTGCTGATGGACGAACCATTTGCGGCGCTCGATCTCCTGACCCGCGACGAAATGACTCTGGAACTCGCGCGCATCTGCCAGGCGCGGCCCGTCACCGTGGTGTTCGTGACCCATTCGATCGCCGAAGCGGTAATGCTCTCGGACCGTGTCGCGGTGATGTCGGCGCGGCCGGGACGCATCCGCGAGGTCATCGAAGTGGCGCTGCCCCGCCCGCGCGGCCCCGACGCCGAGGCGAATCCTGTTTATCACGATACTGTGCGGCGTATAAAATCCCTCATCTACGACAGTGGTGCGATGCGCCGAAACACCTCATGAACGCGAAAATTGAACCCAACATCGCGCGCCTCGAGCCCGCGCTCGATGCCGCCGGCATTGACGTCCTGCTGTTGCGCTCGGGCGAGAACTTCACCTACCTGACGCAAATCGTCTACCCGGGAACGCTGGCCCGGCACCTCGATCTGGCGGGTTCGCGGCGCGCGGTGGTGCTGGTATGGCCGCGGCGCGGCAAGCCGGAGATCGTGCTGAATGATTTCGCCGCGGGCCTGACGCGTCTGCGCAGCACGCTGCCACTGACGTTATACGAGGGATACCGGGATGATCCTTATGAGGCGCTCGGCAAGCGGCTCGTGGAACTGGGATTCGGCGGCGCGACGATCGGCTTTGAGGCCGGATATGTGGGCGACAGCGATGCGGCGACGCTGCGCAAGCACCTGCCGAAAGCACGCTGGCAGGATGTCACCGCGCTGATGGACCGGGTGCGATGGGTCAAGACGCCAAGCGAGATCGCGCTGCTCAAACGCGCCGCGGACCTCCTCGACGAGGCTTATCTGCGTTCGTTTCCGACCATCCGCCCGGGGGACACCGAGCGCCAGGTGCATGCCCGCATCACCAAGGAATGCCTCGAACTGGGCTTCGAGTCGCTGCACGGCATTCTCAACAGCCATCGCAATCCGGTCATCTACAACGGCGAAGGGGACACGCGCTTCGAGCGCGGCGATCTCGTGCGCACCGATTACATCTGCTACCTGCAGGGCTATCCTGGGCATCAATCGCGCAACGCGGTTCTCGGGCCGCCTGCCGCCGAAATACGCGATACCTATCGCAAGGTGCGGGACGTTTACGGCCTGCTGATGGAACGCGTCAAGTCTGGTGTCGTCGTCGGCGCCCTCTACGACTTCGTCCGTGCCGAATTTGCCCGCCGCGGCCTGACCTACCAATCGCTACTCATCGGCCACTCGGTCGGCGCCTGGTTCCACCAGCAGGAACCCATCCTGCGACGGGGCAGCACAATTGAACTGGAAGCCGGAATGGTGCTCGCGCTCGAGCCCTATTACGAGAGTTACCACATCCAGGACATGGTCGTCGTGGAAGACGGCGGCTGCCGCCTGCTCTCGGATCGCTTCGATACACGCGAACTTTTCGTCATCGATACCTAGCAGTTTGTTGAAAATCGGCGTCGATGCGGCGCGCCTCCTCGAAACGCGCCATCGCAAGCTGGCGGCGCAATGCTCCGCGTGCGAGCTCGCTCTTCGGGCGGCCCGTACGGCGCGCATAGCGGGTCAGTGCCCCATCTACGTTCCGGTTCAGGGCCTGGCGACACCGAATTGAACGGGCCGCACGGCGCGCGCGTCGCCGTCCTTGCAGATCGAAAGCGCGAAAC
>CAMDOZ010000199.1 GCA_945903705.1 Fidelibacterota bacterium | reverse complement strand
GATCTGAACCCGATCGAACAGCTGTTCTCTAAAATCAAACAGCACATGCGCGCAGCCATGGCACGCAGCTTAGATGCCGTTCACGACGCCGTTGCCAATGCGCTCGACGCCGTCACGCCAGCCGAATGCAGCAACTACATCCGCAACTTAGGTTACGCAGCTACCTAAATGCAAACCGCTCTAACGGCTCGTTTGCCGTTGAGAATGTCGATGATACGCCCTGGTGGCACACGCAATGCCCGGGCCAGCGCATTGGCCGATAGTTTGCGCGCGGTGAGTTCGCGCTTCAAAAGGCGGCCGGGATGAATAGCAATCATGACACTGCTCCTCTAACAGTCTGCTGAAAAACGCGGGGCGAAACAGGCTCCGAGCGCATTTTCCGGTGAAGTGGGCTTCCGGTTCACCGTAGAAAATGCGCCCTTCTTTAGATCACTAGGAAACCATTGATTCTAGGGGAGCCTTGGATTTGACATTCGCCTCGCGATCCAACTGCTAAATGGGGAGCGAATGTCAAATCCGCTCCACTAGCCAGTCGTCGCCCGGCATGATGCGCCGCATGAATTCATCGAACAGGGGAACCGTAAAGGCGGTGTCGCCGTGATTGGGACTCCAGATCATGCCCTTGGAGATCAGGTTATTTCGCGTCGGCCCCAGCGCGGTAACCTCGCGACCCAATTTTTCCGCGATATCGCCCGAGCGATGTGGGCCGGCGCCGAGATCGGCCATGGCGCGAAGATATCTTTTCTCGCCCGGCGTCAGGCGGTCGAACCGTACACGGAAAAAACTCTCATCAAGCGCGGCAACGGCAGCGGTCGACGCGATCGCGACATCTTTGTCCGTAATGGGTGATGTCGTGGCTACGTCCCAGGTATGCTTGCCCCATTCCTGAATGAAATAGGGATAGCCGTGCGTTTCCCGGAAGATGCGATTTAGGCCTTCCGGCTCCACCCGCACGCCGAGGCTCTCTGCGGGCCTGGTAATGGCAAGCTTGGCCGCCGTCTCGGGAAGCGGCCCAATTTCGGGAAAATCAAACAGTCTTTCGGCATAAGACTTGGCCCGCCCCATGCGCCCCCGGAGCTGCGGCAGACCCGCACCGACCATCACAACGGGGAGGCTGCGTTGGGCTGTTCGATGCAACGCCGTGATCAACGCCGCGAGTTCCTCTTCCTCGACGTATTGCAGCTCATCGATAAAAATGGCAAGCGCGGTCTCCGCGGACTTGGCCGCCGCACCCGCGGCTTCCAGAAGGGCTTGCAAATCGTGTTCGAGATCGCCGTTATCGGCCAGGCCCGGTTCCGGCGCGAAATCGAATCCCACCTCAATGTCGGCATATTTGACTTTCAGCGCCTTGGCGAAACCGGCCAGGGCGCGGAGTCCGCGTTGCGCCAGCTCTTTGGCTTGTTCGTTGCGTGAAAGCTTGAGCAAGGCCTGGCGCAACTGCGGCGCCAGAATCGCCGGCAGCGAACGGCTCTCGGGGGCTTCTATACGTAAGGTCTGGACGCCGGTGGCTTCGGCGTCGTCGCGCATTTGGTCGAGCAGCACGGTCTTGCCCACGCCACGCAAACCGACCATCAAGATACTTTTGGTCGGCAAGTTGCGCCGCGCGCGGGCAATGGCGATGCGGACGATTTCGCGAAGCTCGTCGCGGCCGGCCAGCTCCGGCGGCGGCGTTCCCGCGCCGGGCGCAAAGGGGTTGGTGACAGGGTCCATGGCGTAATTATATATAGTTTATTGAGTTTATCAATAATACATAAACTCCATAATATCAGCATAATTTCGGATTTTAGCTATACCCTGAACACCTTCATCACCTCATCGCCCAGGTGATTGATGACCTTCACCGCAATCCGCCCCGACTTCGGCTTATCGAACGGGCGTGACGTGTCGCTGTTGAGCGTCGCCCAGGCCTCCTGATCGATTTCGGCCTTCAGTGTGGTTTTCAGGGAGCCGAAGGGATCGTTGGCGCCCAGGAAGTAGGCGTGACGGACGAAGAAGCTTTCTTCGTTGTAGTCCGTATCGAGGAACCAGCAGGCGATGCCGTCGGCGCTGTCGCTGACCACTTCGCCGGTCTGCGGCTTGAACACATCGACGCCGTTGACCTTGACGCGGAATTTGCCGTTCTTCTCCGGGATCAGGTCGATGTCGGGTTCGCCGAAGATCACGAACAGATTGCCCTTGCCGGTGTTCTTCAGGTCCTCGGCCATATGCAGGTCGGCGTTCATGCGCGCCTTCAGGACCGGGATACGGCCGAGCTTGGCGAACTCGGTGGTATGGGCGTCGTAGTTGAAGGCGCAGGCAATCAGCACATCGAAGGCGGCATCCCCGGCCTCGCGGGCCGCGGCGACCAGGTCGGCGCGCTGGACCGTGCCGAACTCCGGCCCGATGAAGATGGCGGCGCGCTTTTCGGTATCGCCTTCCAGGTATTTACCCTCGGCACAGACCAAGCCGTCGCCGGGCCGCGGCGTGATGGAGGTAAAGGCGATCCTGTCTTCCTTGTGGGCCTGCTGCACACCGGCGGTCTTAAGGTTTTCAAGGATGATCTGCGGGAACAAGCGCTTGGCACCGAATTCACCGCCGTCTTCGCTCAGCCCGTCGATCAGTTCGTCGTTCTCGTCAACACCCAGGACACGATGAGGGCTGAGGCTTTCCACCGTGAACGGCCCGGCCACACGAACCGTCTTCTTATCCTCATAGGGTTTGTCATAAAGGTATTCGAACTCCGCTTTGGCGGCGATGGATTTGTCGATCTCCGCCTGCCGCGCGATACGCGCCTGCCACCACTCGCCGTGGAGCTTCTTTGCAGGATCGGGCCAGGCTTTCTCCGCCTCGCGCGGAATCTCCCATTCCTGCCATTGCTTCTTGAGCGCCGCATTCAATTTCTCGCGCAGCGGCTCCAATACCGCCTGCCATTTATCCCAGATGACGTCGATCTCGGTACTGTTGGCGATGGACTTCAACGTGATGTGCGGCACGCGTTCGTAGACAAAACCGAGACGGATGTTCCCATGCACCGGCTTTGAAGACGGCGCGGTTCGCGTGACCTCGCCTTCTTTGGCCTGCCCTTCGCGCGAGTCGGAGAGCAAATAGAAGGGGTAACGGGCGCCCATGATACGGGCGCGGGCCAACGCAAGCGCAACGCGCGACGTGTCTATCGTGATCCAGCGGCGGCCCCATTGTTCCGCGACGGTGGCAGTCGTACCGGAGCCGCAGGTAGGGTCGAGCACGAGGTCGCCGGGGTCGGTGGACATCAAAATGCAACGTTGAATTGTCCTCGCCGACGTCTGAACGACGTACGTTTTCTCCTCCGCGCGGCTCGAAAACTTTACATCTGACCATATATTGTTAATTGCAATAGCCGGAAAGTCATCGATAAAGCGCACATAGCTGAGACTTGTGCCTCTCGGCTCAAGCCGTCCCGCATATCCGAGCCGCCTCATGCCAATTTCGCTGGTCTTCCAGCGGTTCGTGATACTTGGACGATAGTCAGTCCCCGCAATCGAAACAGGAAACCACGAAGCTGCGCCCTCTCCCTTTTCGCGCCCAACACTCTGACTGGTCAAATTATCCTGGCGATACACTCTGGAATCTGAAGGAAGCGTATCAGGATTGGCCTTTTCCTCACCCGTCATCGGACGACGCGACATATCTGCAAATGCGAGGCGTGAATATTCAGAAAATCCGGATTGACCTCGTTGTTTAGGCAACCAGGGTGAGCGAAATTTGAGCGAAGCTTTCGATCTTGTAAACCACAGCACGTAGTCAGTGACGGGCGAAAGGTAATCTTGTGTTTGGCTACTTGTCTTTTCTACAGTGATCTGCGCAACGCAATTTTCCTCGCCAAAAATATCGTCCATCAACGCGCGCACTCGATGAACATTTTCGTCGCCTATTTGCACGAAGATTGAGCCGGATTCAGTGAGCAAATCTCTTGCCACGGTGAGACGGTCACGAAGATAGGTAAGATAGCTATGTATCCCATCCCGCCACGTATCTCGAAACGCTTTCACCTGTTCCGGCTCACGCGTGATGTGCCCCGCATTCCCATCCTTCACGTCGCGACTGGTCGTCGACCACTGAAAGTTGCTGTTGAATTTGATGCCATAGGGCGGGTCGAAATAGATGCACTGCACCTGGCCGCGCAAACCCTCGCGCTCGGCGAGACTCGCCATCACCTGCAATGAGTCGCCTAGAATCATGCGGTTCGACCAGTTCTGGTCGTGCTGGTAGAACTCGGTCTTATCGACGCCTTTCGGGATGCCGTTAAAATCGGCGAACAAATCGGCTGTGGTCAGGCCGTCGTCGTGGGCGCGTTCCTTTAAAGCCTTGAGAAGGTCGTCGATCAGCGCCTTGGGGTGGACTTTCTCCTGGATATAGAGCGGCGGTGCGTTGACCACCAGTTCGCTCCAGTCCTGCTCGTCTTTGCCGCGCCACACCAGTTGCGGGTC
>CAMDOZ010000198.1 GCA_945903705.1 Fidelibacterota bacterium | reverse complement strand
CCAAGTCCTCCGCCAGCACCTCGGCCCGGCAGGCGCCCTGCAGGCGCTCTGGCACCGCTTGATGGCCCACAAGGATATTCACCAGGTTCACGCTCTGGAGCTTGGTCAGCATCCGGAAAAGAATCGCTGTCATTTTATTGACGCGATACGCGATCACATGCGGCACCCGCGCCATGGCCAGCTCCAACGACACCGTGCCCGAAGCTGCGAGCGCAATGTCGAAAGCACAAAAAGCATCCGCGCGGATATTGGCTTCTTCCACGATGATCACCGGCACGGCCCATCCGCCGAATTCCTGGGCGACCTCCGCGGCCACGGCAGGAACGGTCGGAATCACAACCTGAAGATTGGCGTAGCGCTGCGCCAGCATCGCGATCGCTTCCTTGAAAACCGGCAGGAGACGCGAGACTTCGCTGCGCCGGCTCCCGGGCAAAACCCCGACAAGTTTGGTCGCCTCGGAGATTCCATGCAGCCGGCGGAATCGCGATCCATCGCCCTGGTCGAAGCCCGCCTCCACCACGGGATGGCCGACCCACGTGGTCGGAAGCCCGTGCGCCGTGAAATACGGCGGCTCGAACGGAAGCAGCGCCAGAAGATGATGGATCCAGCGGGCGAGTTGCTTCGCGCGCTTCGGCCGCCACGCCCACACCTGCGGCGCGACATACCGAACACGCGGGATCTTGCTCTGCTTCTTCGCAAGCCGCTCATGCACGCGCCCGGTGAAGCCCCAGGAATCAATCGTGACCAGGATATCAGGTTGTTTTTCTTCGATGTCCCGCACGGTCTGCGTCACGCGCTCCAGCACCTTGCCGGCTTTCGGCAAGACTTCAAATACGCCGAGCAGGGCAAGTTCTTTGGCGTCGAATAGCGTCGTGAAATCGTGCTGTGCCATGAGGTGACCGCCGATACCAGCGAACCTTACGCGCCCGAACGTCAGATCGCGCAGGGCCTGGATCAGAAGCCCGCCCAGCTGATCGCCGGAGGCTTCGCAAGCGATGATGTAGATCAGCGGATTGTTGATGGGGTCAGAAGGCGCCATCGGTGGCTCCCACGACAAAAAGTCCAGCCTCGTCGGCCGTCGCGATCAGACGCGCGCGCTCGAGGATGAAGCTATGCCCCGCTTCCACGGCGATACCCGACAGGCCCGCGGCGATGGCATTCTTGATCGTCACCGGCCCTACGGTCGGCAGATCGACCCGCCGCTCCTGCTGCGGCTTCTTCACCTTCACCAGAACACCGCCGGTGACGCGGCCGAGCATCGCGTCGGTGCCGTCAGGTCCTTCCGATGCGATCACCGCGCCGTCCCGCGCAACGACGGCCTGGCCCACATCGGCCTTCCCGAGCGCTTTCGCTGCGGCAAAGCCGGCTTGGATATCGGCGCGCGCCTTCTCGTCGGGAACAACGCGCCCCAATACGCCCTTCGGCGCAAGCAGGTCGAACAAGATGCTGTCAGCGCCGACGACTTTGAAACCTTCGGCTTCGATCTCGCCCACCACCGCCGAAAGCAGACTGTCGTCACCGAGCGCCGTGCGGCCGGCGATCCGCGCGAGCATCGCGGCACCCTTGAAGTCGGTTTTCAGCTCGCTGAACTTGGGGCGCTGAACCGCGCCGGCCATAACCACATCGTCAACGCCAGCCTCGCGCAAGGCATCGAAAGCCTTTCCCGCCTCACCCAATTTGATCCAGGAGTCCGCGGGACGCGGCAGCGCCGCATTGTCGGCGAAGCCTGTGAGCCCGAGGACGTAGTGCGGCCGGCCGCTCGTCTGACAGGCCAAAACAAGAAGACCGGGGAGCGCGCCGCCGCCGGCGATGATCCCGAGCTTCGGCGCGCGCGCGGGCGCGGACACTTAAGGAGAGCCGTTGCCGTTGACGGTTCCCGGCGTGCACATGGGCCGGGTGGAATCCTCGCGGATGAAGTTGATGATATCCATCACCCCCGCATGATCCTTGAACAACTCGGCGACTTCGTTCAGACGCTCCGCCATCGTACTGCCCTGCGAGAACAGGAGGCCGTAGGCCGTGCGCAAGGACCGGATGTCTTCGCGCGAAAATCCGCGGCGGCGGAGGCCCACGATGTTAAGGCCGTTGAGCCGCGCCCGGTTGCCCATGGCTAAGGCATAGGGGATCACGTCCTTCTCTACGCCCGTGACGCCGCCAATCATCGCATGCTTGCCGATGCGCACGTACTGGTGCACGCCCGAAAGCCCGCCGACGATGGCGTATTCCCCGATCGAAACGTGGCCCCCGAGGGCGACGCTATTGATCAGGATGACATGGTCTTCGATGACGCAGTCGTGCGCGACATGCGAGCCCACCATGAAGAAGCAGTGATTGCCCACCCGCGTTTCCATCCGGCCCTGTTCGGTGCCGATGTGCATGGTCACGTGTTCGCGGATGGTGTTGCTTTCGCCCACGATCAGACGCGATGGTTCGCCTTTGTAGCGCAGGTGCTGCGGCGCAAGCCCGAGGGAGGCAAACGGGTGAATGACCGTATTGGCGCCGATCGACGTGTGGCCATCGATGACGACATGGGACATCAGGCGCACGTTGTCGCCAAGGACGACATTCGGGCCGACGATGCAGTACGGGCCGATTTGCACGCCCTCGCCTACGGTCGCCGAACGATCGACGACCGAGCTCGGATGAATGTTGGTGATGGGACGGGAGGTGTCCAAGAGATCAGGCGCCCATGATCATGGCGGTGTAGACCGCTTCGGCGACGACCGTGTCACCGACGCGCGCCTCGCCCGTGAAGCGCCACACGTTGGCGCGCTGGCGCTCCTTGCGGCAGATCAGGCGGAGTTGATCGCCAGGCTCGACCGGCTTGCGGAAACGGGCGCTTTCGATGCTCATGAAGTAAACCAACTTTCCTTCGGCCGCAGCTCCCAGCGAAGCAACGACAATCACAGCGGCCGTCTGCGCCATCGCCTCGATAATGAGGACGCCGGGCATCACGGGCTTGCCTGGAAAGTGACCCTGAAAAAATGGCTCATTTGCGGTGACGTTCTTAAGGCCAATGGCCGACTCGCCCGGAATGACCTCCAGCAGGCGATCGACCATCAGGAACGGGTAGCGGTGCGGGATCATCTCGACGATCCGATGGATGTCGATGGTGACCCCGGGATTAGACGATTGTCCGTCCATAGGCGGCTCCGGATCTAAAACGCCGGCGGAACCGGCGTCCAGAAGGACCCGTTTTAGGGCCCTTTGTTACGCTTGGTCAACCGCGATAGGGCGGTAATTTCACGCCAAAACTGGCGAATGGGTCGGGCGGGCGAGCCCAGGACCACCTCGCCGCGCCCCACATCGCGAATAAGTCCCGATTGGGCGCCGACTTGGGCCCCGTCGCCAACCTTGATGTGATCGGCCATGCCCACCTGGCCGCCGAGCACAACGCCGTCGCCGATCGTACAACTGCCCGAGATTCCGACGTGTGCGACGATGATGCAATTTCGGCCGATGACGACATTGTGGCCGATCTGAACCAGATTATCGATCTTGGTTCCGGCGCCGATCACCGTGTCGCCGACCGCGCCACGATCGACGGCCGTGTTCGCGCCAATCTCCACGTCGTCGTGAATGATGACCCGGCCGAGCTGGGGCACCTTTTTCAGCCCTTTCGGTGTCGGTACGAAGCCGAAGCCGTCCTGACCGATGCGCACACCCGGATGAAGGATCACCTTCGCGCCAACCAATGCGTAGAACACCGTGACGTTGGCGCCGACGAAAGTGTCCGCTCCGATAACAACCCCGGGTCCAATGACACTGTTCGCCCCGATACTTGCGTTCTCGCCGATGCTCGCCTTTGCCCCGACAACTGCGCCGGGCGCGAGGCGCACGTTTTTGCCGATGGTGGCGTCGGGCGCGATGGGCGCGGAAGCTGCAGCAAGCTCGACGGTCGGATAAAATGCCGACGCAACGCTTGCGAACGCTGCGCGCGGATCCGCCGCGATCAGCACGGCGCTGCCGTTCGGGGCGTCCTTCGCGAGCGCTTCGGTCGTAATGCAGGCGCCGCACTTGCTGTCCCGCCACGCCGGAACGAAGTCCTTGCCTGTGACGTAAACGATCTCGCCCGCGCCTGCAGTCTCAATTTGTCCGATGTCTGAAATAAGAAGCCCGGCATCGGCCCCTGGGGCCGGCCGGGTTCCGGTCATCGCCGCGAGGTCTGCGAGTGTGCGCGGACCTTCGCGGCGATAAAACCGGGGATCAGGCATGAAGCGCCTTAATGCTCTTTAGAGCGGCTTGGCTTTCGCAGCCGGAGCTGCGGCCGGCGGAGCGCCAGGCGCGCCCGGAGCGGCAGCTGGTGCCTGCAACGTCGCCGGATCCTGGAACTTCACGGACGCGAGGCGCTGGTTGAGGCGCTCGAGCACCGGCTGAGTGATATCCATGCCCGGATCGAAGAACAGCAGCTGGTTGTGCGCGGCGACCGCCGTGATGCCCTGCTGCTTTGCGATTTCCTGCGCAACGATGATGATCGTGTT
>CAMDOZ010000197.1 GCA_945903705.1 Fidelibacterota bacterium | reverse complement strand
TCTTCACGAGCGCTGTGATTACCTCGCCGCCGGCGCCGTTGCCCGGATCCCAGACGGCCGTGAGGGGCCGTTTGCCTTGGAAGTCTTTCAGGAGGCGCGCGATGTAGTCGTCGAATACAGGCGTGTTCTTGACCGCCCCTTGCGCGCTGTCGACATCGCCCTTCGCTGCCATCTCGCCCAGCGTCTTGATGTCGGCGCCGAAGAACGGCTTCTTGTTCAGCATCATCTTGAAGCCGTTGTGGGTGGGCGGATTGTGCGAGCCCGTTACCATGATGCCGCCGTCGGCGCCGTGATCCATGGTCGCGAAGTAAAGCATCGGCGTGGGGCCGCGGCCGATGCGTTCAACGTCGACGCCTACGGAGGTGAGGCCTTCGACAAGGGCCGCTTCCATGGAAGGCGAGCTGACACGGCCGTCGTAGCCGACGCAGACGCGCTTTCCACCACCGCGCTTGACCAGGGTTCCGAAGACTTTGCCCACCGCGGTCGCGTCCGCCGGCGAGAGCGTCTCGCCAACGATGCCGCGGATGTCGTACTCCCGAAGAACGGTGGGATGGAACGCATGCTTAAAGGTCATTCGCTGATCTACTCACGTTGATATCGGATGCGGCCTTGGTTTTGGTTGAGGGCCCCGCGCCGAGGCCGGTGGCGGCCTTGATGGCCGCGAGCGGATCGGAGCCCGAGTTAGGGATGGTGATGGCCTCTGGTTTCGCGGGTGCTTCGTCCGGGCGGCCGATACTGGTGTAACGGAAACCGGCGGCCTTCACGTCCGCGGGCGTGTAGACGTTGCGAAGGTCGATCAAGATCGGCGACTTTAGCAGTGACTTCGCGCGCGGAAGGTCGAGATTGCGGAACTGATTCCATTCCGTCAGCAGCACCAGGGCGTCGGCGCCCTTCATGGTGTCGTAGGCGTCGGTGCAATAGATGACCTTCGGCAACATCTTCTTCGCTTCTTCCATGCCTTCCGGATCGAAGGCGCGCACGACAGCACCCGCTTCTTCCAGCGCCGGAATGATAGAAACGCTGGGGGCGTCGCGCATGTCGTCGGTGTTGGGCTTGAAGGTCAGGCCGAGCACCGCGATCGTTTTCCCTGCGACACTGCCGCCACAGGCGGCCGTGATCTTCTCGGCCATTTTGCGTTTGCGCTTGTCGTTGACGTCGACGACCGTTTCGATGATGCGCAAGGGCGCGCCGTAGTCCTGCGCGGTCTTCACGAGCGCCAGTGTATCCTTGGGGAAGCAGGAGCCGCCGTAGCCGGGGCCGGCGTGCAGGAACTTCTTACCGATGCGCCCATCGAGACCGATGCCTTTGGCAACATCGTGCACGTTCGCGCCCACCTTCTCACACAGATCGGCGATCTCGTTGATGAAGGTGATCTTGGTCGCGAGGAAAGTGTTGGCCGCATATTTGATCAGCTCGGAGGTTTCGAGCGAGGTGAACATGATCGGCGTTTCGATCAGGTAGAGCACCCGGTAGAGCTGCCGCATGACCTTCTGCGCGCGCTCGGATTCGGCGCCGATGACGACGCGGTCGGGCCGCATGAAATCGTTGATGGCCGAGCCTTCGCGCAGGAATTCGGGATTCGACGCCACGTCGAACGCGAGTTCGGGCCGCGCCGCGCGGATGATGCGTTCCACCTGCCGGCCGGTGCCCACAGGGACCGTCGACTTGGTGACGACGACGGCGTAGCCCGTGAGGTGGGCCGCAATGTCCATGGCCGCGCCGTAGACATAGGAAAGATCGGCGTGGCCGTCACCGCGCCGGGACGGCGTGCCCACGGCGATGAAAACCGCGTCGGCGCCGGCGACGGCGGCCTTGATGTCGGTGGTGAAGGTCAGGCGCCCGCTCGCAGCATTGTCGGCGACGAGATTGTCGAGGCCCGGTTCATAGATCGGGATCTCGCCCTTCTTGAGGCGCTCGATCTTCTCGGCGTCCCGGTCCACGCAAACCACGTCGACGCCGAATTCGGAAAAGCACGCTCCGGACACAAGGCCGACGTAGCCCGTTCCGATCACTGCGATGCGCATCGTTATCTCCTATAGAGCAAAGGCTAAAAAAAGCCCCCCTATCTGCCCATCAACCGCTCAAGCAGCGGCCTTAGCCGCGGCGCGAGTTCGGGATTGGCGAGGGCGAATGCGACGTTCGCCTCGACGAAACCGACTCTCGTTCCGCAATCATATCTAATCCCCTCGAAGCGAAGCCCGTGGAAGGCCACGCGCGGCATGGTGTTGTTGAGCGCGTCGGTGAGCTGGATTTCGTTGCCGGCGCCGCGGGTATGTTTGTCCAGCTCGTCGAAAACGGAAGGGTCCAAGACGTAGCGCCCGATGATGGCCAAGGTCGACGGCGCCTTGTCGGGCTGCGGCTTTTCCACCAAACCGAGCGCCTTCGCGAGCCTGCCGTCGTCGGACGCGACATTTAGAATGCCGTAGCGGCTGGTGTGTTCCCGCGCCACGTTTTCAACCGCCACCACGTGACCGCCAACTTCGGCGTGGGCGTCGATGAGCTGTTTCATGCAGGAGGTTTTCGAAAGCACCATGTCGTCGGGCAGTATGACCGCGAAGGGCTCGCGGCCCACGAGTTCCTTCGCGCACCAGACCGCATGACCGAGGCCGAGCGGATTGTGCTGGATGACGACCTTGAACGCGCCGGGGGGCAAGCTGGCGTCGCGCACGAGCTTGAGCTCGGCCGCCTTGTTCTTGGACTCAAGGGACTTTTCGAGAACCGCATGGCCTGAAAAATGCGCGGCGATGGACTCTTTGCCTTCGGCGCTGACGAAAATGAACTCTTCGATGCCGGCGGCGCGGGCTTCTTCAATAGCGTATTGGACCACCGGTTTATCGACGACCGGGATCATTTCCTTGGGGATGATTTTTGTGGCCGGAAGAAATCGGGTGCCGAGGCCGGCGACAGGCAGGACTGCCTTACGCACACGCTGAGCCATGGAAATCCTTATCGAGCAGTAGAACGGAACGGTTGCTTATGGGTCGGTTTGTGACACGCCACGGGCCGGTGTGGCAATGCAACCTTTCAACAGTGAAGATGTTCCTATTTCACGAGAAAATCTTTTGCCTGGTTCACCTTAGCGGCCAAATAATCGCTGCCGCCGCGGTCCGGGTGGAGCTGGCCCATGAGCTTCCGGTAGGCGGCTTTGATGTCGTCCGGGGTGGCCCCGTCCTTGAGGCCGAGGATGCGCAAGGCCTCCTCGCGTGTCATGGCGCCGGCTGCGGATGGCGCGGAACTGGGGCCCGCGCCGGTGGTCTCGCGCCAGTCGGGGTGGGCGCGGTCGAGATAGGCGTCGAGCAGGCGTTCGGAATCGGGATCGCTTGCCACTTCCCGGCGAAGGGCCATCAGGTCGTTGAGGGTCATCTGGCCGAGGCGGCGGCCGCGGGCGGCTCCGGCCGTCACCTCGCCGTCCATGGCGCCCGAGGAGAGGTCGAGCACCATGTTGAGGTAGGCGCTGGTGACCTGGGAGGCGTTTCCGGCGGCCGGACCGCTACCAACCCCGGCGCCGAAACCCTGGCCGAACCCGCCCCCGAACCCAAAGGATTTGAACATGCCGGAGAACTGGCGCGCCATGTTCACCATGTGAAAGACGCGCCACGCCCAACCGAAGAAGGCGACCAGCAGGGCGAAAGCCGCGCCGAGCCGGCCTGTGACCGCCAGCGCCGCGATCCCTAAGAGAAGCACGGTGACGCCGATCCACTTGGCGGAGGACTTGATCTGTTTGACGTTCGCGTCGGCGTACCATTTGAGCAGGAACACGACGGCGACGACGGCGGCGAGGCCGAGGAGAAGCGGAATCATTTAGGATTGCCGGAGATCTGGTGCGTGAGACGCAAAGCGGCGCCGCCGGTCTTCGTTCCGTAATTCTCGAGCGCCTTGCGTCCGCCGGCGGCATAGACAGCGACCGCCTTCAGAAGATCGCGGAGCTGTTGCGCGCTGTTCGCGTCGAACATGGCGTAAGCGCCGCGGGTGATGCGCGCGATTTGGCGAAAGACCGTGCCCGCCGGTTCGCCGCCGCCTTCATGGAAGACGAACACGGGAACGCCTTGCAGGCCGAGCTGGCCGGCGGCCTCGGCGATGGCGTCGTGGCCCTCTTCCACGGCGTCGCCGATGAAGACCACGGCATTCACTTTCGCGTTTTTCGATTCCGTGTGGGCGTGACGAAGGACGCGGAGGATCTGCGTGATCCCGCCCTCGACGTTCACGGTCTGCATGAGACCGGCGACACGCGCGGGATCGCCGAGCCACGGACTGGCGCCGAAATCCATGAAGCCGCGGTAGTAGACGAGCTGCACGTCGAGACCGCCCACGGTGGCCGCCTCTTTGAACATATCGCTCTGGATCGCCATCGCTTGCGCCCAGGTGGGACCGCGGGAGGCGGTCGCGTCCATGGCGAAGATCAGCCTGCCGTTCTTGCCGTCGGGCGCGCGCACGGGCGTCTTGGCCGCTTGCGAGAGGAAGGCGGCGACGTCACCGGCGGGCGGGCGCGTTGTTGGGGCTTTATTCTCGGGCATGGGTCTTTTTTGTTTGGGCATGTTCTTATCGGAAAACC
>CAMDOZ010000196.1 GCA_945903705.1 Fidelibacterota bacterium | reverse complement strand
GATGATTCGAGGTTGAACACCCCGGAGACTACGCCACCCTTAATTCCTACCAACCTCGCGACGGCACCAATCCATCCATCATTTCAATGACTTTGACAGGAAGCGTGACCGAAAACTGGTCCGTTTCCACGGCTATTTTCTTTCGAGCCATACGCTGATACGCAATGTTCTTGCAATGTAAGAACATTGTTATATTTTTGCCGCATAGAGTCGAGAGATTCGCCACCGAGGATTTTCGGCGGTAGAAAACGAAAAGGCCCCCCGTGAGGGAGGCCTGTCCGTGGTGAAGATGGTGAGCCCGGGGGGACTCGAACCCCCGACCGCGCTTTACGAGAGAGCCGCTCTATCCAGCTGAGCTACGGGCTCAAAGGGCGCCCCGGTCCCCAAAGACCGGGGCGTTCCCTTATTGCGAATCACGCAATTCCTATTTACGAGACGTTAGGCAGTACGTCGAGCAATAGACGCCGAGTCTGAATCAAATACTAAGTCTTGTGTCCGCTGTGAACTACGGGGACTGCGAGGACGACTCACTGCCCTGCTTCTAAGTATCGGACAGTTCGATGGGATTCGGGAAGGTTCTCCCGGACCGCCCTGTGGACCGTGTTGTGACAAATCCACAGTCAATCACCCTCCCATAAGTCCGCGCTGCCAGTAGCCTTTCTAGGTACGGCTTACCTTGTGATTGAGCGCCAGCCCTAGAGCGCGGTGAGCAAACGCGCCGCTGTCGAGGCGGCGGTGATCTTCGAGCCATGCGCGTGCGTGGCGTATTGGTGAAAGTACTGCGGTGACACCGAATGATGCTGGCCGTTCACCATGCGGCGCAGGCGAGAGAAGAACGACTCCGCTGATTGGTGCAGATTTCGCCGTTGCTGTAAGCCTCAGAGTTGAAGCGGCGCAATCTGGGGTATCGTGAGTTGGCTGATCGCTTGGGTGCGTTGGGCATCCATGACACAGAGCGGAATATCGCCAACAAGATCAGCCGGGAGGTTTTACAGCCGTGTTTCTCGTCCAATGCCTAGTGGCGATTGGCGCGCAAGAACTGTCGTTGCGCCATGACTGATACGGGGGCCATCCCCGATCGCGGCCTGGATCGCATCGTAATCAAACTCGATCCGGGTGGCCCCGTTGAGCTCACCGATTTGACGGGAAGCTTTGCCGCGCTCGCTCGAATGTATGAGCGCCACTACAGACCAGAATCTGAAAAAGAAACCGCACCAAAACTCTATGTCACCAAACTCGAAACAGGGAGCATCATTGCGGAAATCGCTCCCTACGCCGTTCTCTTTGGGACCGTCATTACAACGATGGACGGCTCCATGGTTGTCAGTGACTTTTGCCGCCGTGTTTCGGCTGGGATAAGTGCTTTCTCGAATAGTTCTGTGGGCGGACTAACTGCGGGAAGGGCTGTGCCCGACGATGACCCGCGTCCGATACCGTCCAGGCAAGATGCCGAGGATATTCGGGAATTTATGAGGCCGTTGGCTGGAAGAAATGGCGCGGTCCTGGGAATTAAGCACGCGCGCTTTGAGCGGCATGATGGCGAGCGACACACTGTAGCGGACTATACTTTTGACGAAACAGAGTTGAACCGAGCAGTGATCAATATCGATCAGGCGCTAGCAAATGATTCACCGTTCTTTCCAGAGGATGCTTTGCTAAACCCAGCCGGGGACGTTGAGCAAGATTCTCCGTTTCGGAAGAATGTGATGCTGTTCTTTGAACAAGCAAGCCGCCTGCCTGGTCGCGAAAAAGGCCGAACCGGCGACCGTGGCATCATCCCAGATGTTGGCACAAAATCGCTCCCTGTCTATTTCCGCCAAAGCTTTCAAGATTTGAAAGACCGAATGGTGCGCGGTGACGTTAATCCTCTCACCAATTTTGCATTCGTAATCGATGTTTACATCCAGCGTGAAAATGGTCGTGCGAAGTCCTACGTTGTGACCGAGGTTCGCGAGGTGATTCCGCTGACCGGGGACAACAAGCAGAGATTTACGCAGGCGGTTCTACAGGGAACCAAACCGGCGCAGCTCACGCCACCAAAACGAAAGCCGCGCAAACTCAGCAAGCCCCGCCGCCCGGGGCGTTGAACAGTCCACTAACCGTGGGTTGTCACCTGAATCCGTGCTCCTTTGCGTCGCTTTAGTGGCTCGCCCACCATCGAAATCACCCTCAGTCGCCCCGACGACACCAAGCTGACCAGCTGTCCCATATTCTCTGCCGCAATGAGTACATGCGCATCGAGCTTTTGACCTCGCGCGTGGATATTCCCAATCATTGGGTTGGAATTGGTGCTCTCTGCCATCAATCAGCACGTAATAATGCTCAAACTCGGCGGACCGCCGACCCGACGTCCGACACTTCTTACCTGTCACTTTCGCCGTGGATGTCTGCACGACCCTCTCCGGGACTGCATACGGTGTCGCCAACCCAATTTAGAAATATTTTTGCGGATTGCGTCACGCGATAATAGACAAAAAGTAGGCATCGGCCCTTCGGCCGATCTCTCAAAATTATCAAGTTATTGAAATCGCTGGCGCTCCCTGGGGGAATCGAACCCCCGTTTCAGCCTTGAGAGGGCCGCGTCCTAACCGCTAGACGAAGGGAGCGAGCGCGGGGTCTGAAATAGCCCCGATCCCGCGGGCAGGCAAGCGGGATGGTACTTGGCCGCCAGAAGATGCCGAAAAATGCATCGCCGTCATTCCGGGGCGCGCCGAAGGCGCGAGCCCGGAATCTATAACCCCTGCATTTCCTTATTTATTGAGACAGGGGTTATGGATTCCGGCACTCGCTTTGCTCGGCCGGAATGACGGCGGAGAGTCTTCCGGCAACCTGCCAAAGCCTCACGGCTCGTTGGCAAAGCGCAGCCGCCCGGTGGGCCGCAGCGTTTTCAGGTCAAATGTCCGCACCTCGACCGTGCCGCCCTGCTCGATCGTCACCGCGATCCGGTCGCCGGCGACCGCGGTCGCGGTCACCTTGGCGCCCTTGGGCAGCAGCGCGGTGACCTCCGCCTGTGCCACGCTTCCATCGGAGCGGAAAAAGCGATAGCCGATGACGCCGATGACGACGGCGATGCCGAGCAGGGTCGCGAAGCCGGAGATCAGCATCAGCCATCGCACCTTGGCGACGATCCTTTGCTGTTCGGGGGGAAGCGGCTTCTCGTCGTCGTCCGAAGTGCTCATATTCACGAAGACTCTTGTCCAGGAAGAGAATGCCGCACCCTAGCAGGGAAACGATCAACGTCCCCAGCGATCAGGCCGGCGAACGGCTCGACCGCGTGCTGGCCTCCGCCAGCGCGCTGTCGCGCACGCGCCTCAAGGCGCTGATCCTCGAAGGCGCGGTGACGATCGGCGCCCGCACGATCCGCGATCCGGGCTATCGCGTCAACGCCGGCGAGAGCATCGCGGTCGAGGTGCCGCCGCCCGAGGCGGCCGAGCCCGAGGGCGAGAACATCCCGCTCAACGTGGTGTTCGAGGATGAGGAGATCGTCGTCATCGACAAGCCCGCGGGCCTCGTGGTGCATCCGGCCGCGGGCCACGCCGCCGGCACCTTGGTCAACGCGCTGATCGCGCACTGCGGCGCGAGCCTCTCCGGCATCGGCGGGGTCAAGCGGCCGGGCATCGTGCACCGGCTCGACAAGGACACCACCGGGCTCATGGTGGTCGCCAAGACCGACCGCGCGCACCAGTCGCTCGCAGCCCAGTTCGCCGACCACGGCCGCACCGGCCCGCTGCGGCGCGCCTATCTGGCGTTTGCCTGGGGCGCGCCGGCCCGCCCGAAAGGCACCATCGACGAGCCGATCGACCGCCACCCCCACAGCCGGGACCGGATGGCGGTGCGCGCGGGCGGAAGGGCCGCGGTCACCCACTGGCAGGTGCTGGAGCGGTTTGACGGCAAGAAAAGCGAGAAGCCCGTCGCCAGCCTGATCGAATGCCGGCTGGAAACCGGGCGCACCCACCAGATCCGCGTCCACCTGGCTCATGCCGGGCACCCGCTCATGGGCGATACGGTCTATGGCCCCGGCTTCAAGACCAAGGCCAGCCGGCTGCCCGCGCCGGCGCGGGAGGCCCTGGAGTCTCTTGGCAGACAGGCCCTCCATGCTTATCTGCTGGTCATTGCACATCCGAAGTCAGACGAAAGACTGGAGTTCCGCTCGGAACTTCCGGCCGACCTCGTCCGTTTACATCACAGCCTCGCCGCCGTTTGACCCCGCCACACCAGCTCAAAAATCCCTGAAATTCCAGGGAGTTGATGAGGTGCGACAACAGACGCCGGGGGTCACGATGGTGTGAAGGCGGTTTATCTTCCTTTTGCCCCATTCGCTTCGTTATAATGCTGCACTGCGGTCGGGGAAATTGCGGCCGTAGAGCATGAAGTGCCGTCGGCTCGGGGAGCGACGGTGCACATCGCCCGCCGGATGATCCGGGGGCAAACGAATGGAGGGCGCTGTCATGGCCCGGACTGCGGCTTTGCCGATCATGACCGCTGAAGGCGGTCTGACCCGTTATCTCGAAGAAATCCGCCGGTTCCCGATGCTGGAACCGCAGCAGGAATTCATGCTGGCCAAGCGCTGGAAGGAGCACGGCGATCGTGGCGCCGCGCACCAGCTCGTCACCAGCCATCTAAGACTCGTGGCCAAGAT
>CAMDOZ010000195.1 GCA_945903705.1 Fidelibacterota bacterium | reverse complement strand
CGGGCGGTGCGGCGTGATGCCATTTTCTAAGGATCGCCAGAACGTGGTAAAGGAATGCTCATGAACGCTCTCAAGAAACTCTCCGCAACGCCCACCGAACGCGACCCGCGATGGGCCGCCGTGGTGGCGAAGGATCCCCGTGCGGACGGGCGCTTCTACTATGCCGTGAAGACCACCGGCGTCTATTGTCGGCCGTCCTGTCCGGCCCGTCTCGCCAATCCCGGCAACGTGACGTTTTTTGCGACCCCGGTGGCCGCGGAGGCCGCCGGCTATCGTGCCTGCAAGCGCTGCAAGCCGCTGGGCCCGTCGCTCAAGGTCCAGCACAGCGCGACAATCGCCTGGGCCTGCCGCATGATCGAAGGGGCGGAGGAAAAGCCCGTCACGTCGGCGCTTGCGAAGGTCGTAGGTCTTAGCCCCTATCACTTTCACCGCATGTTCAAGTCGGTGACCGGCCTTACGCCCGGCGCCTATGCCGAGGCGCACCGTGCTCGGAAAGTACGCGCGCAGCTTCCGAGAAGCCGCACGGTCACCGCGGCGGTGTTCGATGCAGGCTTCAATGCCTCCAGCCGCTTTTATGAGAAGTCGGCCGAGATTCTCGGCATGACCCCCGGCGACTATCGCCGCGGCGGAAGCGGCGCCGAGATACGTTTCGCCGTCGGTCAATGCTCGCTTGGCGCGATTCTTGTCGCCTCGAGCGAGAAGGGAATTTGCGCCATCGCGCTCGGCGACGATCCGGACCAGCTGGTGCGCGAGCTCGAGGAAACTTTTCCCAAGGCAAGGCTCATCGGCGGGGACAAGGCTTTCGAGAAAGTGGTGGCGAAGGTCGTCGCCTTCGTCGAACGGCCGGCCATTGGGCTCGACCTTCCACTCGACGTGCGCGGGACGGCGTTTCAGGAGCGTGTGTGGCGGGCGCTCAGCAAGATCCCAGCGGGACGCAGGCTCACCTATACCGATCTCGCGCGCAAAGTCGGTGCGCCGTCGGCCGTGCGCGCTGTCGCCAGCGCCTGTGCGGCGAATACGATTGCCGTCGCCATTCCCTGTCACCGTGCGGTGCGCAAGGGCGGCGAAATCTCCGGCTACCGCTGGGGCGTTGCGCGCAAACACGAACTTCTTTCGCGCGAAGCCGCCAAGAAGAAAGCCTGATCTCCGCGAATTGAATTTCACGGCCGATGCGCGCCCGGCGCTGCAAACGCAGCGCGTGTGTCAATCATGAAGTCACGCGCCCTCAATCTTGCCCAGAAAGCGGCACGATCCTTTCGTTGTGACTCTTGTGAACGAACGGCTGGGAAGCGATGAGAGAGGAGAAATGTTATGAAAAAGACCTTGAGCGGACTTGCTCTCGCGGTTCTCACCGCGATTGCGTTATCGGCATGCACCACGCGTGAGACCCGCATCATTCAGCCGGCCGTCATTGCGCCGGCGGCTCCGGCGGGTACAACCGTGATCATCCCGGATAAGGATGATCCTGACATTATCGTAGACGTCGATTAGTCCAGCAGTCGGCTTCACGCGAGAGAAACGCCGCCGTAACCCGGCGGCGTTTCACTTTCGCGCACTGGTTTCTAAACGGAGCCGTTACAGCTTTCGAAGGAATCATTGCCGTCCCGGGCCCGTTTTCATGACAGGCGGTCAAGTTCATCGGAGCGCAAAATGAATCGCATCATAACCTTTGCCGTGGCGGCGCTGCTGGCGGGGCCTGCCTTCGCTCAGGCGGCGAGAGACGCCGCCAAGGAACCCGCGCCGCATATCCTCGATCTCAGAAAATACGTTGATGACGCGGCGAGCGCCGATCTCTTCGAGGTGAAGGCGAGCCAGCTCGCCCTTCAGCGCTCACAGGATCCCGCCATTCGCGAGTTTGCCCAACACATGGTGTCGGAGCATACCGAGTCCTCCAACAAGCTGAAGGTGGAGCTCGACAAGGCGAAAGTGGAGGTCCAGCCGCCCAAGACACTCCCGCCCGAAAAGCAGGCGATGCTCGATAGGCTCATGAACATCGGCATGGAAGACTTCAACAAGATGTACATGAGCATGCAGATCGCCGGCCACGAAGAGGCTCTGGCGCTGCATTCCGAATTCGCAAAGTCGGGTACGGACAGCTTCCGCACGTTTGCACGCACAATGACGACCCACGCGAAGGACCATCTCGACAAGGCGAAACGCGTCGACAGCGCCCTTCCTGACGTCGCGAAGTAAAAGGCCGCTACGAGCTCTGCCTAGTGCAGATCCTTCGCGGCCGGCTTGCGCTCCCCGATATAGCCGGCCGTAAAACCGGCCTCCAGAAACGGCCTCAAGGGGTCGTTCTTGAACTCATAGTCCACCCACAAGTCGCGGGCGTATTGCTCGCGGGAGCGAGGCCAGCCGGTCGCGCGCAGCGACATGCCCAATTCGTAGGCCATATCGATGGCCTGCTCAGGTGTTGTCGCGTGTGTGACGTGAAACGGCATTGAATTACGCGCCTCATTTTGTGCCATCTCCTCTTGTGCCCGGCTGTCCCAAAACGGAGCCGCGGGAGACTTCGAAGATTAAAACGTGAACCAAGCACCTTTTGTTTCCATTTCGCCCGTTACGGGAGCGTCATTTAGAAGCAAACAAAAAAAGCGCCCCCGCGTCGCGCGCGACGCGGCATGGAAAAAGGCCGGCGCTGCACCGAAATTGCGCGAGCTAAAACGCAAAAAAAGCGCCGGCGATTTTATTCGCCGGCGCTTCTAGGTTGTTGGCTGAGGTCCGGTCCTCGCGGGACCGGACGTCGGCTGCAGGTCTAGTCCATCACGATTTCAACGCGGCGGTTCTGAGGCTCGCGTACACCGTCACCGGTGGCGACGAGCGGTTCAGCTTCGCCTCTGAAGACCACGACGATTTCCGCGTCCGCGAAGCCCATCTTGAGCAGCTGAGCTTTGACAGCGCGCGCACGCCGTTCGGAGAGCGCCAGGTTGTAAGCCGGCGTGCCGGACGTATCTGCGTGACCCGTCGTGGTGATCCGGGCCTTACCGGTCTTCTTCGCATAGGCCGAAGCTTCCTGGATGATCTTCGCCGCGTCGTCGCGAATGGCCGAGCGGTCGAAGTCGAAGAACACCAAGAACTTCTGCGGCACCGGCGGAGCAGGTGGCGGTGGCGGCGGTGGCGGCGGAGGAGGCGGCGGGGGCGGAGGAGGCGGCGGCGGCGGGGGCGGCGGCGGCGGTTCGGCCTTCTGGAACGAGAAGCGGACACCAAACAGGATGTTGTGGCTATTGTTGTCGAAGTCGATCATCTGCTCGGCGCCCGTGGACGCCATGGTCATATTCGGCATGGCGATGTAGCGATAGTCGATGAACCACGCGGCACGATCGCCCATCGGGCCTTCGACGCCCGCGATGCCCTGCCACTGCAGGTGGGTATCGGTGTTGTTGTAGATTCCGCCGAGGCTGTTCACGTTCTTCAGCTTGGCTTCGGCATAGCCGATGCCGAGACCGACGTACGGCGTGACCACGCCGCCCATGGGCTGGAAGTCGTAGAGGCCGTTGAGGCCGAGGTGCACAGTCTTCAGCTTTCCACCGGCGGGAACGGCTTGGACGCCTTTGATTCCGGCGTTACGCAGGCCGAGTTCCATTTCGAGGCGGAAGCCGGAGTCCATCTTGACGCCGCCGGCAATGTTGCCGAGCCAGCCGTTGTCGAAGGAGATCTTGGCGTCAGGGGTCGACGACGTGGCGCCCATCAGATCAACACGGTCGTGCTTGGTCATGTTGATGCCGGCGCCGATCGAGAAGTACCCGCCGGGGTCGACCGCCTGTGACGGGGCCGAGATCGCGACACTGGCCACGGTGGCCATGAGCGCGATGTATAGTCTTTTCATGATTTCTCTCCGATAAAGCGTATGCGAAGGGGGATCGCAGACGCCCGCAACCTATGCGGCAGGAGCCGCGTGCCGCAAGGTAAGAAAGGCGTCTTTTGAGTTATTTTTCAGAGTGTTGCGCCAATACAATGATAACGTGTACTGGGCAGAATCCCTCGGACTACGAACGCGCGGAAGAGGGGAAGGTTCCCGCTTCCCGTTCAAGAATTTTGACCCGCAACCGTCATCTCGCCGTAAGGCGGCGACGGCGGGCGGCCGGTTCCGCGGGCAATCTGCGACTCGCTTCCTCTAACTCACAAGTTGCGGCGCGATCGGGCTGTGACCCGGCGTCTCGTGATGAAACACCTGGCCCAGGTCCCGTGCATTGACGCGCTGGCCGCACACCCCGCAGCGGTACGAAAGCTCGCGCTGGTGCGAGAACGGCGCGTCGAATTGCTTCGCGATCCGGCCGGAGAACGGGTTGTCGAGTTTGAGAGCGTGGATCTGTGATTCGGTGTTCATATCCAATAAACGCGCACGCGCGAATTTGGTTCGCGCGGCAACCTGGGCAACATTGGGGCAGACGCGAGCTGCGAAGCAACTTTGCGAGCTCTCTTGCGTTGAATCTTTGTTGGGTCGCTCGCGAGTATTTTTATGTACGCACTTTTTCTCGAACAGCAGGACGGTCATCTCGAGTGGTTCTGCGCCGCTCCCGACGAAGAGCGCGCACGCGTCGTTGCGCGCTTTTCCTCCAAGTACGGATCGAGCCCGGTCGTGGTGATGAAGCAGTCACAGGGCACGCAAACCAGCGTCGCCGCTTTCCGCGACGGACGCCCGGT
>CAMDOZ010000194.1 GCA_945903705.1 Fidelibacterota bacterium | reverse complement strand
GCGATCGATTTGGATGAGATGGCGGCGATCGTCGCCGAGCTCGAAGCCGAGGCGCGCGCGCTGATGGCGACCGAAGGCTATGGGCGCGCGGAGATCGCGATCGCGCGCGCCGCCGACCTCCGCTACACCGAGCAGGCGCACGAGCTGCGCGTACCGTTGCCGGCCGCACCGCTTTCGATCGCGGCGCTGGCAGAAGCCTTCAACGCCGAGCACCAGCGGACCTACGGTCATGCCGCCGATGCCGCCGCGGTCGAGAGCGTGGCCCTCCGCGTCACCGCGACCGCCACCCTCTCCCGCCGCCCTCCGCTCGGCACCCTCTCCCGCAGCGCGGGAGAGGGAGGGGCCCGGCGCGCAAGCGTCGGGAGGGAGAGGGAAGCCTACTTCGGCGACGCTTCCGGCCCGCGCACGACGCCGGTGCTCGGGCGCGCCGATCTCACTCAAGCCTGGCGGGTGGGCCCGCTCATTGTCGAGGAGTACGATGCCACCTGCGTCGTGCCGCCGGCTTGGCGGGCGCGGCGGGACGAGCGAGGGAATATCGAACTGACTCCTTCCCAGTAGCCCTCATGCTGAGCTTGTCGAAGCACGAGGGCGCGGACTGGATCCCTCCTCCTTCGACAGGCTCAGGATGAGGGCATTGGAAAGTCGGCTAGGATCGTAGATGGCGAACAAGCCCAACATCGACCCGATCACCAAGGAAGTCGTCAAGAACGCGCTCGCCTCGATCGGCGACGAGATGGCGCTCGTCATCATGCGGACCGCGTATTCGCCGATCGTCCGCGATTCGGGCGACTACTCGACCGGCTTGTGCGACGCCGAAGGCCGCATGATCGCCTCGGGCCTCACCATGGCGCTGCACTTGGGTTCGTTCCCGGATGCGATGCGCGCCCTCTTGGCCGAGTGGGGCGGGCGCATGGCCGAAGGCGACATCTTTATCTGGAACGATCCCTATGGCGGCGGCGGCATGCACCTCCCCGACGTCTATATCGTGAAGCCGATTTTCGTCGCCGGCACGATCGAGGGCTACGCCTGCACGCTCGTGCATCAGATCGACTTGGGCGGGATCGCGCCGGGGTCGAACGCGGTGTTCTCGACCGAGATCTACCAAGAAGGCCTCCGCATCCCGATCGTCAAGCTCTACGACCGCGGTGCGGCCAACGACACCATCTTCAAGCTGATCGCCAAGAACACGCGGCTCCCCGACAAGGTCGCGGGCGATATGCGGGCCCAGGTCGCGGCCTGCGCGACCGCCGAACGCGCGTTCCGGAAGTTGATCGAGAAATACGGCGCCGCCACCTTCCGCCAGCTGGTCGAAGAGATGCACGACCACGCCGAGGCCCTGATGCGGGCCGAGATCGCCGCGCTCCCCGACGGCACCTGGACGTTCACGGATTATTTGGACGGGTTCGGCGAGAACCCGGAATCGATCCCGCTCAACGTCACGGTTACGATCGCGGGCGAGCGCTGCACGATCGACTGGGCCGGGAGCGCGCCTGAAGTGAAGGCCGCAATCAACTGCCCGATCCCGTTCACCAAGGCTGCCTGCTACGTCGTCTTGAAGTGCCTGGCCAAGGCCGACATCCCGAACTTCGAGGGCTTCATGCGCCCGATCGAGATCCGGGCGCCCGAAGGCACGATCGTCAACCCGCGCCCGCCCGCGCCCTGCGCCGCGCGCGCGATCATCGGCTGGCGGGCGTTGGACGCGCTCTTCGGCGCATTTGCGCAGATCGTGCCCGACCGCATTCCGGCCGGCGGCGAAGGCGGGGTCTCGTTCCCGGTGATCGCCGGGACGCACGAGGGCCGGCCTTACATCTGCAGCGAAACGCTGGCCGGCGCCTGGGGCGCGCTCCCCTATCGCGACGGCGCGCATGGCATCCCCAACCCGGGCGGCAACTTGACCAACCAGCCGGTCGAGATGATCGAGGCGCAGTTCCCGATCGAGGTGACGGAGTACGGGTTGGTGCCGGACTCAGGCGGCGCCGGCAAGTATCGGGGCGGGCTCGCGTTCGTGCGCGAGTACCGGTTCTTGGGCGATGAGGCGCGGCTCGTCATGCGCTCGGACCGGAGGAAGCACCTGCCCTATGGCCTGGCGGGCGGAGAGCCGGGGTCGCCGTCCTGGAACATCTTGAACCCGGGGACGCCCGAGGAACGCATCCTGCCGGTAATGCCGATGGAGGCGGTGCTACTCAAGAAAGGCGACGTCTTCCGCCACGTCTCGGCCGGCGGCGGCGGCTATGGCGACCCTAAGGAGCGGGATCCGGCGCTGATCGCGGACGATGTGCGAGAGGAGCGGATGACGGAGGGGTACGCGCGGATAGTCTACGGCCGAAACTAAATTGCCTCGCGTCCGACGTATGGAGTCTCCGAGTCGTCTAACTTGATGCCGCGGGTCTCGCTCATGGCCTTAAGTTGTTCTGCGTTCTGATTTTGATTTTATGTGGGCCGAATGACCTGAGCCCGTAGTTTCATGCGCCGAAGAGTAGAATCCGTTCATGGGCATTGATTCAGGAAATGCGGCATGGAAAAGATCGAGGAATTCGTCGACGAGCGGCAGAAATCTTGGTGTATCCACTGCACGCGAAGCTTGGCGGGGATCAGAACGAACGAGGATCACGTTCCAACCAAGGGCTTCCTGCTGAAGCCTCGTCCGCACAACCTGCCCGCTGTGACGATCTGCACGGAGTGCAATACCGGCTTCTCGTTGGATGAGCAGTATGCGGTCGCATTCCTGAGCTGCGTCCTGGCCGGCTCTACAAATCCAGATGGCGCAGTGCAACGCGAGCGCCGCCCGCGCCCTTGCCAGCAGCCCCGCACTTCGCGCGCAGATCGAGCGATCGCGGACCGACTATATAACGGAGGCTGGCAAGAGCCGCATCGTCTGGAAACCGGATATGGCCCGCTTTGAGCGTGTCGTGCTGAAGAACGCGGGCGGCCATGCCTATTTCGAGTATGGGGAGCCCATGCTGGAACCCCCGGTTCACGTCCGGATCTGGCCGCTCGAAATAATGACCGCCGTGGAGCGTCGGGAATTTGAAGGACTGTCTCATGTACCATCCTTGGCGCCGTGGCCGGAGGTCGGTGGCCGCATGATGACGCGCCTAGCGTCCGGTGAGGACATGTCGGATTCCTGGGTCGTCGTCCAAGAGGGCACTTATCGTTATGCGGTAGAGCAAGAATCCGGACTGCGGGTCAGGTCAGTCCTGTCGGAATATCTCGGCACCGAGGTTCTGTGGAAGCACTGAACAAATGCCGCAGGGGACCAACATTCCCGATCTCGGGGCGATCAGAGCCAGGCTGGCGCGGTTGCAGGCAGCCTTAGCCGACGGCATGTCGCGGAAGCGGTGTCTGCGGCGATGGAGCGACTTCATCCGGGAGCGTGACGGGCATCGCTGCGTGGATTGCCACTCGCGGCGGAGCCTTTCCGCGCACCATATCTGCCGCAAATCCTTCCTGGAAGCAGCGCAGTTCTTGACTGGCAACGGAGTCACGCTCTGCAGCGCGTGCCACAAGGAGACGCACGAGGGCTTCAACAGATGTCCGGATCTGTCGCAGCCCGTGGATGCCCAGGGGGGAGAGAAACTTCAAAAGATGGAACGTCTCTACAGCATTCTCACCGACGATGCGGTCGAACGCGGCCTCATGCATGAGGAATTCTATTTTCTGAGCGATGAGGTGCTCGCGTGCTTCAAGCAGATGCAGGGATACGCGCCCGAAACCTTCTTTCCCGGCGCCCGAGTCGAGCAGGCGTACCTGGTCCTGGCGGAAGCGGAGTTCAGCACGCGGCGGGCGATGCTGGAGGCGGACGACATGCCGGCTCCCGACCGGCCCCTGCTCCCCGGCGGAATGTATCTGGTCTTTGCCGCCCAGAACGACCAGCCGCGCGAAAGCATCGTTATCCAGAACTATGTGCCGCGCTGGAAGACTGAACCTCGTTGAGCCTGGCCGCACGGTATTGCGCAGGGGCATCGTCCGCTGAGTCGCTAAAAATCATGCACATGACCGGACGCGCCGAGCCAAGCGAGCATGTGTTTGTCGCCTACAATGGTAAGCTGGGTCCGTGGTCGCGAGAGTGACACGTAGGCCAGTTCCGCCTCATCCGCCAAGTCAGGCGTCGCTGCGAGGATGACGGCCTTACTTTCCAATCCTTTGAAATCCCTAATTGTCGATACCTGCACGCCATGGGGAAAACCTGCACGGTTCCTCATCGGAGAAACAGCGCTGTCCGCCGTGACCAGAATGATGATGTCGTCAGCGGCGACTTTCTCTTTTATCAACGTCTGTGCCGCTGCTACAGCGCGAGATTGGATCTGCTCATCCTTCACTTCGTGCCATTCGACCTTCATACCTTCGGGGCCGTCTGCACCGATCGGAATTCCTTTATAAAAACGTGACGCAGCGTCGTGAATGTTGCGCGTGTTACGCAGGTTGCGCGTCAGATGAATAGGAACGATACGGAAAGCGGCCAGTTCTTTCGCGAGATCGCCGTACACACTTTGATTCGTATCAAAGTACGCGTGAAGCCAGGACGACTGCTGATCCCTCAGCAGTTCCTCGATGGCGATCCACCAGTGGGTTCTGAAATCCTGCGCCTCATCGACTACAATCGCATCGAACTTCAATGAAGGCGCCGCTCTCGCCGCAGCCAGAAGACACTCGAT
>CAMDOZ010000193.1 GCA_945903705.1 Fidelibacterota bacterium | reverse complement strand
CTTTGCGATAGTCGGAGGGTGGAGATGCACGCGCATCGCGTGCCGCTCAGTTCCTAGGTAGTGACATTCCCGGGCAAACTAGTGAGACTGTCGCCGCGTCGAAACCGGGCGCTGGCTCCCAACTGCTCGCTCAAGGTGAATTCATGCTTCGCAGGTTCGTCCTCGGCTTCTGTCTCGCGCTCGCGCTGGCGCCGAGTACCGCCGCGCAGGAGTCGACCGAGCCGCCGCCGCCCAAGGCCGCGCCGCGAGTCAGCGTCATGTCTGAGGAACTGCCGCGTGCGGGCGCCATCGTCGTGTTCGGCGCGGACCGACCTTTAGGTCTTGAGATCGTCAAGGCGCTGGCGGCTGCCGGCAAACAGGTGACCGCGGCGATTCCCGAGGGCGCCGATCGCACCGCGCTCGAGGCGCTGAAGGTCGCGGTCGTGACGGCGGACCCGCTCAACGCCGACAAGCTCAAGGAAATGTTTACCTCCGCGCCGCTGCGCGCCGTGGTCACGGCTTATGACGCGACGGGCGAAGTGCCGGCTTTCGGTCTCGACGGTACACGGAACATCGTCGATGCGACCAAAGCGACGAACGTCCCAAGGCTCGTGCTCGTCAGCGCGACCGGGGCGGGGGATAGCGCCGGACTTCTTCCTTGGTATGTACGCATGCTGCGCGGCGATGAAATCGCCCGTGCCGGCGCGGCCGAGGATCATCTCAAGGCGTCGGGCCTCGACTTCACCATCGTGCGCGCGGGCTGGCTCATCGAGGAGGAGACGGCCAGTCCCGCCAAGCTCGAGGAAGGCGCGCCGGCGTTCACCTGGATCGCGCCCGGCGACCTCGCACGCCTTGTCGCATCCTCCGTCGATAGCAAACTCTTGAGCGGCAAGACGGCGACCGCCGTCGATCCCGAACGGGTCAGCCTGTTTTCCGTGATTTTCTAGACGCGAGATCAGTAGGCCCCGGCCGGCCCCCTGGAGCCGCTATAGGGGCTCGCGCCTCGTAGTTATAGTACGGTCGGATTCTAAGACAGTACCTTGGGGGAGGACCTATCTTGAAAAAACTTATCGCGCTTTCGACTCTCGCCGCCGCGATCGCATTTAACGCGCAGGCCGCCGAGCCCTACCCGATTTTCGAAGTCGACGCGATGTGGGTGAAGCCGCTGCCGAACGCCATGATCAACGGCGACATCGCCTCGGTCACGGTGGATGCGCGCGACCATGTCTGGATCGTGAATCGTCCCCGCACGATCCGAGAAGACGAACGCACCGTCGGCGTTCCGGGCAAGCCGGACGAAGCCGAGTGCTGCCGCGCAGCACCCTCGGTGATCGAGTATGATACTGAGGGCAAGATGGTCCAGGCCTGGGGCGGTCCCAGCGCGGACGGGAAATACGACTGGCCCACCTCCGAGCACGGCATCTCCGTCGACCATAAGGACAATGTCTGGATCTGCGGCAACAGCGCAAACCAGTGCCTGAAGTTTACCCGCGACGGGAAATTTTTGCTTCAGATCGGAAAGCCCATCAAGGAAACCAACAGCCTCGACACCGTGCATCTCAACAGGCCCGCGGAAGCCGTGGTATGGCCGGCCACCAACGAGGTCTTCATTGCCGACGGCTATGGCAACCGGCGCGTCGCGGTGTTCGACGCCGACACCGGCGCGTTCAAGCGCATGTGGGGGGCCTACGGCAAAAAGCCCGACGACACCGTGAAGGAATCAGCACCCGAAACGCGTGCGAAGGGACCGCCGTCGACGCAGTTCGACACTGTCCATGGCATCAAGATTTCCAAGGATGGCATCGTCTACGCCAGCGACCGCGGCAACAACCGCATCCAGGCGTTCACGATTGATGGCAAGTTTCTGAAGGAAGGTTTCGTCAATCGGGGGACGCTGATGTCCTCGGGAACGATGTTCGCCATGGATTTCTCGGCCGATGCGCAGGAGAAATTTGTGTACGCGGGCGATCTGCCCAGCGGCAAAATTCGCATCCTTGACCGCCAGACGCTCACCGAGATTCCGGGCGCGACCATCGGCTCACGTGGGCATCTGCCCGGCCAGTTCCGCGGTCTGCATTCGCTCGCCACGGACTCCAAGGGCAACATCTACACCGTCGATACCCGCAACGCCCGGCTCCAGAAGTTCGTCAACAAGGGCATGTCTAAATAGTGTGGGTGATCTCGACCTGAGGGTCGCCGCGTTCAGGTCGAGCCTCTAATTTTTGAAATCCGCTTCGGGGAAGCGCCAGAGCAGGCCTGACCTGAGATGAGCCAGCCAGACCGAACCGAATCCGAAACGGACCGAATCTCCGCCCGCACCCACCCACTGACGCATGACCTTGTCGGTCTTTGCATCGATCTGTGTCAGCGGGATATCGAATACGGTTGTCCAGATGGATCCGCCGCCGAAAGCGATCTCCCCGCCGCCGCCCGGAATACCCGCCTGGATCGTTGCGATGATCGCTCGCTTCTTCATGTCGATCTTGGTGAGCGAGCCGTCGCCCTGGTTCAAGCTCCAGAGGAACCCGTCGCCGGCGGTCATGAACCGTGGACCACTTGGAACCGGGATGACCGTTTTCACGGCCTCTGCGCCGGGATCGAATACGCTGATCGTGTTCTTCTTGCCGTCGCTGATCCAGATCAGATCGTCGGCGAAAACTGGATTGCGCGCGCCCTCTGAAATAGTGACGCGATTTACGACCGCGTTGGTCTTGGGGTCGACGCGCGCCATCGTTCCCGCATTGTCGATGAAGAGATAGACGCCGTTGGGTGCGACGGCGATGCCGGCTTCGCTGTCGGTGGGGCCCACGGGGATGATGGCAACGATCTTGTCAGTGACGGCGTCGACGCGTGCCAGCGCAGGCGCCGTGGCGTCGCACAGCGGCACCCAAATGCTGCCGAAGCCGGCAGCCAATCCCGCGCAGGGGTTCTTCGGGAATTCGATGGTCGCTGTGACCGTGTTCGTGGCCGGATCGATGCGATAGAGCTTTTTCAGCGGACGGTTCGACAGCCATACGGCGTCATTGGTCAGGACCATCCAGTCGGGCCGGCCGCCGAAATCGAATGTGTGGGACGGTTTGAGCGCCTCGAAGGGGACTTGCGCCGTTTTGACGCCCGGCTTGGGCAGGGGCGGTGACGAGGGGGCCTCCGCCGCGAGGGCGGGTGCCGCTAGGAGCACCGCCAATAAGAGCGCGAATTTCATGCCTGTCCCCCTGACACGCGATGCAGAATCACCAGAAATGTCGCTTGGCGAACGCGTGACCTGAGCCGTGTTTCAGGTACATCTCAAAGCGTTCTGCCTGATCGTCCTTCTCTTTCACGCCTCGCGTCCACGCTCAGGGTCCCTGACGCTCACACCATCGGTTCCACAGGCGCCGGTACTTGCGTTCCGCGGCCTGCATTCGCTCTGCCACGGACTCCAAGGGCAACATCTACGCCGTCGATACCCGCAACGCCGGGCTCCAGAAGTTCGTCAACAAGGGCATGTCGCGCTGATAGGCGGCGCCGCTACGATCACGTGAAGGCCGGGCTATTGGCGAGCGCCTGAACGCGCTCGTCTTCCTCTCGCTCTAAGTCTTTCGCCGCTGGCTTGGCGGAATCAGCAGATCCCGCCGCAGGCTCCGTGGGAGTGGGTAGGTGAACGCGTTCGGTCGCGGCGACGGCGGCGGCGGCGTCACAAGCGTCCGCCAACCGGTGCAATCCGTGCTGATCCGGAACATCTCGTTGACGGCTTCCACTAGCTGCGGAGCGGTGTTGCGGTGAAATTCGATGTCGAGCGGCACACCATCTGGAGGCAAAAATCCGGCGTCGAACGCCTCTGTCGGCTGATAGACCTTGCCCTGATAGACGATGTTCTGCGTAACGATGTAGTCCTGCGCGTTCCAGGCGCCAAAACAGATGTGTTGGTCTGTCACGGCAGTCGGCACTCCAAACGCCGGCCCGTAAGAGGCGGGTCCCGAGCCGGATGCAATGAAGAAACGCGCGACCGAAACGGCAAAGAGCTGCAGCGCCTCTGAACCTGGAATCTTGGCGAGGTCGACTAGTCCCTTCATCGCCGGCACCTCCGTTGGAGTCGGATGCCCGAGCCTTACGACCTGCCCTCCGAGCTCCTCGATGATATGACGGATCACCTCGAAATATGGCTTCGGGTCATAAATAGTGCGATTGGGTTGGTGTCTTCGATACTTGTAGTTCGCTTCCTTCCAGTAGACGCATGCAACCCACTTCTTGGGATCTAGCCCTAACGCAACAAGCTCATCGCGGCGGCTGGTGAAAATCGACTCCGGCGGGCGCAGGGTCGTTGTCGGAATCGAGTTGAGCATCGCGTCATTCAGCATGTTGCCGCTAAGAAAGAGGTCAGACCAATAGACCTTGTTTCCCTCCAACAACGCGTCGACGTGAACCGGCCGGCCGTGATAGACATTGAAATAGTCGACTGCCAGTCCGGGGGCGTTGGGCGCCAGGGGATAGATCAATTTGGCGTTGCGGATACAAGAAACGATCGGCTCCTTATAGGGCCGATCCTGCCTGTAGTAGACATACAGTTCGCAATCGTCGAACAGCTCCTTGATCGAGCTCACGAGCACGGCCTGGCCGACGAAATCGCCGAGCGCAAAGCTTGCCAGATTCGCGAAGATCCTGAACATTCCCACCCAACCTCTTGCTCCGGCGCCCTACCAAACCGTC
>CAMDOZ010000192.1 GCA_945903705.1 Fidelibacterota bacterium | reverse complement strand
GTCACCGTGGGTGCATTTTGGGAAGGTGGGCTTGATGCTCAAATCTTGACGTACCGCCACAAAAAACACGCGCTCTCGGTGTTGTGGCACGCCGTAGTCTTTCGCATTTACCTGAAACAATCTGACAGAGTATCCGTGCTTCTCGAACGCGTCTTGGATCTCGTCCTTTACGAAGCTTCCGCTTCTCGATCTCATTGAGGTCAGGAGCCTGACATTCTCAAGCACAGCAACCTTGGGCTTAAACGCGTCCACAAAGCGCAGATAATGCATGAACAAATAGTTGCGCTCGTCTTCGACATCCCGTTTTCCCGAGAGACTAAATCCTTGGCAAGGAGGCCCCCCAATTATTGCATCAACCGGCCCAACCGCTTTGTATGCCCTGTCGATTTCTGCGTCGGAGATTTTCGTTATGTCGGCAGCGATCAGCGGAGTGGTCGGAAAGTTTCGCCGATATATCGCCTGATGGCCCTCTTCGATTTCAACGAACCCTTTGATATCAAAATCCGCCCAACTAAAGCCAAGGCTCAACCCACCACAGCCAGAGAACAGGCTTATTGCACTATGCGAACGGGCGGAGGCCTTATCGCGCAATGATTTCAACAATTGCAGATAAGCTTCGTTCTCCGGTGTCACAGCATGGCGAGCAACGCGCTTAGGGTCGTGTTCGACGCTTGAATAGGTGTGCCGTTGATACCGCTTGCGGCGGCCGACAGCCGCCTGAATTTTTGTCGGGCTATCGAATAGTGCGACTACTTTACGCACCTCACTGTCAGACAAGACGATCTTGCCGAGTTCATAGCCCGATAGTAAGTGCTGGGGGACGCCAGAAAGCTCGGAAAGCTTAGCCTGTGATAGGCCAAGTGCTTCTCTGTTTCGCCGAAGCTCTGATCCGGTAGGAGACATGGTGTGACATATTGTCTACAGGTCGGCGGTTAGTCAATATTGAAATTTTGCAGCGGACTCGACTGTCGTCATTTTTGATTTTGGTGTGAAAGACATAATTGACCAAACGCTCTCGGCTCTGACGTCAGACGATCTCGAGCACGCGCTCCGGCGGCCGGCCGAGGGCGGCCTTGTTTCCGTTAACCACAATCGGGCGTTCGATGATCTCCGGATGCTTCGCCATCGCGGCGACGAGTTCGGCCTCCGTGAGCGCGTCCGGATCTATTTTTGCGTCGGCCGCCTCTTTCTTCCGCACGACGTCACGCGCCGGGAGTCCAAGCATCTTGAGGATGCGCTTGAGCTCCGCCCGGCTGGACGGAGTTTTCAAGTATTCGACGACGCGCGGCGACAGTCCTTCCCCTTCGAGCAAGGCCAAAGCTTCGCTCGATTTGGAGCAACGGGGATTGTGATAAATTGTGAGGGCCAAGGGCGGTCTCCGATTGGGACCTCAGAGAGTGTCGGCCTCACTGTCTCATGACAAGTAGAAACCCCGGGCCGGGCCATTCTGGCCCGGGTCCCGGGGCGGTGGTCACCTCGTGGAATCTGGTGACGTAAATCGTATGCGGCGGTCTATTCCTTCACCACGCCGCGAACTTCGACGAGCTGCGAGGCAATCGCTTCGTTCAGCTCGTTGTGCGCAGCTTCGAGCTCCTGAATCTTGACGCGATAACCGCGCAGCTGTTCGAGTTCGGCATCGGTAATCGGCTGGCGGTTCGACGCAATCGCAAGGGTCGTGCCGATATATTTCGCCTTCAGCTCGGCAACCAGCTTGGCGAGGTCGATCATTTCCCGCGGATCGATCACCTCGACATGGCGCTTCAAGGAGCGGCGCATTTCATCCTCGATGATGTGGGAGATATGGCGCGTGAACTGGCTTGCGGTCAGCACTGCAGGCGTCGCGCGGCTCTTGTCGCTGACGGCGGGCGCCGCTTCGGACCGCGTGTCGCTCTGACGCCGGCGGACAGCAATGAAGTCAATGACGGACATGAATGCTCTTCCTCATAGCCTTGGCGGCCACGCTGTTCGCGGCCTTACGCCCTTATTTCAGCAATAAGCATGCCAAATCCGCCGCCTTAATAATAATGTTCATAATCAGCAGCTTATGATGTATTTTAAGGCCGCGTTTAGGGGGGTTAATGCGCTCAAGCGATCGATCATGCCGTGCTGGCGCGAGCGCTAGGAAAGGTCTGCCCAGCAAGGGGGACGCAAGAGAGCCGGTTGCGGGGCACGTAAGCACCCTTTAACGTTTGAAGAACAGGGCGCGGCCACGACACTTGATGGCGTCGGCCGAACAAGAGTGGGGAAAAAATGTCAGACGCAACGCTGCGCGGCGGAAGACTCTTCATCCGGAAATCGGTCGACCAGGTGCAGCGGGAAGCTGCCAATCACAGCCTCAAACGAACTTTAGGCGCCTTCCACCTCGTGTTGCTCGGGATCGGGTGCACGATCGGTGCGGGGATTTACGTCATGACGGGAAACGCCGCGGCAAACTTTGCCGGCCCTGGCGTCATGCTGTCCTTCATCATCGCCGGAACGGCCTGCGGTTTTGCCGCGCTCTGCTACGCGGAACTGGCTTCGACCATGCCGGTCGCGGGCTCCGCCTACACCTACTCCTACGCCACGATGGGCGAATTGTTCGCCTGGATCATGGGGTGGCTTCTGGTGCTCGAGTACGGCGTCGCTGCGGCGACGGTTTCGGTGGGGTGGTCCGGTTATGTCACGAGCTTCCTCAGGGATTTCGGCATGGTCATTCCCCCGCAATTCACCAGCTCGATGGTGCAATCGCTGTCGACCGGCGGTCAGTTGACCTTCGATATCACGGGAAATATCAATCTGCTGGCGACCACCGCCATCCTCGGTGTGACGGCCCTGCTTGTCGTCGGCGTCGCCGAATCCGCCACCGTCAATAACGTCATCGTTTTCATCAAAGTCGGCGTGCTCTTGGCCTTCATCGCCCTCGGGGTCGGGTTCGTGAATATCGACAATTGGTCGCCGTTCATCCCGGAGAATCAGGGCGGGTTCACCTACGGTCTGCAGGGTGTATTCCGTGCGGCGTCCGTGATTTTCTTCGCCTACGTCGGCTTCGAAGCGGTTTCAACCGCGGCCGCCGAGGCCCGCAACCCCCAGAAAGACGTACCGATGGGGATCCTCGGCTCGTTGATTGTCTGCACGATCATCTACATCGTCGTAGCGGCGGTCCTGACCGGGGTCGTCCCCTATGGTGAGCTCGGCGTGCCGGAGCCCATCGCGCTCGCCGTCGACCGGATGGGAATGCCCGCATTTTCCTTCCTGATTAAGGTCGGCGCGATTGCTGGATTGTCGTCGGTGATGCTCATTTTGACATACGGGCAATCCCGCGTGTTCTTTGCAATGGCGCGGGACGGATTGCTTCCGCGCGCCTTCTGTAAGGTCCACCCGAAGTTTCGCACACCCTGGATCGGCACGATCATCCTTGGGCTTCTGATCTCGGTCGCTTCGTCTCTTCTGCCCATCACCATTCTCGGCGATCTCGTCAGCCTCGGTACGGCGACGGCCTTCGGCATCGTCTGCCTCGCCGTCATGTCGCTTAGGACGTCGCGGCCTGAATTGCCGCGCCCGTTCCGCGTCCCCTTCGGCGGGGCCCTCGTGACGAAGCCGGTCATGGTTTTGATCACCATCGTCATGGCCTTTGTCGGCTTGGCGATCTTCCGTTTCCTGATGCAGTCCCAGTGGACGAATTACGGAGCGGTCGTCGTTGTTGCCGGGGCGATCATTTGGCTCGCGAAGATCTGGAGCACGCGCCAGGCGAAAGTATGGATGGGCGTGGCGCCGATGTTGGGCATTCTGTTTGCCTTCATCATGGTCACGCCGCTCTTGGAAGACATTGTCACCAAGGCGATGAATAACGACCGCATCCCGGCGTTTATTTTGGGGACCTATCTCCTCATCGGCGTCTTGCTTTACCTGTTCTACGGATATCGCAACTCGCGTCTCGCCCAAGGTCTAGATTGTGTGGACGACTCCCCGCTGCCGAGCCCGCATGAGGCCATCGCGCATGGGCTCGATGAGCGCCGTTGAAGGAAACACCGCGCTCATTGACGATTGAAGGGCGCGGCGGGATCGATCCCGCCGACGAAAGCGACGCGCACCGCGGCTTTCGCAGTGCCCTCGGCCAGTTCGCAACCGGCGTGACCGTCATGACGGGGGTATCGCCCGCGGGCGATCCGGTCGGGATAACGGTAACGTCGTTCAACTCTCTCTCGCTGGAGCCGCCCCTGATCCTCTGGAGCCTGGGGCGCGACGGCGGCAGCTTCGCCTGTTTCCAGGTTGGGACCGCGTTCGCCGTCAATGTTCTCTCGGGCGATCAGAAGCCGTTGGCGCAGAAGTTCGCCCAGGTCGGTATTCCGAAGTTCGATCGTGTCGAGACCTACCGCGGGCTGGACGATGTGCCGTTGATTGCAGGGTGCGTGGCCTATTTCGAGTGCCACGTGGAAGCGCGCTACCCTGGCGGCGACCACGATATCGTCGTGGGCCGCGTCCGCCGGCTTTACAACGTCGGAACCAATCCGCTTCTTTTCCACCAGGGCGCGCTGCGCCCGCTCGCGTAATTTGAGCGCTAGAGCGGAATGACTCTAGGTCAGATAGCCGGAGTTTTTGAAGTAGTTCGCGCATTCTTGGGGCGTGTAAGTGCCGAGCAGGCGGCCGATGGAGGTGCAGATGGCCTCGACGGTGCGTGCAGCTTCTTTGCGCAACAGGTGTTTG
>CAMDOZ010000191.1 GCA_945903705.1 Fidelibacterota bacterium | reverse complement strand
GCACCGCCGCTACAGCTCGCTCACGAAGATCAAGGGAATAAGGTTTTGCCATCCATACTGGCCTCCTCCTCCAGCCAGTATGTTGAATCAGATTTTCGATTCCCTGGGAATCCCCAATCGATTCAGCCTAAGAGCATTCCGCTCTAGGCATTAAAAAAGGGCGGGGTCTGCAACCTTGCAAACACTCGCCTTTTCGTGCCGGTCAGGGCTTTTTCAAGGTCTGCTGATAGGCCGCTTCTAGGAAGCGGGTGAACTGGACGGGATCGAAGGTGGCGGCCCTGGCTCCGCAAGCCGCGCGCGGCGTCGAACAGGAGCGCTTCCTGTATTTGAGTATTTGAGTCGGCTTACAGTCCCGCGACCTTGCGCACCGCGGCCACGACGCGGTCGACGTCGGCGTCACTCATGCCGGGGAATAGCGGCAGACTCACGCACTTTGCGTAATAGGCTTCGGCGCCGGGCAACGTCCGACGTCCGTAGAGTCCCTGATAGTAGGGTTGCAAATGGACCGGAAGATACTGAACCCCCACACCGACTCCTTCGGCTTTCAGACGATTGACGAAGTGGGCGCGCTCCATGCCGATGGCCGGGAAATCGACCAACACCGCGTTGAGATGCCAGCCGGGGTGTCCGCCGACTCTGCGGATCGGTTGGATAACCGGCGCCAGCGGCTTGAGAGCTTTTTCATAGTGGGTCATGAGCTCGGTGCGGCGCGCGAGGAAGCCGGGCAGCTTCTTGAGCTGGCTGGTGCCGAGCGCGCATTGGATATCGGAGAGCCGGAAGTTCCAGCCGAGTTCGGGCATCTCGTAGAACCATGGATTGGGCGTGCCGTCGGAGGCGTGGGAGAATTCCTTCATCAAAGGATCGTCGTAGTTCTTCTCCATGCCGTGGCAGCGAAGAATGCGTAAGGTTTCGGCGAGCTTGGAATCGGCGCATGTGATCGCACCGCCCTCGCCGGTCGCAAACGCCTTCACGGGATGAAATGAAAAACAGGCGCCGGCCACATCCGAGAGTCCGCCGACCGGAACGGACTCGTTGCCGGGATAGGTTCCGCCGAGCGCGTGGCAGGCGTCTTCGACCACGGCGATGCCGTGTTTCTTGGCGATGGCGACGATGCCGCGCATATCGCAACACTGGCCGTTCATATGGACCGGAATCACGGCCTTCACCTTGCCGGGCGTTGCGCGGGAGAGCGCTTCTTCGAAATTCTCCGGTGTCATTAGGCCCGTCGTCGGGTCGGCGTCGGCAAAAATGACTTCGGCGCCGACGAAGCGCGCCGCATTGGCGGTGGCGAGGAAAGTGATGGTCGGCACGATGACTTGATCGCCTTCCTTTACGCCGAGGGCGAGCATCATCAGGTGGAGCGCGGTCGTGCCGGACGAGCAGGCGATGGCTTCCGCAGCCCCCGTAGCCTTGGCCAAGCTCTCTTCAAAGGCGTCGACGGCCGGGCCATCTGTGAGCGGGGCTCCGGAACGTAACAACGCCGCTACGGCGGCGATATCGTCCTCGTCAATGATCGGACGGGCATAGGGCAGCAACGGCTGCGAGGCAGTCATCGGACGCAATCCTCCGCTAAGTGATCCCGCAATATGCATGACCGAAAGCGGGCTGCAAGACCCCGTTGTTACAGGGCCTTTTTCCTATAGCGCATGGCTCCAAAGTGCTAATCTCCCGGCCAGCCAGATCATGCGAAGGAGGTGCCTATGACCCTACGATTCTCCCGGCCTGCCGTACTCGCGTTTGCCGGAGCCCTCGTGATCGCCACCACGGCTTTTGCCCATCACGGATGGGAGTGGGCCGAGGAAAAGCAGACCAATCTGGAAGGCACGATTCGGGAAGTTTACATCGGCCCGCCGCACCCTTCTCTCAAGGTCGAGACCGCGAGCGATGGCCTCTGGACCGTCGATCTCTCCAATCCTGCCCAGACCACGCGATCGGGCTTTGTCGAAGGGTCGGCCCGCCCCGGCAATAAGATCGTCATCCTCGGCAACCGGTCGGCCAAGAAGGACCAGAAGCTTATGAAGGCGGTGAAGATCACGGTCGAGGGCAAGGACTTCATTCTCTATCCGGAGCGCATGCCGAAGTAGCAGCCGGCGGACGCCATGGAGATCCTGCAGGCGCTCCATGACGCCGGCTTCGCGACCGCGTTGCGTCGGGCCCTCACGGTCTACCCCTTCGTCAACGCCGCGCACATCTTGTCGTTCGGTCTCGTCGTTGGCGCCATCGCCACGCTCGATCTGCGGGTCCTGGGTCTTTTCCGAACCTTCGCGCTAAGCCAGCTGGCACCTCCGCTTTCAAGGATGGCGGCCATCGGCGTGGGCTGCGCGCTCGTAACGGGCTTCCTGCTCTTCAGCGTTCAACCCCTCGCTTATGCGCAGAACGGCCCCTTTCTCGTAAAGGTGAGCCTCGCCGCCGCCGGCATCGCGAACGCGCTTCTGCTCAATGCGCGGCCGGCATGGAAGAGCGCCGGCGGCGAGATTTCGGCGAGCGTGAAGGCGCAGGCCGCGGTATCACTCTTTATCTGGATCATGGCCGTTGTCTCCGGACGGTGGATCGCTTTCGTGGAATAGAGACCGTGGCGGAACCCCAGACCTTCCTTGAAGCCATCCTTGTGCGGGTTGCCGGCTTCTGCGCCGGGCAGAAAATGAAGACGCTCGCCGTCTGCCGTGGCGCGGCTGCTAGCCGCATGGTGCGCAGCGTCGCCAATCTAGAGATCCAAGCGATCGTCGATATCCTCGACCTGTCGGAAAACACTACGGCGACGTCACTCAACGTCGATCCAAGCTATCGGGCCGTACTGATCGGGGCTGACAACTCGACCACCATGTTGAAAGTGCTGGCGCTCTGCGGGAATTACAAGACTGCCAACATTCCCGTTCTTGCCGTCGACGGGTGGCCGGTTCCCATTGACGCGCGACACTTCGCGGCCGAAGCGAAGGTCTCGGGCGAGATCAGTGTGCCGGGAATGTTTGACGTCGCTGCCGGCTATTGCCGCCATGGCGTAACAGGCGACATCTTTGAATTCGGGACGTTCCAAGGATTCACGCTCCAGTGCGCCTATCATGCGTTCAATCATCGAGGCAACTTGGGTACCCGGCGTTTCATCGCCTTCGACTCGTTCGCGGGCATCATCGGCACCAAAAAGGGCGAGGGATTTTTCGACGGCGCATTCGCCGCCAGCGAAGCCAGTTTCAGATTCGCGAACTTCCTGGCGCAGGTGCCTGACGACCGGGTGGTCGTTATCAAGGGGCCCTATTCCGAAACCTTACGCGATCGCGAAAAAGACACGCGCGCCGCCCTGGGGCCCACGAGCGCAGCCATTGTGCATATCGATTGCGATGTCGAGGAGCCGGCGAAGATGGCTCTCGATTTCGTCACGCCCTATGCGAAACAGGGAACACTGCTAATGTTCGACGAATACGACATGCAGTGCGCCGACAACAGCAAGGGCGAACGCGCCGCGCTGCGAGCCTGGCTTCAGGAGAATCCCACCTTCGAGGTGGAGCCGTACCGCGCCTATCACCTGGGCGCACGGTCATTCATTCTCCACAAGCGCTAAGAGCAGGCTTGGCCGTACGCCACTTCGTAGTGCCGCACGAATTCATCGAAAGTTGAAAGTACCGCGCGCGCCTCCGGCTCGACCACGGCCGTCTCCAGCTTGTCGCCGGCGAACGCGCGGATGGCCGCAAGAGACTCCCACAGAGTCACGGCGAGGAACTCGACGCTGCCGTTCAGCTCGCGGCGCAGGAGATATGCGCCGCGATGCCCAGGAAGCTTCGCAATTTCGGTAAAGACGCGCTGCGTGACGAAATGCTCGTAAGCGTCGGCATTTGCAGCGAGCGCCTCACCCCTCCAGATGCGTGTAATCATTTTGTTCTCCCGTGTACGCAGCCGCTGAAACACAACCGGCCGTGGCCGATCACGGGTCCTTGATTACCACGGCCCGGGCCCCCTCCAAATCGCCTCGCGGAAGCCACGAACTCTCCACAATGGGATCGTTACATTGTCTTGAGTACCCACGCACATCAGCCTTTCCAGGTGAGCGGCGGGTGCGAACTGCAAAGGAGTTTTGCTATGAAAAAGCTGACAATGATTGCCGCTATTCTTGGAACTGTTGGTTCGCTGGCGATTGCCGATGCGAACGTAACGCCGGCTGCGGCGCAGGACAGGTTCGCGTTTAGCTTCAGCGTCGGCGACGTTGATATGGCTTTCCGCAATGGTTACACGGATCGCTACGGCCGCTTCCACTATTGGTCGAGCCCGCGCGAAATGCGCGAGTTCCGCGGCCGCTACGCTAGCCGCTATCGCGACTCGGATTGGGACGGCATCCCCAATCGCTATGACCGCGACCGCGACGGCGACGGCGTCCCGAACCGGTATGACCGCAACCCGAACCGCCCGGGTGGTTTCTATGGCACCCGCCGCGACTGGGACGGTGACGGCGTACCGAACCGCTTCGACTCGCGTCCGCGCAATCCGTATCGTTCGTAATATCTGAGTCCTATAGGAAACGCCGGCGGCTGCGGTTGCAGCCGCCGGTTTTTCTTTGTGCTTTCTCATAGATATCAAGATGTTGATTGAGGCCTCCGGAGAGATGCCGATGCTCCTTCGCCCACGGTGATGTGAAAGGTGATGTGCAGCTCAGCCCTTTCATGGGCGCGGCGCGGGCTGTAAAAATGGCGCGTGTAATGCATTTG
>CAMDOZ010000190.1 GCA_945903705.1 Fidelibacterota bacterium | reverse complement strand
GAACGGATCATTCCCGCGCTTTGTTTTGACGCCGCGGACGTGACTCGGGCGCAAGAACTGCGCCGTTTGCTGGTCGCAGAACTAGACCGGATTTTTGTCCGCTACGATGCACTGGTCTGCCCGATCATGCTGACCGCGGCGCCACGCGTGGCGGACATACCTGTCCATAGTATGTACGTCGGGCCTTACCTCGCCGCCCCGTTCAATTTGTCCGGCCATCCCGCCGTGGCCGTTCGCTGCGGGTTCGGGAAAGAGGGTTTGCCGTTGTCGCTCCAGATCGCAGGCCGCCGCTTCGCCGAGCCGGCGTTGCTTCGTCTCGCTGATTGTTATGAACGAGCTTCCGGCTGTGCCAACCGCCGTCCGCCGGTCTAGTGTCTCGTGGTAGTCTACGTCAAAATTTGTGACGCTGCCGTCGGCGAAGCATAGCGGAGAGAGATATGGCGGCCGATTATTCCAGGATAGATGAAAAAGGGACCGCGATAGTTCGCAAGGTCACACGGCGCCTCATACCGTTCATCGTGCTTCTGTACTTCTTCAACTACCTGGATCGGGTCAATGTGGGATTCGCCGCTTTGACCATGAATCAAGACCTCGCATTCTCTGCGACAGTGTACGGCAACGGCGCGGGCATTTTGTTTGCGGGCTTGGTGCTCTTCATGGTGCCCAGCACCATAATTCTTCACAAGGTCGGCGCGCGGTTGTGGATCGCGCCAATAGTGGTCCTTTGGGGCGCTGTATCGGCGGCGATGGCCTTCGTTCAGGGACCGGTCAGCTTCTATATCTTGCGATTTATCCTCGGCGCCGCCGAAGCCGGATTTTTTCCCGGTGTACTCCTGTACATGACCTATTGGTTTCCGGCAAAAGTTCGCGGCCGAATCACAGGCCTCTTCATGATGGCGATCCCGGTTTCCAGCATTCTCGGCGCTCCTGCGTCGACGTTGCTCCTGGATGTCGAGGGGTTCGGTCTGCGAGGGTGGCAGTGGCTTTTCTTACTGCAGGGCCTGCCTGCGGTATTTCTGGGTATTCTAGTCCTGCGCTATCTAACCGAGGACCCACAAAAGGCCGACTGGTTGACGAGTGACGAGAAAGAGTGGCTGATCGCCACGCTCGCGACGGAACGGCGAGAGAGAGAGAGAGACGGCTCACCCCACTCGGTTCGTGGAAGCGCTTCTCTATTCACGCGTATGGCTGCTTGGCGTTGTAAATTTCGGCATCGTCGTCGGATTCTATGGCTTGGCGCTTTGGTTGCCGCAAATCATTAAGAGCTTTGGTGGCCTGACCAATTTTGAAGTGGGGCTGTTGACGACCATTCCTTACATCCTTGCGGCGATAGCGATGTATAGCTGGGGCGTCCACTCCGACAGGAGTGGCGAGCGCAAGTGGCACGTTGCTCTGCCGGCGCTTGTCGGCGGCGTTGCCTTGGCAGCCAGCGCCTATTTTGCTCATACGCCGGCGCTTGCCTTTGCCGCGTTAACACTAGCTTCGATAGGGATTTACGCCGTATTGCCGGTGTTCTGGACTCTGCCGACGGCCGTCCTGAGCGGCACCGCGGCCGCGGGCGGCATCGCTCTCATCAACATGCTTGGGAGCACCGGTGGATACGTCGGTCCCGCCCTGGTTGGATACATCCATGACCAAACGCAAAGCTATTCTTACGGATTGCTTACGCTCGGTGGTTTGTCGATCATGTCCGCGATCTTGGTGCTCGCCCTTCTCCGCAATCCCAAACAGGAACCCGGGCGCGTTTGAGAACGTGAATGTAGACTACGAAATGTATTACTCGATCTAAGCTGTTTCGCTGAGATAGCAGAAAAAGCCCAAGGCCCGGCAGCTCGCCGCCGCGGGGCTTTTACTTCTTTTGTTGCCAACTTAGTATTCGCGATTGGGGTGCGGGGCACTCCGCTGGCTGGAGGCAATATTGATCGTTTTCACCATTATGTTTGGCGAACCTTATATCAGATTGGGCGCCGCCTTCTGCCTGCCGTCACTCCTCGCGCAGGGCAACCTTCCGAGCCTACGGGAAGAAAAGCCGGAACTGCATATCTTTACGATCGCCCGGGATGTTCGCCTGGTCGAAACGCTCGTGGTGGAGAATCCAGAGGTCGCCGCCTTTTTTGAGGGTCGCGTCCGGGTGTCCTCCCTCGACGACGCTGCGGCGAACCTGGAGCTACCGAGACATAAGTTTGAGCTGACCGGCAATCTCCTGTGCCACATCGTCAATATGTGTCTCAAGAAGGATCGAAGCTTCATGTTTGCGCCGCCGGACACGGTATATTCCAACGGCGCGATCGACGCCTGCTGGCAGTTGCACCGCATGACCGGAAAGGTGGTTTCCATTTTCAGCGGCCGCGTCGTCCCCAAGGCCGATGAACCGCCGTTCAGCCCTGCGATGATGCCTCAGTGGACCAGGCCGCACGGGGTCCGCGACTACTTCTTCTCGAACATGCACGGGCCTTGGCACAAACTGATGACGACCAATCCCGACGTTATTCCGCATCCCACGCGAACGGGGCATCTCATTTACCGGCGCGACCGCTTCAGCTTCATTTTCAGCCGCCCCAATCCGGTGATGGGCCGGTTTACCCAACGCGATCTCATGTTTTTCGCCGGCGGCGGAACTCTCAGGCAGTGGGACCATGAATGGCAAGACCGCCTGCTGGCCGAAGGGCGATTGCAGGTGCTGACCAATCTCGACCTTGGCATGTCGATCGAACTCGAGGACGGCGTCTATATGCCGGATGAAAGCGCCCCTCCCCTCTTGGACATGTTCGGTAGCAAGGACCTGTCATTGCGGCGGGAAAACAAATTCGCTTATCCCTATACGGGCATGGCCTTCACGACGCAGCACGGTTAGGGATTGGGTGCGCCAGACGCCGTCTAGCGGGGCCCTCTTTATTGGGTGAAACTAGGACGCGCCGTCCACGTCTTTGGGGAGACTTCGATGCCAACCCTCGTATCCCACCGGCTTGTTGTCGCTGCTGTCGCCGTTTTGGCCTTCGCGACCCCAGTTGTCGCGGCCGACACGAACGTGCTCGACCCAAAAGCCATTGAGCGTTGGGCCGACGATGTCTTCGGCAATGCGCTGGCCGAACATCGCATCTCCGGGCTCGGCATTGCCGTCACCCAAGGCGACAAGGTCCTTTTCACCAAGGGCTACGGTTATCAGGACGTCGCGACCAGGTCGCCCGTGCTTCCCGACAAGACTCAGTTCCGTATCGCCTCCCTCACTAAAACCTTCGTGGCGGCCGGGATCGTCCAACTGCACGAGCGCGGAAAAATCGCCTCGCTCGATGATCCCGCCAACAAGTATCTCAAGCGGTTTCAGTTCGAGAAAAACGGCAGTCAGGACGTCACGCTCTGGGACCTCCTCACCCACCGCGCCGGCTTCGGCACTCCCAACCAGCTGGATGTCGATCCTGAAACCCTGAAGATGCCGGTGCCGGCGAACATACTTGCAGCTTACAGGCCGGGCTTCGCGCGGCCGCGCGACAGCGTTTCGGTCTACTGCAATTATTGCTGGGGCATGCTCGGCGTCATCATCGAGGACGTGAGCGGCAAGACTCTCGACGCCTACCTGCGCGACGAGATCCTGCGCCCCCTCGGCATGAACATGACCGAACTCCAGACCACGCCGAAGCAGAACGCAACCACCATCACGCAATATGCCTTCGTCAACGGCGGCCCCGCCGTCGCCACGCCGTATCCCACCACCACAACCCTAACGCCCGGCGCAGGCGCCATCATCTCGACGCCGGTCGACATGACGAAGTGGCTGATGGCGAATATCCAGGAAGGCCAAGGCGCGGGCAAAGCGGTGCTGTCGCCCAAGTCATGGAAGCTCATGCACACGCGCCACCGGGGTAACCATCCCGAAACCAACGGCTTCGGCGCCGCCTTTTTCATCTACGACTACAACGGCGAGAAAGTGATGGAGCACTATGGCAGCCTCCAGCACCGCTCCATGGAATTTATGTTGATGGACCAGAAGGTCGGCATCTTCGTCACCATGGCCGGCGGCGGCGAACCCGGACCGCGGCAGCGCGTGCTCGCCACCGTGTCCGGCACCGTCAAAGGGCGGGTGGAGCAACAGGTCTCGCACAGCGGTGTGCGTGCCCTGATCCTTGATCACTTCCTCGGCCCCCTCGCCTTCCAGAAAGACGCGAAGCCCGACGTCGCGAAGTTCCTCGGCCGCTATCGCGACATCCCGCGCACGCCAAGCGCCACGCAACCTCCCGAAGAGATTATCGTCGGCGCGAGCGGCGACGGCGGCTTGATCATCGGCGGGCGCGGCGTCTACCGCCTGTCCGGGCCGAACGTCTTCACCCTCGACCGGCCTCTGGAGATCGAGGCCGGCTTTAGCGTGAACAACCGATATGTCTTCGCCCTCGATTCAGTAGGGAAAGTCACCGGCATGTTCGGCCATGTGAACGCCGGCGGCTACGAACGGGTGGCGGATTAGATCCTCTCTGCCACCTCCAAACAAAACGGGGCGCCCTGAAGGCGCCCCGTTCTTTTTCGAGCAACAGAATATTTCTTACGGAATCGCCACAGCCCAGGTGAGCGCAGCCCCGCCGTCCATAGGCGTGCCGACGTCGATCTTGCGCGTGGGATCGTCGGTCACGAAGATGTCGTAGGTGTCGTGACCGGTAATGTCGCCCGGCTTCTTGTCGCCATCGAAGGTCCACATGGCGTAGCCCTGATAGACCCACTGC
>CAMDOZ010000189.1 GCA_945903705.1 Fidelibacterota bacterium | reverse complement strand
TCAGGTCGAAGGCCTCGGCCCACTTGGCCTGGCTCGCGAGCGGCACAACGGTTTCGGCATAGACGTCGTGCACCGTGAAGGCGCCGGTATAGGGCTGGCCGGCGGCCTGGAACCAGATGGTCGGATTTGCGACTTCTTCCGGATCGACGACCTGGCGCATCTTCTCGCGGCGGAATTCGTAACCGAAGGCCGTGGAGATCGGGCCGGCCCAGGTCGAGAAGGGCTCACCGGCGAAGTTGACCGCTGCCACTTTTTGATTGAGGCGCTGGAGGTTCCAGCCGTAGCGGCCTTGGATATATTCGACCGCAGCGGCCGTGTTCACGCCGATGCCGAATAAGTTGTAGGGCACGCAGCCGTTACCCGGATCGGTGAGCGTCGAGCGGCAGACGATCTGTCCGTTCGCGCCGCGCACGGCGTCCACCGCAAGAGCGTAGCGTGTGCGGTCCTGCGCGCCGATGGACTTCAACGTGCCGAACATCTGGCCGACGCTGATATGCGCGTCCCAGGTCCATTCGGTTTCGCCCGCGTCGAAGGTGCCTTCCGCGCCCGTGAGGAAACGTAAGACACGCCGGTCATAGACCGCGTGGAAGTTGTCGAGGTCCCAGTTCAGCGTACCCATGGCGAAGGTGGTGCCGGCCGCGGTCAGCCCCGGACGAAGCGATTCCGGGAGGAACGCATTGTCGACGCGGACCGTCAGATTGCCCGGATAGAAGTTCGGCGCGCCTGAGGAGTACGAATAGAGGTGCCCCCACGCCGCCTGGGCGTAGACATTGACGTTGTCGCTGATGTCGTAGCTGGCGCGCGTGAACACGTCCTGGCGATTCTGCGCCGGCTGGGCCGCAGCGCCGCGGACCGAGATGACATTCAACGCATCCCAGCTGCCGCCGCGCATAATCGCAGCGCCCGCCGGAACGATGTCGCCGTAGACGAGCTGATAGATGGAGCCGCTGGGGCCAAACGACGTACCTTTGAGCGGACCGGCTGTGATCGTGCCGCCCCAGCTGGCGTTACCGACGGAGACTTTGTCGGTACGAATGATCGCGGGCTGACCGTTGCCGGCGGCGAATGCCGGGTTGTTGATGAAGCTGTAGCCCATGCGGGTCCACGGGCGGTCATAGATCACGAGACCGTCATCCCACACATGCTCGCCCGAAAGCAGGAAGTGACCGCGACCACCGGCAAAGGCTGTGCCGAATGCGGCGTTGACCTTGTAGTTGGGCACATCGCCGTAGTTCGTAAGACCGCCAGACACTTCACCCTTGAGGCCAGTGAAGTCCGTATCGAGCACGAAGTTGACGATGCCCGAGAGCGCGTCGGAACCGTAAGCGGCCGAGGCGCCGCCGGTGACCACGTCGACGCGCTCGATCAAGTGCTGCGGCAGTTCGCTGACGTCCACGGCGCCGGTGAGGTTCGAACCGACCGTGCGCTGGCCGTTCAAGAGCACCAGGGTGCGCGCGATACCCAGCCCGCGCAGCGAGAGCGCGTTGATGGCGGATTGACCCGAGGTCGTATTGGTCGCCGATGACTGCGGCGAGGCGCTGTTCATGACCGCCGGAAGCTGGTTGATGGCGTCCGCGAGGTTGGACGTCGCGATGTTGTCGAGCTGCTCTATGCCGATGACCGACACCGGCGTCGGCGCTTCGTAGCCGTCGCGCACCACGCGCGATCCGGTGACGACGATTTCATCAAGCCCGGCAGCGTCGGCCTGCGCGGCTTGGGCTTGCGCGAAGGCGGTCGAGCTGAGGCAGGTCGAGCCCAGGCAGGCAAGCGTCAGCAGTGCAACTTTCGACCGGCTGGCCCGGCCGTGAGCGTAGACGTTCATAGGTATCCCCCATTTTTGATCGCAACGACGACCGGACGCGGCCGCCGCTAGTAACTCAACGACTCCCCCCGTCCCGCGAACTGCAGGACGGTTATTCTCGCTCGCGCGCAGCGCGCGTTTCGCTTTGACCTTGTCCAGGCTTGTCCAGGACGGTCTTCGATTCGCCGTGATCGATATAAACCTGGATCATATTGAATTGAAGGGCCGAGGAGATCGCGGTCATGGCGCCGTCCTTGTTCGGATAGCCGTCCGCCATGCGGTTGAGCTCGCGGTAGAAGCGCGGCGCATCGTGCTGGCCGTAGCTGAAGTGGTGCGTCGACCAAGTGGTCGCATGGGCGTACATCTTCTCGACATCGGCATAGCCCGCGAGCACGCCTTCGGCGCGATCAGGCGCCAGGCGCAAGCTGAACTGGGCGCCGCGCATGATGAGATAGTCGGGCACCGGCGGAAACACTTCCCACGGCACATGCATGGAGTCGATCGGATCGGTGCGGAGCATGCCGCCCTCGATCTTGCCCTTCGTGCGCCGGATCAGGCTTTTTCCGAACCGCATGTCGGGGCGCTGCGTGCCGCCCGGCAGGACCTTCGCGCCGCTGGCATCCTGCATAAGCGGATCGGAGCCGCGGTAGAAAGTCACCGTCACATCCGGATCGTCGCCGAGGCTATCGACCTCGGTGATCTCAATCATGGTGCGGTTGAAGGTGTAGTCGCGCACCTGCTTGGTCGCAAAAAAGAAGATGGCGCCGTCGGGGCCGCGGTAGATGCGCGCGCAGCCGATGACGCGATAGAGATTGTTGTCGACACCCTTCTCGCCGTCCTGATTGGTGAAATCGCCGTCGTTCACCTTGCCGTCGAGATTGATGCCGTTGGAGATCTTTCCGCTCGCGTGGTTGTAGGGAAGGCTGTCTTCCGTATCCAAGGGAAAGTACTTGAACCCTTCGCGCGCGAGCTGGGTGTCCACCACAGACTTACCGCCGCCATCGCCGAAGTAGGACTTGAACACTTCGCGCGGCCCGTAGTCGTTGAGGCCGTTTGCACACTCCGCCTTGGCGTCCGGTGTCTGATAAAGCGACCAGTGCATGGTCACCGTTGCATAGCTGATCGTGCGATTGCGGATCGGACCGGCGTCGTCGGCGAGCGCGGGCATCGCACCCGCACAAATCAGCGCGGCGCAGAACGCTTTTAATCCGGTTTTCATACGCACTCTCATTTCTCCCGATCGCCGCTCAGAACGTATTGCCGAAGAAATCGTCGCGGAGCCAGAACGCCGTAAATCCGTTGCGGCGGCCGCGATGTTCGCCGCGCGCGATGCCAAAGGTATCGCCGGGGTTCAAGTCGCGGGCATAGGTGTAAACCGGCCGGTCGCGATACGCCCACACCCGCAAGCTTCCCGCAGCGCCCGGCGCAGCAAGGCGGCCGGACATCGGGTCAATGTTAAGGATGCTCCAGCTCCGGCTCTCAGGTCTCGCATCGGCGGCCGCGACCACGTAGGGCCACGTCTGAAGGCACCGCTGCGCATCGCCGCCGCCGCAGATGGCAAGGCGATACTGTTGCGGAGCATCGGGATGATCGCACGCCAACTGATCCTTGGAATCATCGCCGCAGTTATACGTGTAGATGGTCTTTCCGTTCGCATCGCCAAGCACTATCCCTGCGAGCGACTCTTGCGCGGTGAAGTGCTTTGGCACGGCGGGCGTTCTTTGCAGAAACACGTTTTGCCAGCCCGGCTGGTCGCTGCCCTTCATCGAGAAGACATCGTAGTCGAGCACGTGGGTATAGAGCGGGCGCTTCCTGAAGGCCCACTGGAAGACGCCGGGAGATCGTTCGAAGGTCGACCAATCGCCTTGGGCCCGCCCCGCGACCGGCGCGAGCATGGGCTGCCATGTGCGCGCGCACGTCTCGTCGCAGTTCGATCTGTTCGGGCCGTCGCGGTCCGAGACATAGACCGAGAAATTCTTGTCGTTGAGCAGCATGCGCCCATTGGTCGACGTGATCACCGCGAAACCGCCGGGCACGGCCGACGGCGGTTTGGCCGGGCGGCGCGTGGCCGGGCCGTCGTTGCCGCCGCCGCTTTCGCGAGAGGTGGCGGCCATGACATCGCCGGGCACCTTGTCGAGACGCGAGGTGTAGAGCGCGGCCTGGTCATAGGCCCACTGCTTCTTGCCGTCTTTGCGGGTGATGAGAGTGAAATCGCCGACCGGTTTTGCATCGTCGGCGGCAAACAGCGGCGGCCACTCTTCGGCGCACGCGAGACGTTTGTCGAGGTCGGGAAGCTCGAGGCCCGGCGGGTACGGACTCATGAGGCCGGCGGTGTGCGTGGTCTTCTCGAAGGTGCAGTCCGACTGCTGCTTGGAATCGCCGGTCACGCCATTGCGCAGCGTGTCATGCGGCCAATAGTAGAGCGTCATGCCTTGGGCATTGGCGAACACCGGTCCCTCGAGTTCGGTGTGCTCCACGCGGAGGCCGGGCGGCAGAGGCACGCGCAGGTAGGCCTCGCGCTCGGCCGGGATGACGGCGCGCACCGTCTCGGCCGCCATGACGGCGGCCGGAAAGGCGCTGAGAACGAGAGCGATTCCAAGGTTCAACGCGCGGCGCATGGTTCCGTACATTAACGGTGCGGACGAGCGCGAAAGCGCGGGTCCTGAATGGTGCAAATTCAGTATGAACGGTGGGGGATTCCTGACAAGGGCGCACGGCTTACATATAAGGTGCGCCTCGACACCACGTTCCGGTCCATTGTCGTGATGTCCTGGAGTGCACCCCATCGGTGAGACACCGAATCTAGCGACAGTTGGTTAAACGGGTTCATTCAGCAGCCCATTGTACAGCGGAATGGGCCCTGACACAGGTTGCTTCGAACTCCTCGGGCGAGCGGTAATCGAGAGCTGAGTGCAGTCG
>CAMDOZ010000188.1 GCA_945903705.1 Fidelibacterota bacterium | reverse complement strand
ACCTCTTCGGCCAGCAGGAAGAAATAGTTGACTACATATTCCGGCAGGCCGGTGAAACGCGCGCGAAGAATCGGATCCTGCGTCGCGACACCCACCGGGCAGGTGTTCAGGTGGCACTTGCGCATCATGATACAGCCGAGGGTGATAAGTGGCGCAGTGGCAAAACCAAACTCATCCGCGCCGAGAAGTGCGCCGATGATGACGTCTCGGCCCGTGCGCAGGCCACCGTCGACTTGCACCGCGATCCGCCCGCGAAGGTTGTTGAGCACGAGAGTTTGATGTGTCTCGGCCAGACCCAGTTCCCATGGCGATCCGGCATGAGTGAGAGACGTCAGGGGCGACGCGCCCGTACCACCCTCGAAGCCGGAAATGGTGACGTGATCGGCGCGCGCTTTGGCGACACCGGCCGCGACCGTGCCGACGCCGATCTCCGACACCAGCTTCACGCTGATGCGAGCCTTGGGATTGGCGTTCTTCAGGTCATGGATGAGCTGCGCCAGATCCTCGATCGAATAGATGTCGTGGTGCGGCGGGGGCGAAATGAGACCTACCCCCGGCGTCGAGTGCCGCGTCTTGGCAATGGGGCCGTTGACCTTGTCCCCGGGAAGCTGACCGCCCTCGCCCGGTTTCGCGCCCTGGGCCATTTTGATCTGAATGTCGCTGGCATTGACCAGATATTCGATGGTCACGCCGAAGCGCCCGGATGCCACCTGCTTGATGGCCGAGCGCATGGAATCGCCGTTCGGGAGCGGCTTGAAGCGGTCCGGCTCTTCGCCGCCTTCACCGGTATTCGAGCGCGCACCGATGCGGTTCATCGCAACCGCAAGCGTCGTGTGCGCCTCGCGGCTGATGGAGCCGAACGACATGGCGCCCGTTGAGAACCGCTTCACGATTTCCTTGGCGGCTTCGACTTCTTCGAGCGGAATGGGCGTCGGCGCCTTCTTGAATTCAAACAGGCCGCGCAGTGTCATCAGCCGCTCGGACTGATCGTTGATGAGCTGTGAGAACTCTTTATAGAGATCCCGGCTGTTGCCCCGTGCCGCATGTTGCAGCTTGGCGACGGTATCGGGCGTCCACATATGGCTTTCGCCGCGCAGGCGGTATTGGTATTCGCCGCCCGGATCGAGAGAGTTGCGCAAGTGCAGTGCGTCGCCGAAGGCGAGGCGATGTCGTTCAACAGTTTCGCGCGCGACTTCGAGAAGGCCAACGCCCTCCACCTGTGTCCCGGTTCCTGTGAAATACTTTGCGACGAAAGTTGAGTGCAGGCCGACCGCGTCAAAAATCTGCGCGCCGCAATAGGACTGGAAAGTCGAGATGCCCATTTTGGACATCACCTTCATAATGCCCTTGCCCATGGCCTTGATGTACTGCTTCTGGACCTTCTCCTGCGTGAAGTCCGCCGGCAACTCTTCGCCGCGCATCGAGTTCAAGGTCTCGAACGCGAGATAAGGGTTGATCGCCTCGGCACCGTATCCACCAAGCGTGCAGAAGTGATGCACCTCGCGAGCCTCGCCGGTTTCGATCACCAGGCCCGTTTCAGTACGCTGGCCCTTGCGGATCAGGTGATGATGGACGGCGGCGGTCGCGAGCAGCGCTGGGATTGCCACGAGCTGGCGATTCACCCGCCGATCCGAGAGGATGAGGATGTTGTAGCCCTTGAGGACGGCGTCTTCCGCGCTCGCGCACAGACGCGTTAGCGCCGGCTCCATTCCTTCTGCGCCTTGCTCGACGGGATAGGTCAGATCCAGCGTGCAGGTCTTGAACGCCTCTCCCACCAGATCGCCGAGATGGCGGATCTTGGCGAGATCTTGGTCGGTCAAAATCGGCTGGCGGACTTCAAGCCGCAGGTGCGTGCCTTCCGCATCGAACCCGAGGAGGTTTGGCTTCGGCCCCACGTGCGAGACCAGCGACATCACCAGCTCTTCGCGGATCGCGTCGATCGGCGGGTTGGTCACCTGCGCAAAGCATTGCTTGAAATAAGTGTAGAGCAGCTTCGACCGGCGCGAGAGAACCGAGAGCGCCGTGTCCGTTCCCATGGACCCCACGGGATCTTCGCCCTTGTGCGAGATCGGCACCAGGAAATGCGAAAGGTCCTCCTGGGTGTAACCGAAGGCCTGCTGGCGATCGAGCAGCGCTTCATTGGTCTCGTGCTCGTCCGCCGGCACATTCCCGGGCAGGTCTTCGAGCACGAATTGCGTTTTCTCGAGCCAGGACTTGTAGGGTTTGGCGTTCGCAAGCTGCGCCTTTAGTTCGGCGTCGTCGATAATGCGGCCCTGCTCCAGATCGATCAGGAACATCTTGCCCGGCTGCAAGCGCCACTTCTTGACGATCTTATGCTCCGGCACATCGAGCACGCCGGCTTCAGAGGCCATGACAACGATGTCGTCGTTGGTGACGAGGTAGCGGGCCGGGCGCAGGCCGTTGCGGTCGAGGGTGGCGCCGATCTGGCGTCCGTCGGTGAAGGCAAGCGCGGCGGGACCGTCCCACGGTTCCATCAGCCCAGCGTGATATTCGTAGAAGGCGCGGCGCTTCTCATCCATCAGTGGATTGCCGGCCCAGGCCTCGGGAATCAGCATCATGACCGCGTGGGCGAGCGAGTAGCCGCCCATCACGAGAAGCTCGAGCGCGTTATCGAGGCTTGCGGTATCCGATTGCCCACCTGCAATCAAAGGCCACAGCTTCTCCATATCCTCACCGAGGATCGCGGATTTGATGCTTTGGCGGCGTGCGGCCATCCAGTTGATGTTGCCGCGCACAGTGTTGATCTCGCCGTTATGGCAAACCATGCGGTAAGGGTGCGCGAGACGCCACGACGGGAAGGTGTTTGTGGAAAAGCGCTGGTGAACCAGCGCCAATGCTGACTTCAGCCGCGGATCGTGGAGGTCGCGATAATACTTGTCGAGTTGCGGTGCGAGGAACATGCCTTTGTAGACAAGCGTCCGCGCCGAAAAGCTCGGAATGTAGAAGTCGCTCTTGCAGTCGAAGGCGCAGGTGTGAACAAAATTCTCCACGCGCTTTCTGATGACGAAGAGCTTGCGCTCGAAGGCGTCGCCAGCCGCCGTAGCTGGGCCGCGCGCCACCGCGAGCTGACGGATCCACGGCTCGCACGCTTTCAGGGTTTCGCCGAGGGGCGAGGCATCGACCGGCACGTCGCGCCACCCGAGCACTTTCTGGCCTTCCTCGCCGACGATCTTTTCAAGGATATCGATGAATTCCTTTGCGACGGTCTTGTCCTTCGGCAAGAAGACCATGCCGATGCCGTAATCGCCCGGCTGCGGCAGAGTGATCTTCTGCTTGGCGAATTCGTCGCGTAGAAGGTTGTCAGGTGTTTGAATGAGCAGGCCCGCGCCGTCACCCGCCAACGGGTCGGCGCCAACGGCACCGCGGTGCTCGAGATTCAAAAGAATCTGCAGGCCCTGACGAACGATCTCGTGGGACTTCTTACCCTTGTAATGGACGACAAAGCCGACGCCGCAGCTGTCGTGCTCATTTCGCGGATCGTAGAGGCCTTGTGCCGGCAAGGTCATAAGCAAACTCTTCCGATAACGTGCGCCTGCGGTTCATGGCACTTTGCTTTGAAGCCAACGCTTCGCGTCTGCCAGCTCAAGGCCGCAAGTCCACATATACGGTACGGTGAGAAGCGGTCTCCCCAAGACCGTGGGGTATTACTAAACCGCAGCCTTGACCAAAACTCAATTAACTAAATTCAACCATCGAAAAATCCCATGCATCTGAACGGTCCTGGTGCATTTGCGAACGCCCTTTCGCACTGCCAGGGGTTCATTTTCCCGCCTTGGTTACATGACGGGGCGCCCGCCGCGGGCCTATAATCCGAGCGCCTAGAACGTCGTCATTTTCCTTCGGCTTTTTTCAATCGGAGGGCTCCAATGGCACTATCTTCCTTGCACACCACACATGCAGCGGCGGCTCAGCCCGCAGTCCGTAAAATCGGGCTTCGGGACATCGCGGACGCCATCCTCGCCGGGATCGAGGACTTCGCGGCCAAGCCGACGCACCTTTATTTCCTGGGAGTCATCTATCCGCTGGTGACTCTCGGCGCGTTCCTGGTGGTCTTCAATTACGACCTCCTGCCGCTCGTTTTTCCCGTCATATCAGGATCGCTCCTGGTCGGGCCCCTCCTGACCATCGCGATGTGCGAAATCAGCAGGCGGCGTGAGCGCGGTGAAGATATCTCGAGCTCGAGCTCCGGCAACTTCCTGCGAAACCCTGCGGCCCGGGATATTCTTCTGCTCGGCGGGGTTCTCCTCACCCTCTTCTTCTTCTGGCTGACGGCCGCCATGACGATTTACGGACTGACGCTTGGGGATCCGTGGCAGACGGTGAGCCCACGTTCGGCGGAGGAGTTTGTCACGCGCCTTTTCTCCACACCTGAAGGCTGGGCGCTCATTGCAATCGGCAACGGGGTCGGCCTTTTCTTCGCGATCACAGCCCTGTGCATCAGTGTCGTGTCATTCCCGCTGCTCCTTGATCGCCATGTGAGTATCGGGACGGCGATCATGACCTCGATCCGCGCGGTTCAGGCAAACCCGGTCATGACGGCCGTGTGGGGATTCCTGGTGGCGCTGGCGCTCTTGATCGGAGCCCTGCCGTTCTTGGTGGGTTTAGCCGTGTGCGTACCGGTGCTCGGTCACGCGACCTGGCACCTCTATCGCCGGCTGGTTGTATGAGGAAATGGTGAGCCCGGATGGATTCGAACCATCGACCACCGCATTAAAAGTGCGATGCTC
>CAMDOZ010000187.1 GCA_945903705.1 Fidelibacterota bacterium | reverse complement strand
CACAAGGCGGGGCGCGACATCGGCTACTGCCACCTGGAGAAGCTGCACAACCTGGAAGCGATTCCGTCCGACGGTTTCGTCGTCTCATGCTTTCCGCACAAAATCCGCAGCGCCTCCGCCGGCTGGACCCGCGCCGTGGCGATATTCGATGATCTGCTTATGGAAAGCTTCCGGCGGGGTTAGAATTTCATCATGCTCTACGACCTAGTCTTGCGTGGCGGCCGGGTCATCAATCCGGCCCAGAACATCAACGGCGTCCATGACGTGGCGATCAAGGACGGCCGCATCGCCGCCGTCCTGCCTTCCATCGCGCCCTCCAGCGCGAAGGAAACGGTGGACGTCGCCGGCAAGCTGGTGCTGCCCGGGCTCATCGACACTCACGGCCACGTCTTCGAGTACGTCACCGGACGCTTCGGCCTGGAAGCGGATCTGTGCGGCGTGCGCTCCGGCGTCACTACTATCGTGGACCAGGGCGGGCCCTCGTGCATGACGCTGCCGGCATTTCGCGCCCACGTCGTGGAAACCAAGCAAACGCGCGCGTTGGCCTTTCTGTCGGCCTACCTGGTCGGCGGCATGGAAGGTCACTACTACCCGTCGCTCTACAAGCCGGACTGCGTGGACGTGGAGGCGACGGTGAAGAGCGCGCTCGAGAACCGCGACATCGTCAAGGGAATCAAAGCGCACGCGGAACTCGGTGGTTTCGCGCGCTGGGGCATTGAGGTCATCAAGCTCGCGGCGGAGATCGGCAAGCGCGCAAACCTCCCCTTGTACATCCATTTCGGGCAGCTCTGGGGCCTGCCGGAGTCCGGCGCGAACGGCGTCGATCCAGACACGATCCTCGACCAGGTGGTGCCCCTGCTCAGGCCGGGCGACGTCCTCGCGCATCCGTTCACGCGCCACCCGGGCGGGTTCGTGAATCGCGAAGGCAAGGTCCACCCGATCGTCAAGGAAGCGCTCGCGCGCGGCTTGAAGACCGACGTCGGTCACGGTTCGCATTTCAGCTACCGGATGGCGCGCATCGCGCTCGACGCCGGGATCGTCCCCGACACGCTAGGCGCCGATATGCACGGCTACAACACGCGGGTTCCCAAACCAAAAGGGACGCCGGACGCGCATCCGGACAAGGAACACATGTTCTTCGGCCAGACGCGGTTTTCTCTCGTCTCGGCGATGACCTCGATGCTCGCGCTTGGCCTCACCATCGAGCAGATCGTGCCGATGGTCACCACCCACCCGGCGACGATGCTCGGCATGGAAAACGAACTCGGCTCGCTCAAGCCCGGCCGCGAAGCGGACGTCTCCGTGCTGCACGACGAGCGCGGCAGCTGGACGCTGCAGGACAACGAAAGAACCAAACTGCGCACGGACCGCATGCTGCGCCCGTACTTCTGCCTGCGCGCCGGCAAGCGCCACGATTCGGACGCGTCCATCCTCCCGCCGCTGGCCGTAGCCGCGTGACCGGCAGTAAGGATGGCGCTCGCGCCATGGGAGTTGGCGCCCGACTTCCGCGCAAGGAAGACCGGCGCTTCCTGCGGGGCGAGGGCGAGTACGTCGCCAACATCCGCATCCATGGCATGCTCGATGTCGCCTTCGTGCGCTCGCCGATGGCGCACGCGAAGATTCGGGGCATCAGGAAGTTTCCCGGGGTTTTTACCTCTGAGGACCTAAAGGGCGTCCAGCCGATTCGGGCCAGTTCCAGCCTGAAAGGCTTCAAATCTTCCGATCAGCCCGTACTTGCCGCCGGAAAAGTACGCCAGGTCGGCGAACTCGTCGCGATGTGCGTCGCGGCCACGCGCGCCGAGGCGGAGGATCTTGCCGATCAGGTCGAACTGGATCTGGAGGAATTGCCCGCCGTCGTCGACATGATCGAGGCGCGGATCAATCCCCCCGCGCTCGTGCACGACGAATGGGGCGACAACGTCTTCCTCGAATCGCTGGTCGACGACGACCTGTCCGAATTGAAACGCAACGCCGCCGTCACGGTAAAAAGGTCGATAAGAACGGCAAGACAACACATGTCACCGATGGAAGGCCGCGGTGTGGTCTGCGAGTGGAACCGGCGGCTGGATCAGCTCGTCATGTACAGCGCGGCGCAGATGCCGCACCTCAACCGCGCCGGCCTCGCCGAGTGCCTCGGCATCGACCAGGGCTCGATCCGCGTCATCGCGCCCGACGTCGGCGGCGGCTTCGGCTACAAAGGGATTCTGCTGCCAGAGGAAGTGTGCCTGGCGTGGCTGTGCCGCAAGCTTGGCCGCCCGGTGCGCTGGATCGAGGACCGCCGCGAGCAGCTCTCGGCCAACGCCAATTGCCGCGAGCACCACTACGACATCACGCTGTATGCGGATGCGAAGGGGAAGATCCTCGGCATCGACTGCGAGGCCACAGTGGATTCGGGCGCCTACTCGTCTTACCCCTTCTCAGCCTGCCTGGAGGGCGCGCAGGTGAGCTCGATCCTGCCCGGCCCCTACAAGATGGACCGCTACCGCTGCCGTACCTGGTCGATGGCGACCAACAAGGCGCCGATCCTGCCCTACCGCGGCGTCGCGCGCACCGGCGTGTGCTTCGCGCTGGAGCTGATGGTGGACGCGGCGGCGCGCGAGCTGAAGATCGAGCCGCACGAGATGCGCCTCGCCAACCTGGTGCAGCCGGGCGAGATGCCCTACACCAACATTACCAACAAGCACTTCGATTCCGGCGACTATCCGGAGGCCGTACGTCGCGCGGCGCGAATGATTGATGTGGAGAAAATCAGGAAACTTCAAAAGGAACATCCGGCAAGCGTCCGCAAAATCGGCGTGGGCTTCGCCATCTTCTGCGAGCAGGCCGCGCACGGCACTTCCGTCTACCACGGCTGGGGCATCCCGATGGTGCCGGGCCACGAACAATGCGCCGCGCGCCTCTCGCCCGACGGCGTGCTGGAACTGCGCATCGGTGCGCATTCGCACGGCCAGGGCATGGAGACCACCATGGCGCAGGTAGCGCACACGGTGCTCGGCGTCGATCCGGAGAATGTGCGCCTGGTGCACGGCGACACGGCAACCACGCCCTACTCCACCGGCACCTGGGGCTCGCGCAGCATGGTGATGTCCGGCGGCGCGGTCGCTGCCGCCTGCGACGTCATCGCGGGACGCGTGAAAGCCATTGCAGCGAAGCTCCTGGAGGTTTCAAGCCAGGATTTGATTCTTTCGGACGGCTTTGCGGTCGTTGCCGGCACCGACAAGAAGATGTCGCTCGCCGAAGTCGCGCACGTCTGGTACCGCAAGCCGCAGCTGCTGCCCGCGGACGTCGATCCGGCGGGGCTGGAAGCCACCGCCGGCTACAAGGCCAAGGTGGATACCGGCACCTTCAGCTATGCCTGCCACGCGACCACTGTCGCCGTGGACACCGAGACCGGTCACGTCGAGATCCTTGACTACGTCATCGTCGAAGACGGCGGCACGCTGGTGAACCCGATGATCGTGGACGGCCAGGTGTTCGGCGGCGCCGCGCAGGGAATAGGCACGGCGCTCTATGAGGAGATGCCGTTCGACGAGCAGGGCCAGCCGCTCGCCACGACGCTCGCCGATTACCTCCTGCCGAGTGCCACCGAGGTGCCCTCGATCCGCATCGACCACATCGAGACGCCCTCGCCCCACACGCGCTTCGGCCAGAAGGGCATCGGCGAAGGCGGCGCCATCGCGCCGCCCGCGGCGATCGCCAACGCCGTCAACGACGCGCTCGCGCCGCTCGGCGTGGAAATCACCGAGTCCCCGCTCACGCCGCGACGCATTGTCGAGGCCATCATGAAAGCGCGTGTGTGAAAGCCTGCGCCTTCGAGTACGAGCGCCCCAGGAATGTGGAAAGTGCCCTGCGCCTTCTTTCCACGGAAAATTCCAAGATCCTGGCGGGTGGGCAGTCGCTCGGCCCGATGCTCAATCTGCGCGTCGTGCAACCAGCCCTTCTTGTAGACCTCAGGGGAATTGAAGAGCTCAAATCCGTCAAGGACGAAAAAGATTCCGTCACCCTCGGTGCCTGCGTCACGCACGCGCAGATCGAAGACGGCCGCCTGCCCGACCCAACGCGCGGCTTCATGCGCGAAGTCGCCGCCAACATCGCTTACCGCGCGGTGCGCAATCGCGGCACGATAGGAGGAAGTCTCGCGCATGCCGATCCGGCCGCCGACTGGCCGAGCGCACTCAGCGTCCTTGGCGCAACCGTCCTCATTGCCGGCCCCGGCGGACGGCACGAGATTCCGATCGAGAAATTCCTCACCGGCCTCTTTGAGACCGCGCTGAAAACCGGCGACATCCTCGTCGCCATCCGCGTGCCGAAGCTTTCCGCCCGCGCCCGCGTCGGCTACTGGAAGTTCTGCCGCAAGGCGGGCGAATTCGCGCAGGCCATCGGCGCGGCGCTGGACGATCCGGAGCGCGGCGTCGCCCGCGCGGTGATCGGTGCGACGAGAGGCGCGCCGCATATTCTTGCCGATGCAAAAGCTCTTTTTGCAAAACCGGAAAAGCAAGCCTTGCTTCACGCCGTGGATGGCGCTGGCTTGGCTGCGGACGCCTACAATCGCCAGCTCCACGCCGTCGCCCTGCGCCGCGCGATCGAAAAACTCGCCGCATGACCCGCATTACGCTCACCGTCAACGGCAAACCTGTCACCGCCGACGTCGAACCGCGCACCCACCTCGCCGACTTCCTGCGCGAACAACAGTCACTGACCGGCACCAACCTCGGCTGCGAGCACGGCGTCTGCGGCGCCTGCACCATC
>CAMDOZ010000186.1 GCA_945903705.1 Fidelibacterota bacterium | reverse complement strand
CCGCCGCTTCGACGACCTGATCGGTCGCGGAGACCTGATCGATGTGCGGCGTGCCGTGGGCCACTACAAGGCCAATGGGCTCGACTTTACTAAATTGTTGTATCGCCCACAGGTCGGCAAGGACGTCGCCATCCGCTGCTGCGAGCCGCAAGATCATCAGCTTGACCGGGCGCTGGATCACACCTTGATCGCGAAGGCCAAGCCCGCGCTCGACAAAGGTCAGGCCGTTCAGATTGAAATGCCGATCCGCAACGTCAATCGTACCGTCGGGACCATGCTGTCGGGAGAAGTGGCGAAGCGTTACGGTCAGACCGGATTGCCCGAAGACACTATTTCGGTGAAGTTCACAGGGATCGCAGGCCAGAGCTTCGGCGCGTTCCTTGCGCGGGGGATTTCTCTCGAGCTTGTCGGCGCCGGCAACGACTACGTCGGTAAAGGCCTCTCCGGCGGACGCATCGCCGTATATCCGCCAAAAGAATGCCCGGCCGTGCCGTGGGAAAACATCGTCATCGGCAACACCGTGATGTACGGCGCGATCGAGGGCGAATGCTATTTCTCGGGTGTCGCGGGCGAACGCTTCGCGGTCCGCAATTCGGGCGCCTACGCCGTGGTCGAAGGCGTCGGTGACCATGGCTGCGAATATATGACGGGTGGTGTGGTTGCGGTTCTCGGGATGACGGGGCGCAACTTCGCGGCGGGCATGTCGGGCGGCATCGCTTATGTGCTCGACGAAGACGGAACCTTCCGTGAGCGCTGCAATCTTTCGATGGTCGCGCTCGAGCCGGTCAAGCCCGAACCGCATGTCAGCGGCGAGAACGGAAACTTCCGTCAATTGATGGTCAACCACCTCGAGCAGGATGCCCCGCGGCTTCGGGCGCTGATCGAGCGGCACCGTCACTACACCAATAGCGCGCGCGCCGCCGAGCTTCTGGGGCGCTGGGGCGAGTACTTACCGAAATTCGTGAAGGTGATGCCGACGGATTACGCGAAGTCGCTCAAGATCCTCGCGGCCTCACGTCCTCAGGAACGCGAAGACTCAAGGACATTCAAAGTCCATGGGTAAGCCAACGGGGTTTCTTGAAACCGGGCGGGAGGACCGTCCGTATGAGAAGGTGACGGCGCGCGTCTCCACATGGAGCGAGTTCGTCAAAGACCTTCCGGACGACGCCATGAAGAAGCAGGGCGGACGCTGCATGGATTGCGGCATCCCGTTCTGTCACAACGGTTGTCCGATCAATAACCTGATCCCCGATTGGAACGACCTCGTCTACAAGGGGAAGTGGCGCGACGCGCTCTTGACGCTGCACTCCACCAATAACTTCCCGGAGTTCACCGGCCGCATTTGCCCGGCGCCGTGCGAAGCGGCCTGCACACTGAACATCAACGACGACGCGGTGACGATTAAGAGCATCGAATGCGCGATCGTCGATCGCGGATGGACCGAAGGTTGGATCCAGCCGGAGCTTCCCAACCGCAAGACCGGCAAGAAGATCGCGGTGATCGGCTCAGGACCGGCGGGAATGTCGGCCGCGCAGCAGTTGGTAAGAGTCGGCCACGACGTCACCTTGTTCGAGAAAGACGACCGTGTTGGTGGATTGCTTCGCTACGGCATTCCCGACTTCAAGATGGAGAAACATCTCATCGACCGCCGCATGGCGCAGATGACCGCCGAGGGCGTGACCTTCAAGGCGAGTTGCCATGTCGGTGTCGACGTGAGGGCGGATGCGCTCCTGAAGAGCTTCGATGCCATCCTTCTGACCGGCGGCGCCCAAGCGCCGCGCGATCTGCCTGCGCCCGGGCGCGATCTCAAGGGCATTCACTTCGCGATGGACTTCCTGGCGCAGAACAATAAGCGCGTTGCCGGCGATACTATTCCGGCCGCCGAAGTCATCACTGCCAAGGATAAGCATGTCATTGTGATCGGCGGCGGCGATACGGGGTCCGACTGCATCGGCACGTCTATTCGCCAGGGCGCGGCGTCGGTGACGCAGTTGGAGATCATGCCGCGGCCGCCCGAGCAGGAAAACAAACCGCTGGTATGGCCTTACTGGCCATTGAAGTTCCGCACGTCGTCGAGCCAGGAAGAGGGGTGCGAGCGCGAGTTTGCGGTCGCCACTAAGGCATTTCTTGGCGACAAGGGACGGGTGATGAACCAACAGATCGTTAAGCTGGCGCAAGGGCAGGAGGTTCCCGGCAGCGCGCAGAACTTGCCGGCCGATCTCGTCCTCTTGGCCATGGGCTTCGTTCACCCCATTCATGCCGGCTTGCTCAAAGACCTCGGCGTCTCCCTCGACAATCGCGGGAACGTGGCGGCGGATACGTTGAAGTATCAGACCTCGGTTGCGAAAGTGTTCGCCGCCGGCGATATGCGGCGCGGGCAAAGTCTCGTGGTGTGGGCGATCAGGGAAGGGCGCCAAGCGGCGCGTGCCGTCGACGAATTCCTGATGGGTGTGAGCGACCTGCCGCGCTAACAATGCTTACCAGCGATAGGTAAGTCCTGCGGAGAGCCGGCGGCCGGCGAGAAGGTCGTTGGCAGTCATGGCTCCCGCTACATGAGCCTCCAACCCCTCGGACAGGACCACAGACACGCCGACTTCGGCTTCGACGGCTAAGCGTCGACGCGCATCGCCCAGGAGATCGAAATTGCTGTCGGGGACGCCGATCAGCAGTGCCGGTATCCGCGGACGCCGATCTAGAAGTTCGATCGACATCGAAAGATCGCCGAAGGGCCGAATACGCCCCACCTCGACCGACACGCCGGCGCCGACCCGAGCCCGCAAGGATCGAGCGGATGCGTCGGCGGTTCGAATGGCAAGAGGTTGCCGCTCATCCAGAGCGTTCAAACTCGCCTGATTATAGGAAAAGCCCGCATGCGGAGAAACGGCGAGGGTGTCGAAGATCCATGCGTAACTACCGTCCACCGAGATGGACCAGAGATTCGTGTGCGCATCGGCGACGAGAGTTTCGCTCGTTCCGCCCGAGAGACGAAGGCGGCGTATCTCAGGCGATCCTGTTCCGTACGCCATGGCCCCATCGACGCTAAATTTGGACCAGTCAAAGTGCGCCGTAAGGGCAAAGATCGAGGCATCGAATGCCGCATGATCGGCGCTACCGGCGAAGTCGCCATCGATCCGCGCCGCCGCGACGCCAAGCCGCATCGCGCCGACGTGTGTCTCGATGCCGGCCGCACCGCCTTGCAAGTCGTAATCCCTTCGTGCCGTCGCCTCGCGGGACTGTCCGGACGAAGAAAAGCCTCGCGCCCAAACAAAACGCCCGGCGGCCGTCCCTGAGGGCGCGCGTCGGCGGATGCTTTCAGAAAATCGCTCGACGGACAGAAGCCCGAGAGCCTGAACCGCACCGGGCGCTTCCGGCGCAAAGCTCGCGAGGAGCGCCGTGGCGGCTTGAGGTGCAGCGGCCTCCAATTGTTCGAAGGTCGACGCGAGAGCGGCGGGCCGTGCGGCTTGAAGTCGGTCGAGCATGCGGCCCACGGATCCCTGCGTCGGCGTTACCGCGGCGGTGTCGTAGGAACGTCGATCCATTACGACCGCAAGGCCGCCGGAAGACGTCGTGACGAGATTGGCGGTTACGAAGGCCATCTCGGGTGCGGCGAGGGTAAATTGACCGGTGCTGACCAAAGTCGCCGCCGCGGGGCTCAAGATCTCGTAGCGTTGGCCGTCTCTGAACGAAGCGGCGCCGGGGACGAGTTGATAGCTAAGGGTTAACGTCCCGGCAAAGGTGGCCGGCCCACCGACCACGAGGCGGTCGGAGGTGCCGTCGGGGGACAGCCTGATGGCCACCGTCCCATTTGAAAATTGCCGGAAAGCGCCTGAAATGGTCAGCGTCCCTTTTTCGGACGCCGATCCGGGGGCAACGAGGCCTCCGTTGTTGATCGCACCGTCGAGGATTCCATGTCCGCGGATGATCCCGATATTCTCGGTCACCGGCGCCGTTACTCGTACGTTGCGGCCGATGACCATACCTCCGCCACCCAGCACAAGAACTTGCTGACCGACGGTGACGTCACGGGAAATAATGAGCGTATTGGCGCCGCTTTGCGACAGCCGCTCGACGTTGATGATCGAGCGCTCGAGGACGCCGCCATTTTGAAAAGCGATGAGATCGTCACCGCCCCCGAAATCGATGACGCCGTCAATTGAAGACGACTCCCGGACTATGATCTGGTCGCTTCCGCCGCTCAGGACAATGTCGCCGACAATGGAACCGCTGTTCGCCAAGGTAACCGCCGAGCCCAGGCTGAGGATCGCGGGAAGTCCTCCGCGAGCGATGATCGTTCCTGAATTCGAGACGTCAACGCTCGTGCTTCCGGCAACGACAAGGGCCGCGCCTCCGCTCGACATGGTGCCGTCAATCTGAAGCGCCGGCGAGACTTCTATCCGCCCGGCATTTGAAAATCCGGCCTGTTGGGTTCCGCTCAATCGCACTGCTATGTGGGTAGCTACGACCGATCCGCTTGCCGTGTTCTCAAACTGCGCCGCACTTCCGGTGATGGATACGCCCACGGTGGGTGTAAAAGCGAATGCGGGGCCGGTCAAAACACTGCGGATGCTGCCGCTGTTGGTGACGTTGCCTCCCGCGACGCGCACCCCGATCGAGTTGTTCGCGCTTGTCTCGATCGTTCCGCTATTGATGACGGACGAACCTGCCGCGGCATCTATTCCCATGGCGACGTCGCCGCGCACCGTTATTCGCCCCGCGTTGGTAACGACGGATGTGGCGCCGACTTCGACGCCGCTCGCCCCCTGGCCAGTGGTTGT
>CAMDOZ010000185.1 GCA_945903705.1 Fidelibacterota bacterium | reverse complement strand
TCAAAATCGGCATCATGCCCGGCCACATTCATCTGCGCGGCAAGATCGGGATTGTCTCGCGCTCCGGCACGCTTACCTATGAAGCCGTCGCGCAGACCACCGCCACCGGCCTCGGCCAGACGACTTGCATCGGCATCGGCGGGGATCCGGTCAACGGCACCAACTTCATCGATTGCCTTGATCTCTTCCTCAACGACGACGAGACACAAGGCATCATCATGATCGGCGAAATCGGCGGCACCGCCGAGGAAGACGCCGCCGCGTTCTACAAGGCGCACAAGAAAAAGAAACCGATCGTCGGTTTCGTTGCCGGCTCCACGGCGCCTCCGGGCCGCCGTATGGGCCATGCGGGCGCCATCATCTCCGGCGGCAAGGGCACGGCGGACGCCAAGTTCGAAGCGATGCGCTCGGCCGGCTTCATGGTCGCCGACAGCCCGTCCGCGCTGGGCTCCACGATGGTGAAGGCTCTTAAGGGTTAGTGTTGATGTCGCGTTTGTTCCGCGCGGCCGCATTCGCTGCGGCCATTGCCTGCGTTTCGCCGGCCATGGCCGCGGACGATGCTCTCTTCACCGTCGGCGCCGGCGTGTGGGACGTGAACTTCAACTACGACCGGCAGGCCGAGGCGCGCGTTGAATACCGTCACGGTCAGGGCCTCTTCGAAACGGATACTTTCCGTGGATTGAAGCCGCTCGTCGGCGTCATGGTCACGAGCAAGGAAAGCACCTTCGGTTACGCCGGCTTCGCCGCGCCTTTCTCTTTGGGCAGCGGCGGTGACTGGGAATTCACGCCGTCGGCGGGCCTAGGCGCCTACTCGCGCGGCGACGGCCTCAATCTCGGCGGCACGTTCGAGTTTCATCTCGGCCTCTCGTTGAGCTACGCCGTCACCGACCGTGGCCGGCTCGGCCTCTACCTCACGCATATCTCCAACGCCGGCATCAATGGCTACAATCCGGGTGAGAACTCGCTTTTGCTTACGTGGTCGTTTGCCCTTTGATTTTATCGCCGTCGAAGAAGTTCATCTTCATCCATGTGCCCAAGGCGGCGGGCACCTCCATCCACGGCGCGCTCTCTCATCACGACGTGTTTCACAAGGTGCGGCGCGGTGACGCCGCGGTGCGGGCGCGCTGCGCGGTTGACAACAAACTGCCCGAAGCCGCCGCGACCTTCAGCCAACACACAAGCGCGGCGGGCGCTATCAAGGTCCTCGGCCGCGCGGCCTTCGACTCCTATTACTCATTCTGTTTTGTGCGAAACCCCTGGGACGTGGCGGTCTCCTGGTTTCACTACCGCCTTCAAGTCCCGAAAATCGACGGTCACGCCGACGCAGTCGCGGCCGGCACCTTCGACACCTATGCGCGCCGTGTGCTGGCCGGCCCGGACGGCGAAAAGTGGGTCGGGCCTCAGCACCCTTATGCAACGGACGTGGACGGCAAGATCGCCGTGCGCTTCATCGGGCACTACGAGTCCCTCGCGGATGATTTCGCCGAGGTGACCGCGGTCCTCGATCTGGAAACGCTGCCGCTCGACCACTTCAATCAGAGCCATCACGCGCCCTGGGCGAACCTTTATACCCCCGAGACCTTCGCCGTCGTGGCGAGGCTCGTCGCCCGAGACGCCGCCCTGTTTGGTTATGGGACCGACCCGGCCGCCTACGGGATTGACTAGGCTAACTCTGGCCCCAAAGAGCCTAACTCTGACCCCAATTCTCGAAAAGGCCTGTAGAACGGCCAACTCAGGTGTGAAAACCGGCTGAATCGGCGCGATGCCGCCCGGTAACTCGTTGTCTCAAAGGGTATTTTCCTCTAAGACTGACCTTCGTGGGTTGGTGCCGGGTGGCCTGGCCCGGATCGAAAGCAACGTCGCAGCGATTCAACCCCTCCGTTCCGACTGGAGGGGACAGTCGGCCTGCCTCAGGGCTTGCCCTCCTGCCCGGCCATTGTTCGGACCCTGCAGAACGGACCTTAAAGGGACCTCGACGTGGACGCTTCCTTTCTCACCGGCGCAAACGCCGTCTTCATCGGCGAATTGTACGCCTCCTATCTCAAGAACCCTGCGGCAGTTGACCCGAGCTGGGTGAATTTCTTCCAGGAGATGGGCGACGACGCCCGTGACCTTCTCAAGGAACTCGAAGGCGCAAGCTGGGCGCCCTCGGACACGACCATCATCGGCTCGGTGGCTGACTCCGCCCCGGCCAAAGCCGAGGGCAAAGCGAAGCCCGCCGCGGCCGGCGCCGACAGCACCGCCATCTTGAGGCAGGCCGAAGACTCGATCCACGCGCTGCAGCTCATCCGGGCCTATCGCATGCGCGGCCATCAGGTCGCCGTGCTCGATCCGCTCGCGCTCGGAAAGAAAGAATTGCACCCCGAGCTCGATCACAAGTCGCACGGGTTCACCGATGCCGATTTCGACCGCGAGATCGTGCTCGGCGGCGTCCTCAATATGCAGAAGGCGACGCTGCGCCAGATCATCGACGCCTGCCGCCAAACCTACTGCGGCACCATCGGCGTCGAGTTCCATCATATCCAGCATCCCCAGCAGCGGGACTGGCTGATCAATCGCTTCGAGAAAGACCGGCTGGCGCCGTCCTTCTCTGTGTCGGGCAAGAAGGCGATCCTCGAGCGCCTCACCGAGGCCGAAGGCTTCGAGAAATTCCTGGGCATCAAATACACCGGTACCAAGCGCTTCGGTCTCGACGGCGGCGAAGCGGCCATCCCAGCCCTCGAGCAGATCATCAAGCGCGGCGGTGCGCTCGGCCTCAAGCAGATCGTCATCGGCATGGCCCACCGCGGCCGCCTCAATGTGCTCGTGAACGTGATGCACAAGCCGTTTTCGGCGCTGTTCTCCGAATTCCAGGGCAACTCGCCCAATCCGGAATCCGTCGAAGGCTCCGGCGACGTGAAGTATCACCTCGGCACCTCGGCCGACCGCGATTTCGACGGCAACGTCGTGCACCTTTCGCTCACCGCCAATCCGTCGCACCTCGAAGTGGTCGACCCCGTCGTGCTCGGCAAGGTCCGCGCCAAGCAGGAGCAGATGGGCGACGCCGGCCGCAAACAGGTCATGGGTCTTCTGATCCACGGCGACGCCGCGTTCGCCGGCCAGGGCATCATCGCCGAGTGCTTCGGCTTCTCGCAGATCCAGGGCTTTACGACCGGCGGCACGATTCACTTCGTGATCAACAACCAGATCGGCTTCACCACCACGCCGCAGTACAGCCGTTCGGGTCTTTATTGCACCGACATGGCAAAGATGGTCGAAGCGCCGATCTTCCACTGCAATGGCGATGACCCCGAGGCCGTTGTCTATTGCTCACGCCTCGCCATGGAGTTCCGTCAGGAATTCGGGATCGACGTCGTGATCGACATGGTCTGCTACCGGCGCTTCGGTCACAACGAAGGCGACGAGCCGAAGTTCACCCAGCCCCTCATGTACAAGAAGATCGAGGCGCACGTCCCTACACGCACGATCTACGCCAAGCAGCTTGTCGCGGAAGGCGTCTTCACGCAAGCGGAAGCCGACGGGATGATGGCGCGCTTCATGCACATGATGGAGGCGGATTTCGAATCCGCCTCAAGCTTCAAGCCCAACAAGGCCGATTGGCTGGAAGGCGCCTGGAAAGGCCTCGCGCAAATGGGCGAGGAAGAGGAATACCGCGACGATAAGACCGGCGCGCCCATGGACCTTCTGAAGGAGGTCGGCTTAGCCATCTCCAACGTGCCCGACGGCGTGGCCGTCAATCCGAAGATCGTGCGCCAGCTCAAGACGAAACGCGAAGCCATCGAGACCGGCAAGGACATCGACTGGGCGACTGCGGAAGCGCTTGCCTACGGGACCCTCGCGGTTGAAGGCACGCCAATTCGCCTATCCGGCCAGGATTGCGGCCGCGGCACTTTCTCCCAGCGTCAATCGGTGATCGTCGATCAGAACACCGAGAACCGTCACGTCATGCTCAACAACATCCGCCCGGGCAAGCAGGCCGTATTTGAAGTCATCGACAGCCCGCTGTCCGAACTTTCGGTGCTCGGCTTCGAATACGGTTACAGCCTTGCCGATCCGAATACCTTGGTGCTTTGGGAAGCGCAGTTCGGCGATTTCTCCAACGGCGCCCAGATGATCATCGATCAGTTCATCAACTCGGGCGAAAGCAAGTGGCTGCGTTTGTGCGGCCTCGTGATGTTATTGCCCCACGGCTTTGAAGGTCAGGGGCCCGAGCATTCCTCGGCACGCATGGAGCGCTATCTGCAACTCTCGGCTCAGGACAATTGGCAAGTTTGCAACATTACGACTCCGGCCAATTATTACCACGCGCTGCGCCGACAAATCCGCCGCAATTTCCGCAAGCCCCTTGTCATCATGACGCCGAAGTCGCTGCTGCGACACAAACGATGCGTGTCAACTCTGGCGGAAATGGATACCGGCACCAGTTTCCAGCGCGTCTACGGCGAAACCGAAAAGATCGCGGCGCCCGCGAAGGTGCGCCGCATCGTCGTGTGCTCGGGCAAAGTTTATTATGATCTGTTGCAGGCCCGCACCGACAAGGGCGTCGACGATGTCGCCATTGTGCGGGTCGAGCAGATCTATCCCTGGCCCAAAGAAACGCTGGCGCGGGAATTCGCGAAGTACAAAAACGCCGAAGTCGTGTGGTGCCAGGAAGAGCCCGCCAATATGGGGTCTTGGACCTTTGTCGATCGCCGCCTGGAATATGCGTTGGACGGTGTCGATATAAAGGCCAAGCGCCCGGTTTTCGCCGGGCGGCCGCCGGCGGCTTCGCCGGCCCCGGGTCTGATGAAAATC
>CAMDOZ010000184.1 GCA_945903705.1 Fidelibacterota bacterium | reverse complement strand
TGGAAAACTTCCGGCGCCATCACGCTCCGCTGCTGCGAGAGTTCCTGATCTTCGGTGCGAAGCTTGGCTTCTTCGTCCTTGATCGAAGTCTGATAGGTCTGCGCGTACTTCTCGCGCTCGAGCCGCACACCCTTCGCCGCCAGGCTGTCCTGGAGAATGCGGTCGGTATTGACCACGCCGAAGATCGCGGCCGGCCGGCGTTCTTGCGCCTGCGCGCCGGCAACTCCGCTCACCGCCGCGAGACCAACGACGGCTGCCATCAGTACGGAACGGCGAACGGTCCTAAAAATTGTGGTTGTCATTGCTTTAAGCCTTTTCGAATCGATTAGTATCGTTGACCAAAATTGATACGGAAGCGCGACTTCTGGTCGAAGGGTTGCGCATTGAAAATAAACGGCGCGTAGTCGACCGTGATCACACCCACCGGAGACGTCCATTCGACCCCTACGCCCGCGGAGCCTCTGAATTTCTGCGAGTCCAGGATTGTAATACCCGGGCGCCTCTTCAAATCCTTGGGCGGACCAATAACACCCCAATCGTTGAAGAGATAGGTCTTAAGGCCGCTTTCAGCGGGCAATCCCGGCACCCGGAGTTGGAAGGATGCGGTCGCCAGCCAGTCGCCGCCGACCGCGTCAAACGTGTTGGCGTCGCGGGGGCTGGCGCCGAAGTCTTTGAAACCTCGTAAGGAAGTGCCGCCGAGCTGTTGGCGCTGATAGATTTTCACTTCCTGCCCTAGGCCGACGATATAGCTGCCGCTTGCCGAAGCCGAGAAGATCCACCCCTCGAAGGGCTGAATGTAGAACGCGCCGCCGACGCCACCGCGCACATAGCGCTCGCTTCCGCCAAGGCCCGCGAGATCGGTGGATAAAGTCAGGTAATACCCTTCGGTCGGTTCGATGATGTTATTACGCCGGTCGTAAGCGATGACCTGGCTGACCTGCGAGGTGACCGCGCTTCCCGCCTGTTCGCGCACGAACTGCGAGGAGAAGCTGGTGAGGCCCGTGAGGCGCGTGACAAAGAGCTGATAGTTGAAGCGCTGGAACAAATATTCGTTGTACGCGTACCCGAGACGGGCCGTGCCCCCGTAGGTGTTCGATGTGAAACCCGATTCCGATTGGTAGTCGACCTGGCTTGCGACGATGTCGAAGCCCGCCACCAGGCGGCGATCCAGGAAGTAAGGTTCGGTGAAGCTCAGGTTCACCTGCATCTGCTGCTGCGCGAGACTGAAGTTCGCGCTCAAGTTCTGACCTTTGCCGAGCAGGTTGCGCTCGCGAACGCCGATGTCGAACAGGGCGCCCGAGGCGCTCGAATAGCCGATGCCGAAGCTGAGTTCCCCGGTCGGCTGCTCTTCGACCGTCGCGGTGAGGATGGTGCGGTCCGGATAAATGTCGGAGGGCGCGTTTTCGAGCTTTACGGTGTCTTCCTTGAAGAAGCCGAGGTTCTCGAGGCGCTCACGCGAGCGGCGCACACGCGCTGTGTTGAAGGCATCGCCTTCCACCAACAGCATTTCGCGGCGGATGACGCGGTCGAGCGTACGGACGTTGCCCTTCACATCCACGCGCTCGATAAAGACGCGCGGGCCCTCCTGAACTTGGAACGTCAGGTCGATGGTCTGCTTGGCTTCGTCGCGACGCACCCGCGGATTGATGTCGACAAATGCATACCCGGCGGTGCCGGCAGCATCGGTGATGGCGTCGATGGTATCTTCGATGGCCTTGCCGTTGAACCAGTCGCCCTGCTGCGGAATGATCTCGTCTTCCAGAACCTCGCGCGGCAGGTCCTTCACGTTGACCTCGAGATCGACGTTGTTGATCCTGTAACGCGGACCTTCCTTCACGGTGAAGGTCATGTAGAAGTTCTCGCGGTTCGGCGCGAGCTCGGCCACGGCCGAGATCACTTCAAAGTCGGCATAACCGTTCTGGACGTAGTGACGCCGTAAGAGCTCACGGTCGTAATTCATACGATCCGGATCGTAAGTGTCGTTCGAGGTCAGGAACCGCCACCAACGCTCTTCGCGGGTCAACACCACGCCGAGCAAGTCGCCGTCGTCGAAAGCCTCGTTGCCGACGAAGTTGATGGTTCGAACGTAAGTCGGGCTGCCTTCGCTGATTTCGAACACGACGTCGACGCGGTTCTGCGGGAGCTCGATCACCTTCGGATCGACGCGGGCGGCAAAGCGGCCCTTGCGGCGGTAAAGCTCGAGGATCTTCTCGACGTCCTGCTGCACTTTCGAGCGCGTGTACACCACGCGCGGGCGAAGCTGCATTTCCTTATTCAGATCGTCGTCCTTGATCTTGTCGTTACCCTCGAGCGAGATGCGGTTGATGATCGGATTTTCGACCACGCGGATCAGGAGGAGATTGTTTTCACCGCGCGTGATGCTCACGTCGGCGAACAGACCCGTGCCGAATAGATTCTTCAAGGACTGGTCGATACGCGCCGGGTCGAATGGATCGCCTTCGCGCACCGTGACGTAGGTGCGCACGGTTGCCGGCTCGATGCGCTGACTGCCCTGGACCGCGATGCCCTGGATGATGTCGGTCTCGCTCTGGGCGCGAGCCTCGAAACTTGGAAGGCCGACGACGGCGCCGCCGGACAGAAGCGCCAACATGGCCCCTGCCCGAAGCGCAGACAGCGGCAATTGCTGCCACCCGCGCTTCGCTCTGCGCCGAACCGTACCAGACGCCCCTGTCATCGAAACCTTCTTCCCAGCTGTATCGATCCGCGCGCCCTTAGGCGGCGGGTTGCCCCTTATGTGCGGATCAATTGGACGATGTCGTTCCAGGTCACGAACAGCATCAGCGTCAGGACAAGAGCCAATCCCACACGCAGACCCCATTCCTGGACCTGTTCCGACAGCGGTCGTCCGCGCACGGCTTCGATGGCGTAAAACATGAGGTGTCCGCCGTCAAGGAGCGGCACCGGGAAAAGGTTCACAACCCCAAGATTAATCGACAGAATCGACATAAAAAGGATGAAACCGAGGACCCCGGTTTTGGCCGCTTGCCCCGAAATTTGTGCAATCCGGATCGGCCCGCCAAGGTCTTCGGTACCGCGCGAACCGTCGATCATTTGCCCCACGGCGACAAAGGTCGTTCGGATCACGTCATAGGTTTGGTAGACCGAGGCCCCGGCCGCATCGATCGGGTTCAGTTTTACGACGCTCATATGCTCGCGCGAGGCCTGGATCCCCAGCATGAAGCGCTTCGTCACATTGCCGGCGTCATCCTTGTCTTCGCGCATGCGCGGGGTGACGTTGATGACCTGCGGCTCGCCGCCGTCCCGGGTGATACCAAGCTGCATCGGTGCGCCGTTGGCCAGCAGCACAATGGTCTGAATATCTTCGAAGCGCTCGACCGCGTTGCCGTCGATGGTGACGATACGGTCGCCCGGCTGTATCCCCGCTTCCGCGGCCGCGCCGCCTTCGACGACGCCGCCGATGACGGGATCGGTAACCGGACGGCCGCCGATGGAAAAGGTCAGCCAGAAAACGACAATGGCGAACAGGAGATTCACGGCCGGCCCGGCGAACACGATCGCGGCGCGCTGACCTAGGGTCTTATGACGGAATGAAACCGCCTTTTCTTCGGGCGTTAGCTCGCGCGCGACTTCGGTCGTCTTTCCGCCTTCGACCACCTGCATGGTTTCGCCCTCGCCGAACATCTTCACGTAGCCGCCGAGGGGGATCAGCGAGAATTTCCAGCGCGTGCCGTATTTGTCGGTGCGGCCGAAGATCTCCGGGCCGAAGCCAATCGAGAAAGCGTCGCAGCGCACGCCGCAGTAGCGCGCAACAATGAAGTGGCCGAACTCGTGGACGAACACCACGACGGTCAGCGCGACCAGAAAGGCGACAAGGGTGAACGGAACGCCGAAAAGCTGTTCAAGCACGCTGTGCATCTCCTTTGGCCGCGCGTCGGCGGCATTGCTTCGTCACGGCGGACCTATTCTGCGGCCGCGCTGAGGTTTCTCGCCGCCCGTGCCACGCGGCGGGCTTCCCCGTCGATCGCCATGACGTCTTCGAGGGAGTTGAGCTTTTGAGAGGCCATCCGGTCCCCCACACGATCCAAGGTGTGCTCGACAATTGCGGCGATATCAAGGAAACCGACCTCGCCCGCAAGAAACCGGGCCACCGCAACTTCGTTGGCCGCGTTAAGAATTGTAGGGGCACCGGCACCCGCCTGCAACGCACGCCGCGCCAGGCGCAGCGCCGGAAACCGCGTTTCGTCGGGTTGTTCGAAGGTGAGCGAACCCAGTGTCGCCAAATTGAGTCGCGTGGTTGGTGCATCCAGCCGTTTCGGCCACCCCAGCGCGTAGGCGATCGGGGTACGCATGTCCGGAGTGCCGAGCTGCGCCAGCACCGAGCCGTCGCAATATTCCACCATGCTATGCACCACCGACTGAGGGTGGACGACGACCTCGATCCCCTCGCTGGGGAGCCCAAACAGGTGGTATGCCTCGATCACTTCGAGACCCTTATTCATCATGGTCGCGGAATCGACCGAGATCTTCGCTCCCATGGACCAGTTGGGGTGTGCCACCGCCTGTTTCGGGGTCGCCGCTGCCATCTCGCCATTCGACCAAGTGCGAAAAGGTCCGCCCGAGGCCGTCAGGATGATCTTGCGGACCTTGTCCTTCTGACCGAAGTCGAACACTTGAAAAATGGCATTGTGCTCGGAGTCCACGGGCAACAACGTCGCCTTGTGGCGGGCGATGGCGTCGGTAAAAACCGTTCCGGCGCTGACGAGGCATTCCTTATTCGCAAGCGCGATGATCGCACCACGTGCGACCGCCGTCAGGGTCGGCTTCAGGCCCGCGGCGCCGAC
>CAMDOZ010000183.1 GCA_945903705.1 Fidelibacterota bacterium | reverse complement strand
TTCAAAAAATTGGGAATGTGTATGGGACGAGTCGGACCGACCGACAGGCGCCGGAGCCGGAAAATTATCTCAGAGATAATTTCCTGCAGAAGCCGGCGCCCTGTTCGGTGAGGGGTGGGATTTATATACCGGGCATACATATGACGCGCGTAAGATCAGAAGCCCCAGCAAAGGAAAGGGAGCGTCTTTGAAAACGTCTCTTGTCTATATCGCGGCGGCATTCGCCGAAATCGCGGGCTGCTTCAGCTTTTGGATGTGGCTGCGCGCGTCCAAACCGATGTGGTGGATTGCGCCGGGGATGCTCTCGCTCGCGTTGTTCGCGTGGCTGCTGACGATGGTCGATAGCGCAGCCGCCGGACGGGCTTATGCGGCCTACGGCGGAGTCTATATCGCCGCATCCCTCATTTGGCTGTGGAGCGTCGAAGGGCTGCGGCCGGACCGGTGGGACGCGATTGGCGCCGTAACGGCGCTGGCCGGCGCCGCCATCATCATCTGGGGGCCGCGGTCCGCCTGATGGGCACCGAAATCATCACACGTTCTGAACTGACCTGCCCCGCGTGTGGGTTTGCGAAGAACGAAGTTATGCCGGAGGATGCCTGCATCCACTTTTACGAATGCACCGGATGCAAGACCCTGCTTCGACCGAAGGCGGGCGATTGCTGCGTCTTCTGCTCATATGGGTCCGTTCCTTGCCCTCCTGTGCAGGCAGAGAAGAGCTGCTGCACGCCGCGGTGACCCCGGGGGAACGCGGGCACCGAACACGAAAATTATCTCAGAGATAATTTTCCGCTGTGAATCGCGTTAGTTTTTTTTGGTCATCCTCGGGCTTGTCCCGAGGATCCAGGGTGTTCGAGCTCAATGCCTGCCACGGCGGCTCAGCCGCTGCATACATCCGACCTGGCAACCCTGGATTCCGGATCGCGCGCCGCCTTCGGCGTCGCTTGTCCGGAATGACAAAAAAACAAAAAGGCCGTTGCCCGATTTACCGGGCAACGGCGAAATGATGAGTAGCGGCGCGCGGGAGCGCGGCGCTTCCGCTTATTCGGCGGCTTGAGCCGGTTTCGGCTGCGGGGGTTGCAGGTAGGTGTTGATGTCCACCTTGTCGATCTGCTCGGGGCGCAGGAACTGCTCGGCGTATTCGAGATAGGCGCCGGAGCGGAGGAACAGTTCGAACAGGTCCGGATCGACGTGTTTGTCCTTTTTCATGAAGGACAAAATCTTGAGGCTTTCGGAGAGCGTCTTCGCCTTCTTGTACGGACGGTCGGCGGCAGTGAGGGCCTCAAAAATGTCGGCGATGCCCATCATCTTCGCGGGCCATGACATCTGTTCGCCCTTGAGCTTGTTGGGATAGCCCGTGCCGTCGATCTTCTCGTGGTGGCCGCCGGCATACTCCGGCACCTTCTTGAGGTGCTTCGGGAAGGGCATCTCGTTCAGCATCTCGATGGTGAGCACGATGTGGTCGTTGATCTTGCGGCGCTCGTCGTCGTTCAGCGTGCCGCGCTGGATGCACATGTTGAGGACTTCGCCGAGGTTATATTCGGCTTCCGAGTGCTCCGGCAGATCGCCCAGAAGCTGTTCCCAGCCTTCCGGCGGCGGCGGCGCTTTTTCGAGCAATTTAGCTTCGGTCCATGAGAGGCCGATCTTGCGGTCGAAGTAGCGGTACCACTTCTGCTTCGCGATCTCCTTCACCTTGTCCTGCTTATCGTTCGACATGAACTCGCCGCCGATGTTGCTTTCGGCGATGAACTCCCACTGCTTCTTCAGTTCCTCGCACTTGTCCTTGAACTTCTTGCGCTCGACGCGCGCGTTCTTTCCCTTGGCGATGGATTTGAGCATCTTGATCTCGGCGTCGCGGCGCAGGACCTCGAACCGCTGGCGCACTTCGTGCACGCGGTCGTAGATGGTCTGCAGCTTGGTGGCCTTGTCGACCACATATTCCGGCGTCGTGACTTTGCCGATGTCGTGCAACCAGGCCGCCACGTGCAGCTCGTACCACTGCTGTTCGTCGAGCTTGAAATCCTTGAAGGGGCCGTCGGTCGCGGCCTGGGCCTTGACGGCCAGCATCTTGGTGAGTTCCGGCACGCGCTGACAGTGGCCGCCGGTGTAGGGCGACTTCGCGTCAATGGCGTGGGCCATGACCTTGATCAAGCTGTCCATCAGGGCTTTCTGCGCTTCGATCAAGTTCTGGTTGTCGATGGCGACCGCGGCCTGTGAGGCCAACGCTTCCACCGTGCGCTGAACTTCCTTGGAGAACGGGATGACGACGCCGTTCTCGTCCTGCGCATTGATGAGCTGCAGAACGCCGGTGACGTCCTGGGTGTAATTCTTGAGCGGGATGCAGAGGAACGACTTCGAACGGTAGCCGGTGCCCTGGTCGAACTTCTTGGTGCCGGTGAAGTCGAAGCCTTCGGCCGTGTAGGCGTCCTCGATATTGATGGCTTCCTTGGTGAGCGCGGTGGCCGCGGACACGTTTGAGAAGTTCGGCTCGTTGGTGTCCGCCTTGTACATGCGCACAGGCGGGAACGGGATCGGAATGCCCGTGGTGCCGCCCATGGCGATCTTGAGCGAGCCCGTGCGCACGATGACGAACTTGAGGGTGTTGTCTTCCGTGCGCAGATAAAGGGTGCCGCCGTCGGCGTTGGTGATGTCGATAGCTTCGAGAAGGATGCGTTCGGTCAGGCGGTCGTGGTTCCGCTCGGCCGACAGGGCGAGACCGATCTCGATCAGCCGCTCGAGGCCGCTTGCTCCGCTGCGCACGCTATCGCCGTCCATGACCCTCTCCGCACCCGCGCCAGCACGCCATAGATAAGGAGCGCCGGACTACCTTTGTCTTATGACACCCCGCATTGAGCCCACGGGCGTTCTTGTCATTTTCTGATCGCGTTTCTCGCGACCATTCATGGGGTTATACGAAAATTCCAAACGCCTGATTAACGGGCGGCATCTTAGGGGGACTTCCGTTTAACGACAAGTCCAAGGAACAAATTCTCTTATCAGTTGAGACTAGCTCGCGAGTCCGCCGTTCCTTGACGCCCGTTCAAGGACCCCGTTAAGTGGTTGGACAACCACCTGTTTCCTAGCCCCTCGCGGCCTCCGGAGCGCCGATGCCGTACCAGTCCCTTCGGGAGTTCATGACTCGCCTCGAACGCGAGGGACGGCTCGTGCGGGTTGGGGCGCCCGTCTCCCCCCACCTGGAAATGACCGAAATCCAGACTCGAGTCCTGGCCGAGGGGGGCCCGGCCCTCCTGTTCGAGAATGTGGTGGGGCCAAAAGGAAAGTACGCGATGCCGGTGCTGGCCAACCTGTTCGGCACCGTGGAGCGCGTGGCCTGGGGCATGGACCGGGAGCCGCATCAGCTTCGCGAAGTGGGCGAGACGCTGGCGTTCCTAAAGCAACCTGAGCCGCCGGGCGGCTGGCGCGAAGCGCTGGAGCTGTTTCCGCTCTTACGCACCGTCATGGCGATGAAGCCGAAGACCGTGAGCAGCGCGCCGTGCCAGGAGGTGGTGCTGACGGGCGATCAGATCGATCTCGGCCTGATTCCGGTGCAGACCTGCTGGCCGGGGGATGTGAGCCCGCTCATCACCTGGCCGCTGGTGGTGACCAAAGGACCGGATTTTGAGTCCAAAGGGGGCGATAAACGCGACGGCTATAACCTCGGCATCTACCGCATGCAGGTGACGGGGCGCGACACGACGCTCATGCGCTGGCTGAAGCAACGCGGCGGCGCGGGGCATTACGACCGGTGGAAGACCAAGAAGCGCGAACCCTTGCCGGCGGCGGCGGTGATCGGCGCCGATCCCGGCACCATCCTCGCCGCGGTGACGCCGGTGCCGGACACTCTGTCGGAATATCAATTCGCGGGGCTGTTGCGCGGCAAGAAGGTCGAGCTGGTCGACTGCAAGACCGTGCCGTTGAAAGTGCCGGCGGACGCCGAGATCGTGCTCGAAGGCCACGTCATGCTCGACGACTACGGCGACGAAGGGCCGTTCGGCGATCACACGGGCTATTACAACAGCGTCGAGAAGTTCCCGGTGTTCAAGATCTCGGCCATCACCATGCGCCGCGATCCGATTTATCTGTCGACCTACACGGGCCGGCCGCCGGATGAGCCGAGCATTCTGGGTGAAGCGCTGAACGAAGTGTTCATCCCGCTGCTGACGCAACAGTTTCCGGAGATCGTGGATTTCTGGTTGCCGCCCGAAGGCTGCAGTTACCGCATCGCCGTGGTGAGCATGAAGAAGGCCTACGCGGGGCACGCCAAGCGCGTGATGATGGGCGTGTGGAGTTTCCTGCGCCAGTTTGTGTACACAAAATTTGTGATCGTGGTGGACGACGACATCAACGCGCGCGACTGGAAAGACGTGATGTGGGCGGTGAGCACACGCATGGACCCGGCGCGGGACATCACCGTGATCGAGAATACGCCGATCGACTATTTGGATTTCGCGTCACCGGTTCCTGGGTTGGGCGGAAAGATCGGGTTGGATGCCACCAACAAGCTGCCCGGCGAGACGAACCGGGAGTGGGGCGAGAAGATCGCCATGAGCGATGAGGTGGTGAAGCTCGTGACGGAGAAGTGGGGGAGTTACGGGCTGCCGGGGACGGGGAAGCCGATTTGGAAGTGAGGGGGCGAAGGAGCGTCAACAATAGAATTTGGAACCCAGGTTACGTGACGCGTTGGCAAAAACTCACCTCTAGGTGATCGGCCCCCACTGAGTGGTCCAAGTTGAATGTTAGTGCATTGTTGCCTCCTTCGCCATTACCGACTGGAGGTGGAGCGTAGCGGAACCGGAAGGCGGTAATGGCGGTGTCGCGGTTTCCGGGGCCGGCGGTCGGTAGCCGAGGC
>CAMDOZ010000182.1 GCA_945903705.1 Fidelibacterota bacterium | reverse complement strand
TGACAGGCCCGGCAGCGGCAGCATAGGGTCATACATGGCGGGTGTGGCTTTCCTGAAATTGCGTAGTTTTGATTCGAGACCAAAATCATACGCTGAATCAGTACTTTAAGGCACAACCGCCTGCTAGTCGTGAATAATTCGGGCTAAGTGTCTGGCAACGCGGGCGTAGTTCAATGGTAGAACGGAAGCTTCCCAAGCTTCATACGCGATGCCGTCGCGTCGCGATGATGTTTGGACCGCCTTCGACCTACGGAATCAAATACGCGCAGGCTTCCAGTGCGGACAGTCGTGAGTGAGGAGACTAAATAGCGACTATTCGATTTTGAAAACGCCACGAGCCTTTGAACTGCCTGCGTAATTTTATCTTGATTAGCGGTAGAACGTGCCGTTGACCTCGATCGAGGTCAGGCGCTCGCTGGCGTAGGCGAGTTCCTTGGCGTGAGGCAGGCCCTTCGGATAGAACGCGCCGCGCCACGGCGCGAAGGTCCAGCCCCCGATCCCAATGCGGATATGACTTTTTGCGGTCATCGTGATGTCACATGGCTATGGCATACACTCGTGCAAGTGGCGACGGAGAGTACAGTGTTCCGTCGCTAAAAGCGGCCACGATGAACTGGTGACGCCGGATGAACGCGCACCCCTTCATTTGTGGTCGTTATTTTTTGGCCCGATGGCTTGGTCAAACCTGATCATCCCCGCCGCACTCTCCAATATTCTCGTGATTCCGGCCGGCCCGCGGCATTTTGGCTTGCGGTCGCCGCGCCTGTAACGGCCCGGGCCGGCCATACGTCTCCTACTCAAATCGAGCGGTGCGCGGTCCTGACGGCCGCGGACGGAGACGGTCATGTCTGGACGCGCTTTGGCAATTGCAATCGGATTTGCGGCCGTCGCCATTCATCCGGCGGGCTCCGCCGCCGCCGGGATTTGTCACGACCAGGGCGGTCAATACGCCGACACCCGGACCTGCGTCACCAGCGTTCTGCCTTCGCAGGGGCGCAACAGCTACGGCCCGGACCGGATGGCGGGCGCAGGCGAGGGCGCGTGGTGCGAGGGCGTCCCAGGCTCCGGCATCGGCCAGAGCGTCATCGTGCATCAGCAGCCGGAGCAGACGATCGGCTCGATGGTGTTCGTGAACGGCTACGCCAAAACAGCGCAGACCTATCGCGCCAATGGCCGCGTCAAGCAGGCGCGGATCGAGACCAGCGGCGGCTATGCCCGCACGGTCACCCTGAAGGACACCGGCGAAATGGTGGCGATCAAGATGCCGCCGTCGAACGTGTCGTGGGTCCGGCTGACGATCATCGATGTCTATCCCGGCGACCGTCACACCGACACCTGCATCGGAAAATTCTACTTCAATCACGAGGAATTCGGCGCGCTTGAAGAGGAACGTCAATAGCGCTCGCGGCGACGCCGGAGCGGCTTTCACAGGAGGGTTCGATGAACTGGAAGTCCTTTGTCATTGCGGGTTTGCTTTCGGCCACCATGCTTTCGCCGCGTCCGGCCGCCGCGGACACCAACGTCATGGTGATCTTCGACGCCTCGGGCTCGATGAAGCGTTCCGCCGGCAGCGAAACCCGCATCACGCGGCGAAGCGCGTCGTGTCGGAAACGATGGCCTCGATGCCTGGAAACGTCCGCACCGGACTCCTGGCCTACGGCCACCGCCGCGCGAAAGACTGCTCCGACATCGAAGTGGTTTCGCCGATCGGCGCCGACGATTCGCGCACGCAGGCGCGGATGGTGCAGGGCTTTGACGCCATCGGCGAGACGCCGATTGCCGACGCGCTCGACCGTGCCGGCCAATCGATGAAGGCGTTTCAAGGCCAGAAGAATTCCATCGTCCTGGTCACGGACGGCGTCGAGGAGTGCCGCGGCGATCCGTGCGCGGCGGCCGACCGCCTGAAGGCGCTGGGCATCGGCGTCAAGGTTCACGTCGTCGGTTTCGCGCTGAAGCCCGGCGAGAGCAACGCGCTGCAATGCGTGGTCGATCGCACCGGCGGCCGCTATTTCGAAGCGACCGACGCGACCGCGCTGCGCCAGACCCTCGCCGAGGTGCGCGAGATCGTCGTGGCGCAGCAGCCGGCCGTGGCGCCCGCGCCGCCGCCTCCGCCGCCCGCTCCCAAGGTCAATGTCTATTTCCAGGACGATTTCAACGGCGCCAAGCTCGGTGAACTCTGGGACGTCGCCAACCGCAAGGACGCGAACTTCGGCGTCGAGAAGGGCCAGTTGTTGACGCTGGTGTCGGGCGCAGCGGGCTTCCGGCACGGCAACAGCCCAAATCGCTTCCAGCTCAAGAAGGAACTGCCGAACGGCGACTGGGATATCGTGCTCGACCTGCGCGCCGAATACAACGCGGGCCGCGACGGCACCTGGCTCGGCGTCTACAAGGACGACAAGAATTTCATCGGCGCCTATCTCTGGGCCAGCACCGCCTACTGCAGCGAATTCGTCGTCAGCATCGTCAAGCGCTCCGATGGCGAAGAGTCGCTGTTCCACAAGCGCATTGCCGGCAGCACGACCTGCGGCTTCGGCAAGGAGGACGTGCCGGCGGTGCTGAAGAAGTTCGCCGAGAAGGGCGGCAAGCTGCTGCTGTCCAAGCGTGGACGCCAATATACCGCTTCGGCGGTGATGAACCCCGGCATCATGTCCGAACAGGCGGTCGAGGCCACCACCGACGCGCTGAGCGTGCAGCGGCTCAGCGGCGACCCTGCGCTGATGGTCGCCCAGCACGAGGCGCGCAAGGGTGAGACCCTGCTCTACGCCGACAAGTTCAGCATCCTGACCTACGAGTAACCTGTATCTTCGCGAAGATCGGATTGAGGAAAACTCCCATGACCGCTCTTTCTCTAATCCGGTCCGTTTCGGCTGTGGGTCTTCTTTGCACTCTCGTGGTGCCGGCGCTGGCACAACAGCCGATCGCCGGCGCCGATGTCGCGCGGGTGTGCCAGCAGCGCTACGCGAATTCCAATGCCATGGCGGCGCCGCCGACAATCCAGGGCGAAACGATCATCCTCAACTGCCGCGTGGTGAATCCGGCCGGCGTGACCATCGTGCAGTTCACGCCGGAGGAGATCTGCGAGCATTTGACCGGCTCGAACGCCTGGGAACGCTCCGGCTCCCAGGCGGTGTGCCTCGACGTTGCCAAGGCCGATTCGGCCGCGACGCCGGGCCGTCACCTCGTGACCAGCGACGACATCGCCCGCGCCTGCCAGCGCACCCACAACAATCCGCAGGCGACCGCCGAGCGCACCACCGTCACCCCCTACGGCATCGAGCTGAATTGCCGCCTGGTCAACCAGAACGGTTTCACCATGGCGCGCGTTTCGCCCGAGGAAGTTTGCGAGGGGGTGACCGGACGGCCTGAATGGGATCGCGATTCCGGCAACCAGGTGATCTGCCGCGGCGCGCCGCTGACCGAGGCGAAGGCCGGCCCGGGACCCAACCCAGGCCCCGGTCCAGGCCCCGGCCCCGGTCCAGGGCCCGGCCCAGCGGGAGGAAAGCCCGATCCCAACCGGGATACGCCGGTCAACGATCAGACCGGAGGACCGGGTTGCGGTCGGGTGCAGTTCGAAACCAAGCGCGTCAACAACAACGCGCCCAACAGCGGTCCATGGTACGGGCCGGTCCCAGTGTCGGTGGTCTGCGGCGGAGCCGCCATGGATCCAGAGGCCGCCTGCCAGCGCGTCGCCGGCGTAACCGGATGGTATCTGTCAACATACGAGGCGCGGTCGATCGTCTACTGCCGGACCGCGCCCAAGCGCACGGAAGACGTCGTTGGCGATATCTGGCGAGCCTGCCGCCTTCGCGGTGCGCCGAGGGGCTATTTCCAAATCAACCGCAACCGGCACGAATGCGGGGTCTATCCCAACGAGTTTGCCATCTCGCCCGGCGACGCATGCCGTACGCTGCACGGGACCACTGCGGTTCGTGTGGCAAACCGAGGTCAATTCTGGTGCCTGCCCTGATCCGATCGAGGAGACGACGATGACGAACTCAAGTTCAAGGTTTCGCCCGCTTGCTGCACTTGTCGCGGTGATGATGCTCGGCTCCGGCGCAAGCGCGGCCGTCGCGCAGGAAACCTCGGCGCTTCGCGGCGAGATGTTCATGGCCGGGAAGACCCCGATCGACCCGCCGAAGGAAGAGCAGAAGAACACCCACGCCTATGTCACGGTCACCGGCCCCGCGGCACTGCGGATGTATCGCAGCATGCGCGCCAGAGAAGAGGAAAACCTGTGCGAGACCGGCAAGAAGATGAAGCGCGCCGGCACGCTGATCTGCTCGATCGCCGCCGACCGGAAAAGCGCGAGCTGCGACTTCTCCGTCGACCTCATCAAGGGAACGCTCGACGACGGGCGGGCTTGCTGAGGGTTTGCGCGCGCTCAAAGCAAAAGGCCCGGGATTTCTCCCGGGCCTTCGCATTTCAAGTCTGACTGCGTGGGATTAGAAGTCCATCCCGCCGCCGCCCGGCATCTGCGGCATGCCGCCGCCGGCTCCGCCCTTCTTCGGCACCTCGGCAACCATCGCCTCGGTGGTGATGAGCAGGCCCGCGATCGACGCTGCGTTCTGCAGCGCGGCGCGCACGACCTTGGTCGGGTCGATAATGCCCTTCTTCATCATGTCCACGTATTCGCCGGTCTGAGCGTCGAAGCCGTAGCCATACTGATCCTTCTCGAGGATCTTGCCGACGATGATCGAGCCGTCCTCGCCCGCATTGAGGGCGATCTGGCGGGCCGGAGTCGAGAGCGCCTTGCGGACGATCTCAATGCCGGTCTTCTGATCGTCGTTGCCGGCGCGGAGCTTGCGCAGGCCTTCGCTGGCACGGAGCAGAGCGACACCGCCGCCCGGCAGAATGCCTTC
>CAMDOZ010000181.1 GCA_945903705.1 Fidelibacterota bacterium | reverse complement strand
TGCACCCTCCTCTATGTGTGGCCGCGCACGGCGATCCTCGGGGCGATCCTCCTCACGGGATACCTCGGCGGCGCCGTCGCCACACATGTGCGCATCGGCAATCCTTTGTTCAGCCACATCCTGTTCGGTGTGTATCTCGGGCTGTTCATCTGGGGCGGCCTGTGGCTGCGCGATGCACGGCTGCGCCAGCTGTTTCCCTACGGAAGCGGTTTGCGGAAATAAACCACCCGCTCCGTTTCGGCGAATCCCCAACTCCGGTGCGCGTCATGAGACTCAATGTTGTCGAGCAGCGCATCGGAGCAGAGTTCGTGGTATCCCATCCCGGACAGGAAACGTCCGATGTGGGCGATCATCGCTTCCCCGATGCCGCGTCGGCGAAACGCCGGCGCTACCCAAATCCCCTCCAGGAAGGCGACCGGCGTTTCTTTGCAGCCATTGGCATAGGGCCGCACCGCCACTTCCGCGAAACCGGCGGGCGTCCCGGCGTCATCGAGGGCGACAAAACCCGTCATGCCGTCGCTCGCGAGAATCTTCTCGATGTCTCTGAGATTTTCCGTAGGCGTTGTGAACGGCCACAGGGCGTGACGCATCTCCGCCCAGACGGCCGCGTCGGCGGCGGTCATCTCGCGGATGGCAATACTCACGATGCCTTTGCCTTGGCTTTCGGTGTCTTGGCCTTTGCCGTAGGGGCCCTCGGCTTCATTTGGGTCACCTTGTAGGCCTTGCCCTTATTGAGGCGACTGGGTACGGCGCTTCAGGATTTCCGTGACCGGGACCAGCGCCACGCCTCGTTCCTCCAGCGCGGGCAACCATTGGCCGAGCGCCTGCAGCGTCGCATCGTGCGGATGGCCGATGGCGATTGCCGTTCCCCGGCTGCGGGCGATCTTTTCGACCTCCGCGAGTTGCGCCAGTACGGCGGCGACCGTCTGTTCGTTGTCGATGAAGACGTCGCGTTCCACAAACGGCACGCCCGCGGCCTGCGCCGCCGCCGTGCCTGCTGAACCCGGGACGGTTTTCGAATCGAGCCACAGGAGGCCGCGCGTTTTCAGCTCCGCCATCACCACGTCCATACGCGCGCGGTCGCCGGTGAATTTGCTTCCCATGTGATTGTTGATGCCGACATAGCCGCTCCAAGGATCGAGATCCGCCGCCAGCGTCGCGCGGATCGTCGCGGCGTCCATGTCGACGCGAAGGGCGCCACGGCCCGGGTTCTCCTTGGGATCGAGCGGCTCCATCGGAAGATGCGCCATCACCTCATGACCCGCGCGGCGCGCCCGGCCCGCGAGATCGGCAACACCCGCGGCATAAGTCATCACCGACAGCGTCAGCGGTCCCTGAAGCTCGACCATGCGCAACGACCGCGCCCGGTCGACACCCATGTCGTCGATGACAATGGCGATGACGGGTTGCCCGGCCGTCGCTTGCGGCCTCGCGGCAAACGCGACCATGGGCCTGTCCCCGGCCGGCGCGTCCGGCGCCCACGCGCGGATCGGCTCACCGCTAGGACGCTCGGGCCGGATGTTCGTCACTTCTTCAATGAGCGGCGCCAATGACTGCGGTTGCGGCTGTTGCGGCTTGGGTTTCGGCGTAAACGACGGACGGCGTTCCGGTGGGCGCGTCGCCACATCCAGCGCCATGCCGCTGATCAGGCCAAATCCAGCAAGCGCAATGCCCATCGCGATCAAGAATATCGGGCGAACCGCCTTAGGTTTTTTCGCGTCATCGCTCATCGTGCGACTTTAGCCCCCTTCTCATATGCACCTCAAGCAAGGCGAACCGGAAGGTGGAACCGTGCGTTGTGATGGGCATGGAATCTATCGAGCCTGGATTGACGATAGTCTCGAACTGTGGACGAATAGCTCCATTGCTCTCAAATTCCACAACGGGGAATTCCAACCATGTCGCTCAATATGTACCAGGCCTCGGTGCCTGTCCTGATCCGCTACCTGAAGAACATGTCCAACGTTCTCGACAAGGCGGCCGCCTACTGCGCGGCCAGAAAGGTCGAACCGGCGGTGCTGGCGAGCTACCGCCTAGCGCCGGACATGTTCCCCCTTTCCCGGCAAGTTCAGATCATGAGTGATGGCGCCAAGGGCTGCGGCGCGCGGCTCGCAGGCATCGAGGTCCCGTCTTATCCCGATACCGAAACCAACATCGACGAATTGAAGGCCCGCATCGCCAAGACCGTCGCCTTTCTCGAAGGTTTGAAGCCGGAGCAGTTCGAAGGTTCGGAAACCCGCGACATCAGCCTCAAAGCCGGCCCGCAGGACCTGAAGTTCAAGGGCGCGGACTATCTGACGGGCTTCGTTCTGCCTAACTTCTATTTCCATGCGACCGCGACTTACGCGATCTTGCGTCATTGCGGCGTCGAGATCGGCAAGCGCGACTATCTCGGAATGTAAGGGCAAACGCGGGAGCGTCCTTTCGCTCCCGCGTCACTTCTCGAAGGACCACGCGTCATGGGACCCGGATCGCTCATTCTCAATATCCTCTGGCTGATCTTCGGCGGCTTCGCCATGGCCGTGGGGTGGGCGCTCGCCGGCGTCATCATGGCGATTACCATCATTTGTTTGCCCTGGACTCCGGCCGCGTTTCGGATCGCCTTCTACACGCTCCTGCCCTTTGGCCAGACAGTCGAAGACAACCCGGACTCGGGCGCCCTCAGCCTCATCGGCAATATCATCTGGTTTATCCTGGCCGGCTGGTGGCTGGCTCTCGGCCATCTGTTCTGGGCGATCCTGCTCGGCATCACCATCATTGGCCTGCCTTTCGCCTGGGCTCACCTCAAGCTCGCGAAACTTAGCCTCTTCCCGGTGGGAACACTCATCGTTCGCGCGAGTTAAGGGTAGATACTTACCCTTGGCAGGAGCGAAACGATGGAAGGTCGGACTCTGCCCGACGTAGTGTTTAAATGCCGCGTGCGGGATGACAGCGTCGGTGGTCCCAATCCCTATCGCTGGCAGGACATGTCGACGAAGGATTACTTCGGGAAAAAACGTGTGGTCGTCTTCTCCCTGCCCGGCGCTTTCACGCCCACCTGTTCATCCAAACAGTGCCCAGGTTACGAGCAAGCCTACGCCGAAGTGCGCAGCCTCAAAATCGACGAGGTCTATTGCATCGGCGTGAACGATGCCTTCGTCATGTTTCAGTGGGCGAAGATGCTGGGCGTCAAGAACGTGAAAATGATTCCCGATGGTTCGGGTCACTTCACGCGTCGCATGGGCATGCTGATTAATAAAGAGCATCTCGGTTTCGGGTACCGAAGCTGGCGCTATGCCATGGTGGTCCACGACGGCGTTGTCGAGAAGTGGTTCGAAGAGCCAGGCATCAATGATACGGGTGCCGACGAGGACCCCTACGCGGTCACGGACCCCGATACGGTTATCGCTTATCTGAAATCCGTCTGGCCCAAGCTCGGCGCGCACGTAGGCTAGTGGCGGGCCGCCGCCTGGCGCCGCTCCGCCTTCTTGACCGGCGGCCGCTTCGACGGCGTCTTAAGGCTGCGGCGCAACGCGTCCTTCAGCGAGGTAGGGCGTCCGCGCTTTTTCAAAAGGTCGCGGAACGCTTCATCCGCCAGCTCCTGAAGCGAGCTCATGCTGTCCCGCGCCAGGAGAACCAGGGCGTCGTAGGTCTCGGGATCGAATTCGATGATCTTTCGCATGGAGACAGGCTCCCGGGAGCAAATACACGCCGAATCAACGGGATCGCGGAGCCTGCGGTTCCCTGCACCTTCTGTTAGAATGGCGCCGGTTGCGCGCAGCCAAACCTAAGGAGAGTACCCATGAGAGCCTTTGTCATCGGTGCCTTACTCACCTCCCTCGTCTCGATCCCCGCGTTGGCGCAAAACGTCACGCCCGAGCAGTTCTGCAACGACACGCGGCTGAAGCCCATCGAAAGCAGGGACTGCCACCAGGAAATGCGCCAGGCGAAGTCCGACAAGGAGCGTCAGCGCATCATGTTGAGTTACTACTGGGTCCTCAACAACGTCACCCCGCTGCGCAACGACCTTCGGTCGGACGAAGCCGGCGTCAAAGGCGCGCGGCGGAACTAACGCGCTTCCGCGAACACGTGCGTCTCTATGTCGCGCCCCGCTGGAAAACGCGTGGTGTGCTCCGCCGGAATGCACCGTAAGGGTTGAAGTTCCGCAGAAAAACCCAGGGACTTTCGAACAAACACCATAATTCAGGGGTTAACTCCTTATGTGGCCGCTCGCGGCCGCACCTAAGAACAATAAGGAGATTGAATCCATGAAGAAGATTTTCATTGGCGCGTTGCTTGCCTCCGCAGCCTTCGCTGCGCCGGCGCTCGCGCAAACCGCCGTCATCACCACCGATCAGTTCTGCTCCAGTCAGCGCCTGTCCGCCGCCGCTCAGGCCGAGTGTCGGGCAGACATGACCGCCGCTATCACCGACTCCGAAAAAGCCAAGGTCATGGACGCCTATGAAGGCAAGCTCAGTTCCACGCCGCTGCGTAACGACCTGAAGGCGAACGACGCCGGTGTGAAAGGTGCCGTTCAGCCGACCGAGCCGCGCAGAGTCGAAAGTACGGGCGTAACGACGGTGGCTCCGGCCACCTCATCCTCGACGACCGTCATTGTAGAACCCCGTTCGGGCGCCTCAGTGACCACAGGGTCGTCGGCCACTGTCACCACCAGTGCGCTGATCTGCGCCGATACGCGCCTTTCGGCGAAGGAACAGGACGACTGCTCCTCGGCGATGCAAGCCGCCGCTAACGCCGATGAGCAATTGAGCATCCAGAAGCGCTATGAAGCCCGCCTCTCCAACACACCGCTGCGTAACGACCTCAAGTCGAACGATGCCGGTGTGAAGGGTGCGATTCAGCCGGCCACGCCGGTACGCCCGAACTAGACCTTCGATCACGTTCAATAAAAAAGGCGGGGCCTCGGTCCCGCCTTTCT
>CAMDOZ010000180.1 GCA_945903705.1 Fidelibacterota bacterium | reverse complement strand
AGGTCTGCCGCCTTCGGGCGCGCACCGTAGATCACGATCAGGCCGTTCTGAACGACGTAGCTCACGGCAAAGGACCCGATCATCAAGGTCGTCGACGCCGCGCGGCGCAAGGGCCGGAAGATCAGCCCATCCGTCAGCAACGCGACGATGACGACGATCAGGCAGACAGCGGGAATCAACACGAATGGATTCCACGTGCCGATGAGCATTTCGGCGGTCACGTTGGCCGAGGGAACGATCAGCGCGTAAGCGCCCACCGTAATGAAATCGCCGTGGGCGAAATTCACCAACCGCAGGATCCCGAACAGCAGGCCGATCCCAAGCGCCACCAGGGCGTAGAGGCTCCCGAGGCTGAGCGCGTCGATAATGTTCTGGAGAAGGCCGATCATGCGGCGCCCTCGAAGCCGAAGTAGGCGCGTTTGATGGCCTCGTTCTTGAGGTTCGCCGCCCGGTCTTCCAGCTGCTTGCAGCCGTCGCGCACCACGTAGATGCGGTCGGCATGTTTGAGGATCCGGTGCGAGCTTTGTTCGACAATCAAAAGCGCGAGACCATCGCGCCGGCGCAGCTCCAGAAGGGTCGCATAGACCTGGTCGACGATCAGCGGCGCGAGGCCGAGCGATGGTTCGTCGACCATCAGTAGCCGGGGGCGCGTCAGCACCGCGCGCGCGATCACCAGCATCTGTTGCTCGCCGCCGGAAAGCTGTCCCGCCGGCGCTTTGCGGCGCTCGTCGAGGCGCGGGAATGTTTGAAAGATCGCTTTGATCTCGTCGGCAACGCCCTTTCGGTCGGCCCGCATGTAGGTACCGATAGCCAGGTTCTCTTCCACCGTCAGCGTCGCGAAGATATGGCGGCCTTCCGGCACCAGCGAGACACCCGCCCGCGCAATCTGTTCGGGCCGTTGTCCCATGAGATCGGCGCCCGCCAATCGGATGCGGCCGCTCATGGGGACTACGCCACCGGCAATAGCCGCGAGGGTCGTGGACTTCCCCGCGCCGTTCGGCCCGATGATCGACACTACTTCGCCCGGCGCAACATATAAGGAGAGGCCGCGTACTGCCGCGATGCCCCCATAGCGCACATGCAGGTCGTCGACCTCGAGGAGACTTGCGCTCATGCTTCCATCCCCAGATAGGCGCCGATCACCGCTGGGTTCTTCTGGATCTCCGCGGTTGTCCCTTCGGCGACGCTGCGGCCCCCGTCGAGAACGTGAACCCGCGCGCAGACGCCCATCACCACACTCATATTATGTTCAATCAGGAGAACGCCGCAGCCGTAGAGCGACGGCATCGACGACACGAGGCCCATCAAGTCCTCGCACTCGGCGTCGGACATTCCGGCGGCGGGTTCGTCCATCAGGATAAACGCCGGTGACATCACCAGCGCCCGCGCGATACCCACACGCCGCTCGTCGGTGTAGGGCAGGGAGCCCGCGGTCTGCTCGGCCTTGCCGGCGATGCCGAGCCACTCGAGGACGGTCATACCACGCGCCCGCGCCTCGCGCCGGCTCAAGCCCATGCCGACGCCTGTCACTTCGACATTCTCGACGACGGTCATGTCCTTGAAGAGGCGACCCGCCTGAAATGTGCGCGCGACACCTGCCTTACGGAAGTGGTCGGGGCCCCAACCGGCAGTGTCCCTATCGTCCAGAAGAACGCGGCCGCCGGTGGGCGATTGGAACCCGGTCAAGCAGTTGACCAGGGTCGTCTTGCCCGCGCCGTTGGGGCCAATGAGTCCAAAGATTTCGCCGCGCCGGACGGTGAGCGTGACATCGCTGACCGCGGCGAGACTCTGAAAGCGGACGCCGACCTTTTCGGCGGTCAATCCTGATGCGCCCGCGCTCACGCCCTTTGGTCCCCTCGGCATTCCATTGTTTTACAACGGATATCGGGGGTCATCATAAGGGGTCGGGAACCCTTATCAATCGGCAAAATCCCAAGGGGAGCGCTTGCGTGCGAGCGTTGGGCCTTGCAACATGCATGAGTTCAAACGCATGGGGGATGTCTCGTGACGAAACGGTTTGGTATAGCCAGCCTTGTTGTTGCCGCCGCGCTCGCCAGCGCTCCCGTCAAAGCCCAAGACACCGTCATCGGTTTCGCCGTCGCGCAAACGGGGTTCATGATCCCCTACGACGGCGACGGCACCAGAATGGCGAAGCTCTGGGTCGAGCAGATGAACGCCAAAGGCGGTCTCCTCGGAAAGCCAATCAAGACAGTGGAAGCCGACACCAAGTCGGACCGCACCGAAGGCGCGAAAGCTGGTCAAGCCGTCCTGCGCGACGGCGCGAAGCTCGTGGTCGTGTCCTGCGATTACGACTACGGCGCTCCGGCGGCCCTGCAGGCGCAGCGCGCCGGTGTGATCTCGGTCTCCATCTGCGCCGGCGACGTGAAAATGGGCGTGCTCGGCGTCGGCCCCTTGGCCTTCAGCGCTTCCAGCACCGCACAGTCGGAGGGTGCAGCGCTCGCGATCTTCAGCGCGGACACCAAGAAGTTCACCACCAGCTACATCCTGCTCGATGACTCCGTCGAATACGACAAGTCGCTCTGCGCGGGCTTCGAGTGGATGTTCCCCCAGAAGGGCGGGAAGATCGTCGGCAAGGATACGTTCAAGAACGCCGATCCTTCCATCGCCTCCCAGATCACACGGCTCTCCGGCGTGATGAAAACCCAGAAGGTCGACGAGATCATCCTCTGCAGTTACACACCGGGCGGGCCCAGCGCGCTCCGTCAGCTGCGGGCCGCCGGCATCGATCTTCCGGTCATGACCGGCGTCGGCATGGACGGCACCTTCTGGCTGAACGCGGTACCGGGTCTCAAGGAATACTATGTCGCCGTTCAGGCCTCGATCTTCGGCGATACGCGTCCGAGCGTTAACGCGCTCACCGATGCCTTCAAGGCCAAGTACGGCGTGGCGCCCGTCAGCCAGCACGCCTATCCGATCTACGCCTGGCTCGAGCTCTGGCACAAGGCGGTGACCAAGGTTGGAAACCTGGACGCGAAAGCAATCGTGGCCGAGATGGAGAAGTACAATCGCGAACCCACGTCGCTCGGCCCGCGCTCCTTCTCCAAGGAACTTCATATCCAGGCAGCGCTCCCGCTGGTGATCAATCAGATCACGGGAGGGACGGGCAAGGTGGTCGCCGAGGTCGAGGTGCCTGAGATTCCCCGGAACGTGCTCTATCGCCTTCAGAAATAGGAGCGAGGTCATGCGCAAGGCACTGGGTCGCGTCATTTTGCTGGCGGCCATAACGGCCTGTTCGGCCGCCGAGGCCGCGACAGCGCTGCGCTTCAACAAGCTGGCCGACGGCTCCGGCAAGTCCATCAGCGACGCCGTCATCGTCGTCGACGGCGATAAGATCGTGAGCGTCGGCAGCGGCGCGAGCGCGATCCCGGCCGGCGCCACCGTGATCGATCTGCGCAGGTATACCGCTATTCCCGGCCTCATCGACGCCCACACACATATCAGCTGGGTGTGGGACGAGACGCCGGGAACCACGCCCTACCGGCAGGCCACCCGTACGGTCGGCGAGAACGTCTTCCTTGCCCAGAAGAACCTGCGCCGCACCTTGGAGACCGGCGTGACCACGGCGCGCGACCTCAACGCACAGCAGGAAGGCGCCGATGTCGCCCTCCGCGAGCTCATCAATCGCGGCGCGATGGTGGGGCCGCGCCTCTTCGTCCCCACCCGCGCGATCTTCGCTTCGCCGCGCCCGGTGGGCGGGGTCAGCGGGCCTTACGAAATGGCGCGCATGGTGCGCGAGGTCATTGCGCTGGGCGCGGATTGGATCAAGCTGTTCGCGTCGACGGGCGGCACGCAGAACCTGACAGGAGACGCGACGCTCACTGTCGAGGAAATCAAGGCGGCAATCGAGATTGCTCATCCCCTCGGCAAGAAAGTGGCCGTGCATTCCTATGGACCCGAGGGCGCCAAACGCGCGGCCCTGGCCGGTGCGGACACCATCGAACACGCCGTCGACATCGACGACGAAACGCTCGCGATGATGAAGGCCAAGGGGATCACATACATCCCGACCATCGACCACAACCGCTTCTACACCGACAATGCGACCCAGTTCGAATTCCGCCAAGGCATCGGCGCTGAGTACAACGCGTTCATCGCCAAGAATATCGAAACGACCCGGCGGGCCGTGAAGGTGGGCGTGAAGGTCGGTATGGGCTCGGACGCGGTCTACACAATGGCGGGCGAGAACACGCGCGAGCTCGGCGCACTCGTGAAAGCCGGCATGACACCGGCGCAGGCCCTCGCGTCGGCCACGACAATCAACGCCGCGATGCTGGGCAAAGAAAAGAGCCTAGGGAGCATCGCGCCGGGCTACTTCGCCGACATCGTCGCCGTCGAAGGTGACCCGCTGACCGACGTCAATGTCGTCATCAACAATGTTCGCTGGGTGATGAAGGGCGGCGCAGTGGTCGTGGATAAGACCGGCGGCTAAGGCCGCATCGCCGCGATACTCGCTTCGATCCCAGGGACATTCTCACGGGGCCGCGCGGCGGCGGGCCGCTCGCAGCGCAGAAACTCGCCGCGGCCCTTCTTCAGGTTTTTGACCGGCTGGCCGCCTTCTACCACGACCTCGCCGCGTGAGGTGACGATGTCCGGCCACGTGGTTACGGTCATGCCTTCGTAGGGTGTGTAGTCGGTGTTGTGGTGCAACATCGACTGCGTGATTTTCACTTCGCGGTCGGTATTCCAGATCACAAGGTCGGCGTCCATGCCCACCGCGATCGACCCTTTGCGTTTATCCAGCCCATAGATCCGCGCGGCATTACTCGCGGTCAGCGCCACGAACTGTTGCAGCGTGATCCGGTTCTTCATCACGCCTTCCGACAGCAGAAGCGGCAGCCTCGTTTCGACGCCGGGCACGCCGTTCGGGATCTTTGAGAAGGGCGCCGCCGGCCCGCATACGAATTTGCCCTTTGCGGTCATGGCGAAGGGCGAGTGATCCGACGAGAACACCGAAAAGGTGCCGTTGGCGAGACCGGTCCAAATTACTTCCTGCGTCGCCTTGTCACGCGGCGGCGGCGAACACACGCAGCGCGCGCCAAGGCCGTCCGCGGGGTCAAGATCGTCTGCCGTCAGGAACAGATATTGCGGGCAGGTCTCGGCGTAGATGCGCAAACCCCGCGTTTGCGCACGCCGGATCTCCTCCGTGGCTTCTCGGCTCGAGAC
>CAMDOZ010000179.1 GCA_945903705.1 Fidelibacterota bacterium | reverse complement strand
TGGTAGCTGCTCGCCGTTGCCCCTACAAATCCGCTAGGTAAAAGCATTACGAACTCACCGCGTTGCGGACGCCGACCAGCCAATACTGATCGGCCGTGAGGTTGTATTGAAAGCAGAGCGCGTCTTTCGTGCCACTCGCGCCCGCCGTGAAACCCGTCACCTTGAACTTCGATCCCCACGCCAGCGTCGGCGTTGCGGAGTACGAGATGACGATGACGACGAGGGTGCCGTCTGGAGGAGCAGCGGACGGGTTGGTGAAGGTGAATGTCCCGCTCGCATAGGCCGCGGTCCACGACTGGTTGGCGGTGAAGTCCGGGGCCGCGCCTGACGTGATGGCGGCGACGGTCGGCGACTGCGGCTTCGACCAAGTGTTCGACGTCGACATGAGGGGGACGTTGGCCCCGCTCGTCCCGGTGTTCTGCGTTGCTGCCGTGCCGAGGCCGAGCGTGGTGCGCTGGTCGGAGGCGGCGGCGTCGTCGAGCAGCGCCTTGCCCGCCGTCGTGAGGTCGTACGTGCCAGCGGTGCCAGCGCCGGTGAACTGAATGCCCTTATCCGCCGCAGACGTAAGCCCGGCGAGCGCCGCCAACTCCGCGTCGTAGGCCTGCACGTCGGAACCGATGGCCAGCCCGAGGGCCGACCGTGCGCCAGACGCCGTCGTAGAGTTGGTGCCGCCCTGCGCGACGGCAATCACGCCATCGGTATTGGGGTCGTACGTGCTGGAGAGCATGTCGCCCGTCCCCGCCCCCGTCGCGCCCGTGTCGCCCTTGTCGCCTTTCGGTACGAAGTAGACGGCCAAGTTGTCGCTGTTGGAGAACGAGCCATTGCCGGAAACGTAGGCGAACGTGAACGTGTCCCATGTGCCGTTGTCGGTCAGGGTGCCGGTGATGTTGCCGACTGCCCAGTTCGTCGGCGCGGTCGGCTTGACGATCTTGATTTTGCCTCGGATCGTCGACGTGCCGTCGTCCCAAGTGGCTAGCTCCGCCGAGATGCCGTTGCTGTCTGCGTCCGTCTCCGAGATATAGATGGCCGTGGCCGAAGCGGGCGCAGCGTGGTTGAACTTGATCTTACCTGTCGTCGGGTCGCTGCTGGTGGTGTCGGTGCTGAACGTGTACGAGAAGCCAGCGCGGAAGGTCGTGCCCGCCGACGCCGCTGCGGCCGACGCTGAAGTTGAAGCTGCGGATGCCGAGGTCGACGCCGCAGAGGCTGAGGTCGACGCTGCGGAGGCCGAGGTAGCCGCCGCAGAGGCCGAGGTCGAAGCAGCTGACGCGCTCGCCGCCGCAGCCGCGACAGAACCTGATGCGGCTGAATCGGCGTAGGCCTTCGTTGCTGCGTCCTGCGCTGCGGTCGGGTCGGCGACATTCTTGATCTGGTAAGACCCACCGTCGTAGTAGTCCGTACCTCCACTCGGGATGAAGGTCTTGAGCTTGAGCGCGCGCCCGGTCAGCCACTTGAGCCACTGGTGCCGGACGGTCCCAACGTCCAGGGCGTCTTCCATCGCCTCTTCGTTGAGCTGATCCGGGGTCGTGAGGTCGACCGACTGAAGGAGCGTGTTGTTGCGCGTGATGTAGACCGTCTCGCCGGTTGCGGGCGCGGTCACGAAGGTCACGGTCGCGGACTGATTGTCGCCCGCAATACTGACGGTGTAGTGGGTGGTCAGGGTCTTGAGGGCCACGGCCCCCGACGAATTGGTTACAACCCGAACCTCAATGTCGGACGAGGAGTACAGGGGGGCGGTATAGGAAAAGGCTGTCGTAGAGCCGTTTCCCGCCCACGGGCCTGGGGTTGCTTCCGTCGCGATGGTCATGGCGGTTAGGCTCCTACGACACGGCTATTTTACAGAAACACTCGGCGCACGGCTAGGACTAAAATCTCCAGGCCTCCAGAAGAACCTTTGGCCTGCATGTTCTTTAGCGGCCTTGGTTTCCTGGGACCGCCACTTGGAATAGGCCTTGGGATCGGCGGCCTTCTGCATCTGGTCCCACGCCATCCGCTGCAAGATCAGGCGGGCGTACCAGAGCGAGGTTCCAGGGGTGTTGCGGCGGGCAAAATCGACGATCTCGCTTGGCAGGTTGGTGTTCTTGCCAGCGATGGCTTCCCGGACATTGCCCGTCGTGAGCTTCAGGGCCGCGCCAGCCAGCCCGGTCACAGGGCCTGCCAGCGTTTCGACGGGGGAGCCGCCATAGCGATTCTGATCCGAGAACACGAAGTCGCCCCAAATGCCGAGGCCGCCCCCGGCCAGCATGGCGTCCACCCAGAACAGCGGGTTCTTCGTCGGGTCCATCGACCTTGCGTCTTTGCCCTGGGTGATCTGGCGGAGCTGCACCGTCAGCGCGCCCACCGCAGTCAGCCCCACGGCCATCCCGGCCATGTAGCCCCACTTGCCGTTTTCCGTGCCTTCGATCATGGCGCGGCGACCGTGAGTGTTCATCACCGTCACGGCGAAATTCTTGAACATGGCGACGGAGTTCAGGACTTCGCCGCTGAAGGTGCCGGGGCGAGACTTACCACGCAGGAAGGCGCTGGCGGCGATGGTGGTGTCGGGCACCGCCATCTTGCCCTCGTCGATCATGGCGACCATAAACTTGTCGGCGAGCTTCATCGCCTCCCGGTCGTTGCGTACAAGTCCCGAGTTCAGAACGTCATCGGGCCGGATGAACTTCGCACCGCGATGATCGAAGTGAGTAACTTGTCGCATCACGTCCCACTCGGCCGCTGTGATGCCGTGACGCTCAAGCATTGGCTTGATCGAGAGGTCGTCGAAACTCTTGCCGGACTCTCTCGCCAGCACCGACATAAACTCTGCATGGAATGCGTTGCGGGCGGCGCGCGTGTGGGGCGTCATCAGTGAAGCCCGCATGACGGTATCCTGGATACGGCGGGACCACGCGGAGCCGGTCGCCGCCACCTGGTCGATCACGCCGAAGCGGGTCTTCGCATACGCCTGGGCAACACCGTCCTCCGCGATGACGCCGAGGGCTGCGGCCAGCTCCTTGTCGCCCGCGAAGAACTTGGCGTAGTGGCCAAGGGTGCGGGCGTAGGACATGTTGTTGAAAGCGGTCGTGAGCTTCATCGTCATGTGGTCGCCGGGGATGGCGGCCAGGACGGCGGAGCCAAGATATGCGCTCGTCATGATGTTGCGGATCGTGGCGACGAAGGGACCCGCGCGCGAGCTGTCGATCATCATGTTCTCGCGCGAGATGATGTCGAACATCGTGTCGAACTTGTCGAGCTGGACTTCTACTTTCCCTACGTCAAGGTTTCGCTCCGACGCCAGCTTCTTCACGGCGTCCATCATGTAGTCGCGCATGAGCGCCGGGTTTGGCCCGAACCGCTCGACCATCGCAATCCGGTGAGCCATGCGGTCGAGGTGCGATAGCATGGCATCATACACGCTGCCTTCACCGTAGGCCGTGTGCATCGCCATGTAGCTGTCGGCGTCCTTGTAGATCAGGAAGCGTGACGCCTCTAACTGGTTGCCGAGTGCCGCTTTCCCGTCCGTCCGCCCCAGCTCGATCTTGTTGGCCCCGTCGTCCTTGATCGTTTTGTAGACCTTGGCCAGCACGTCGGCGCGTTCGGCTACAGGGATGCGGGACCCATCCGGGCGTCTGACCTTCTCCCAGTCAAGCCAGTTGAGATGATCGTCTACCCACTTCGCCTCGCCCGCTTTGGAGATGGCCCCGCGCGCCTGGAACTGTGGGAGGTGCCAATCGACGCGCTCAAGCAACGACCCGCCCGCCATGTTGAAGCGGTCGACGGCGAAGCTGATCGCGGCCTTCCATGCGTCGGCCATCTCGCGCGCGGAGCCGTCCCCCGTGCCTTGGCCGAAAATCTCTCGCACGATGTTGTCGAGGCCCGCCTTCGGTCGCACGATGCCGACAACCTTGGAGTCGTACTTGGCCAGCATGTCCGAGATGATGCTGAAAAGCTGTTTGCGGACGCGGTCATTGATCGCCGCGTAGCCCCCGAACTTGGCCTTGGGGTCGAAGTCGATGGTGGCGGCGGGGGCGTTCCCAATGTCGTCACCGCGCCAGGAGCGCAGGTCCTCGTCCCATTTGATCTGAGCGCGGATTTGCGCCACGCGCCGCTCGATGCGGGCGCGAGCTTCGATCTCGGTCCTGCGTGTTGCTTCGACCGCCGCCATGTTCTCGGCGACGGACTCGGAGTGGCCGTCCGCCCGGTAGTGGTCGTACAGGTTCTGGTATCGCTCGCGCGCTTCCTCGGCCTGTCGGCCCTTGATCTTCTTGTTCGCCAAGTGTCGATCGATGCAGTCTGTGAAGCCGCTCATAACGTGCAATTCCTCATGGCGTCTTCAAGCGCCTCGTCGTCCTTCATGGCGTTGTGAACCTCGCGCGCGGTCTTCATCTTGCCGTCGACGGGGTCGAGGATTTTGTCGCCCGCGCGAACGCTCACGCCATCGCCGAAGTCGAGGATTTCGTCCTCGGGTTTGACTGCTTTCGGCCGGGCCTTCGCCTCGTCTGCCCTGGCCTTGTCCTTGGCCGCCATCTCCTCGCGGTAGGCGCGCATGGACTCCGTGCCAAGGCCGGTTCGGGGTTTGCCATCGGCCTTGGCCTTCGCCGCGTCTTCCTTCGCCTTCGCTTCGGCCTTCGCCGCGTCCTCCTTGGCCTTCTCTTCGGCTTCGCGTTGCTTCTTGAATTCGTCTTGCTTCTTGGCCGCTGCTTCGGCGCGGTCCTTGCGCGCCTGCTCCGTCCGCTTGACCTCGGCTTCCGCAGCCTTCGCCCGCTGCTCGTCGGCGCGCGCCTTCTCCTTGACCTTCGCTTCCTCGTCGATGTTGGCCCGGCGCTGCTTCAGCCCATCGCGGAACCGTTTGAGGACGTTGCCCGCCGCCTCGTGCGAACGGTCGAAACGGGCGAAGGCCTCCGCCATTCCAATCTTGCCGTCCTCGGCGTCCTTGGCGATTTCGCGCAGCTTCGCCGCCATCTCCTGATACGCGGGGCGTAACGAAGCGGGCGTGTGCGGCACGTTGCGGGCCAAGCGGTCGTCAATTTCAGCCGCCCGTGCCGAGAACACGTCCCGGAGAGTTTCTTGCACTTGCCGGGTCAGGTTGTTCGCGGCGTCGTCGATAGGGGCGGCGCTGTCAAAGGCAGAGGTTCGCGCCTCCATGCTGTCGAGGTGTTCCGCGTGCGCGCCATAGGAGGCTCGCGCCACGCCCTCGTCAGGGGCTGCGTCCTTCGGAGCGCGCGCCCATGCAGGATCGGTGTCACGCACAAACTCGTCCGTCGC
>CAMDOZ010000178.1 GCA_945903705.1 Fidelibacterota bacterium | reverse complement strand
GGCCTTCATCGAATTCCGCGAGGAAGTCATCCGCCGCCGCACGGTGTTCGAGCTTAATGCGGCCCGGAATCGCGCGCATACCTTGGTCGGCCTCGCGATCGCGGTCGCCAACCTCGACGATATTATCAAGTTGATCCGCGCCGCTCCGGACCCCAACGTCGCGCGCGAGCAATTGATGGCGCGCGACTGGATCGCGGCCGATGTCGAGCCCTTGGTCGTCCTCATCGACGAGCCGGGCCGCAAGGTCGTGGACGGAAAATACAAGCTCTCGGAAGAGCAGGCGAAGGCAATCCTGGACCTGCGCCTCCACCGCCTGACCGGCCTCGAGCGCGACAAGATCCATGCCGAGCTGAAGGAAATCGGCACCAAGATCGCCGAATATCTCGAGATCCTGCGCAGCCGTGAGCGCCTCTACAGCATCATGCGCGCCGAGTTGCAGGAGATGAAAGCCGAGTACGGCACGCCGCGCCGTACTACCATTGAAGAGCTGGAATTCGAAACCGACATCGAAGACCTGATCCAGCGCGAAGATATGGTGGTGACCGTCACCAACACCGGCTGGATCAAGCGTGTGCCGCTCTCGACCTATCGCGCCCAGCGCCGCGGCGGCAAAGGCCGCGCCGGCATGGCGACGAAGGAAGAGGATTTCGTCCGCGCGCTCTACATCGTCAATACCCATACGCCGGTTCTGTTCTTCTCGACTTTGGGCATGGTCTACAAGCTCAAGGTCTACAAGTTGCCCGTGGGCACTCCGCAAAGCCGCGGCAAGGCCATGATCAACCTCCTCCCACTGAAAGAGGGCGAGACGATCTCGACCGTCATGCCTATGCCGGAGGATGAGAGCACCTGGGATCAGCTCAACGTCATGTTCGCGACCTCGGCCGGCACCGTGCGCCGGAACGATCTCTCCGACTTCGTCAATATCAACCGCACCGGCAAGATCGCCATGAAGCTGGAAGAAGCCGGCGACAGGCTCATCGGCGTGATGACCGGCAACGATCAAAACGACGTGCTGCTCTCCACCCGTCAGGGTAAGTGCATCCGTTTCGCTGTTTCGGACGTGCGCGTGTTCCAGAGCCGTTCATCCGTCGGCGTCCGTGGAATCAAGTTGGCCCAAGGTGGTGAAGGGGGGGGCGACGAGGTCATCTCGATGTCGATCCTCAAGCATGTGGACTTCGACACCGAAAGCCGCGACGCCTATCTGCGCATGGCCAAGAAACTACGCGGTGGCGACGAGGTTGAGGAGACAGGGGGTGAGGATGCTGCCGAAAATGGCGCCGCCACCAGCAAAGTCCTGACCGATGACGAGTACAAGCGGTTCGCGACTGACGAAGAATTCATCCTGACCGCGACGCTCAACGGCTTCGGCAAGCGCACGTCGGCCTACGAATATCGCATCACGGGCCGCGGCGGGCAGGGGATTGTGTCCATCGCCACCACCAAGCGCAACGGCGATGTGGTGGCTTCGTTCCCGGTAGCCGACACCGACCAGGTGATGATGATCACCGACGCCGGGCGTCTGATCCGCATTCCAGTCGCCGATATCCGCGTGGCGGGCCGTTCGACCCAGGGCGTGACTTTGTTCGCCACCGGCGAAGACGAACACGTCACCTCGGTCGCGCATCTGCCGCTCGAAGAAAACGGTGAAGAGCAAGTCGCGGAAAGCGTATAATCGCGCCGGGACAATGGTGCGGTCGCGAGGGGGATGATCATGGCGAAGAAGCAGTCGCGCGCGCCGGCGTCACGCGGCGAAAAAGGCCGTCTCCGTATCGCGGTCTATCCGGGCACCTTCGATCCCGTCACCAACGGCCATCTCGATATTATCAATCGGGCGGCCCGCCTTGCGGATCGCCTGATCGTCGCGGTCGCGGTGAACGCGGGGAAAGGGCCGCTCTTTTCACTGAAAGAACGGGTGGAAATGTGCCGCACCGAAGTGGGTGCGCTCAAACTGAACGGTATGAAGGTCGATGTCGTGCCGTTCGATACCCTGCTCATGGACTTCGTCACCGAGATGGGCGCCGACCTCATCATCCGCGGTCTCCGCGCGGTCTCCGACTTCGAATACGAGTTCCAGATGGCGGGCATGAACACCCGCATCAATTCGCAGGTTGAAACGGTCTTCCTCATGGCGTCGGAGAACAACCAGTTCATCGCCTCCCGCCTGGTGAAGGAAGTGGCAAGCCTCGGCGGCAACATCTCAACCTTCGTTCCCAAAGGTGTGAACGACCGGGTCCGCCGGAAATATAAGTTTTCCTAGGACATAGCGGCTTTTCGGAGAGGGCGGCTCGCCTCCTGATCTCTTGTGCCGGGCCGAGGGGGCGGTTATGACTTCCCGACCTTTCGAGGAGACTTTGCCTGTGTTTCACACACGTTTTTCCGCCCTTGCAGCGTTTGCGATCGCCGTCTTTCTGAGCTTCGCATTCAGCGCAGCGACTTTCGCTCAGGCTCCCGCCGCGCCTGCTGCGAAAGCGAAGCCATCGTCCGTCGCCCCGCTGGCCCCGCCTAAACCGAAGCCCAGCCCGACCGGTCAACCCGCCTCGCAGGCGCCAGCGGCGAAGCCCGCGGCGCCCTCGGCTCCCGTCGTCCCAAAGGAGACTGTCAAATTGGACCCTGAATTCACGCTTTACCTGGATCTGGAATACGGCCGCGTCGTCATTCGCATGCGTCCCGACCTCGCACCGGTGCACGTCGCGCGCGTCAAGGACCTGGTCCGCCAGGGTTTCTACGACGGCGTCGTGTTCCACCGCGTGATCGACGGCTTCATGGCGCAAACGGGCGATCCGCAAGGTGACGGCACCGGCGGCTCGGGCAAGAACATCCAGGCGGAGTTCAACAAGGAGAGCCACCTGCGCGGTGCGGTCTCTATGGCGCGCGCCTCCAATATCAACAGCGCCGACAGCCAATTCTTCATCGTCCTCAACGACAGCACGCATCTCGACGGCAACTACACCCTTTGGGGTCAGGTCGTTTCAGGGATGGAATTCGTCGACAAGATCCGCAAGGGCGATCCGAACGCCAACGGCCGCGTACCGTATCCGGACCGCATTATCCGCATGCAGGTGGGGATCGACGCCGACAAGGCTAAGAAGAAATAGGCCTCACGTCCGCGCGTAAACCGCGGCCGTCCAAACATCTTCGATTTCTCGGATGGAAGCCCAGTCCTCGAACAGCTTGGACTGGGCTTCTTCTATTTGCCCGCGGACCTCGGTACGAAAGCCGTCGTCATGGGCGAGCCGCACAGCCGTCCGCGCATAGTCCTCGGCGGAGTCCACGACGGGCGCCGTCATCCCCATGCGCCGATAGAAGGCGAGAGTGTGCCGCCCGCGCATGAATTCGCCCGGCATATGCACGATCGGAGTTCCCATCGCAAATGTCTCCAGCGACGTCTTTCCGCCGGACCATTGCGGCACATCGAGCGCCACATCGGCGGCGCCGGCAAGATTGAGAAATCCCGGCCGCAGCATGCGCGGTAATACTTTGACCCGGGAAATGTTGCTTCCGAGCGGACCTGAGAGGCGCTCCGTGAGAAGCCCATCGGCGTAGGTCCCGTTACTGATGAAGTAAATATGACCTTGCGGATCTTCGGCCAGGATCCGCGCCAGCACGTGATCGAACCGGGGGTGGACTTTGCAGAGGCTCTGCAAACAGACGTAGGCGGGGCCCGGCTCGAGCCCGGCCTCCGCGCGGTTCACGGCTATTTTGGGCGGGCGCTCCGCCGCGAAAGAGAGGCTCTTGAAACGCACAAGCGCCTCACTGTAGTGCCGCTCGCCATCGCGCGGTTCCATATCGTCGACCGAGAGGAAAAGATCGATATGCGGCAAACCGGTCGTGACCGGATGGCCCCAGGCGACGGTCTGCACGGTCGCCAGGCGCGCGAAGGCGATGAAGTAGGTGAAATAGTCCATCCCGATTTCCGGGAAATGCAGAATGTCGAGTTGTTCGGCGGCGATCGCCGCGCGGGCGGCCGCAAGGTCGCTGGGAAGGTCAACCACCCTGGCCGCAGCCCGGAAATATTTGGTTTGGGCATCTTGCGGCGTATGGGACGGGCGAAAAAGAACGACATCGAAACGGTCGCGGTCGAGCTTGAGGGCGAGGCCGTAGCTGAGATACCCCACCGTTTGATCGGTGAAATAGGCGGTAAGAATGCCGACGCGGAGCCGGCGTCCGCGCGCGGCGCGCCCGACATGCGGCGCCGTCATGTTGAGGGACGGCGTGGCGGCAAGATAGTAGGCGGCGAACGCCTCCTGCAGGGGGCGGTCGTTCAGGGCTTGATAGTTGAGGAAGAAATTGGGCCCGAGGCCTGCGCGGAAGGGATCGTCGATTGGAGCTTCAGGTCCAGTCGCGAGAGCCGCCGCCAACCGCTCTCGCGCTTCGTCGATCTCCGCCTGATTGCGCGGAACGACCGGCTGAGTGGTGGCCGCTTTGAAGCGCGCGACGGCGGCTTCGGTGCGATCGTGGCCCAGATCTGCACGCTTCGCCAAGACCTGCCGCGCCTCATCGACTCGTCCCATCGCGCGCAGAATGCTGGCGAGACTGTCCATGGCGGCGGGATTGCCGGGCTCGACGGCGACCGCGGCGCGGAATTCTCGCTCGGCGCCGGCAAGGTCGGAGCCGAGCGTGCGGAGGCGGCCCGCCTTCAAACGAGGCAATGCATCGCCCGGCGCGAGCTTGGCCAGCGTGGCGCAAATCTTGAGGGCAGCTCCGAATTGTCTGTCCAGTTCATAGGCGTCGGCGAGCCGCCATAGGAGATCGACGTGCTGGGGATGGGCAAATAGGGCGCGCTTTATGACATTGATGGCCTGATCCGTGACGCCGTAGGCGATCAGTCGATCCGCTGAGGCGGCTGCGATCGCCGGATCCTTGGGGGCGAGCTCGTAGGCCTGACGGAGGGCCTTTTCGCATTCGCCGGTATTGCCTAACCCCTCCCACGCGCGCGAAAGCCCGAACCATAGCTCAGCGTCCGTCGGAGCATTGTGTTCGCCGGATTCGAGAATATCGAGGAGCGCGAGGCGCGCTTTCTCCCACGCCTGTGCATCGAGCAAGGCGAGGGCTTCTCGCCGCTTGACGTCAGCCACAGGCATCATGAGCCCCTAAAAGACTTCGCAGGGGCATATTTAGCGCCCGGAGACCCGCTTAACAATCGCTCACGGGCAGCCGGCGAATCAGGTTTCTTGACCCCGATATGGGCCGCCCCTATGGTGCGGCCCTCTTAAAAGGTGGGGCCCGTAGCTCAGTGGTAGAGCATCGCACTTTTAATGCGGTGGTCG
>CAMDOZ010000177.1 GCA_945903705.1 Fidelibacterota bacterium | reverse complement strand
CGACACGCATCCCCAGTCGTCCCACCCTGCGCCAGCACGATCTCTGCCTCACGCAGCTTGCCGATAATCTCCTCCGGCCGGTGCCTCTTGCCCATTTCTCTTCTCCTTCATGGTCCAGACTAAAATAGTCGATGGACCACTCGGAAGGGAGCAGATCGCGAGGCTCCTATGCCTTAAGAACCTGTTCTCTATCACGAATTACTTCCAGAATGTGCATATTTAGCATGTCCGCCGGACGCTTCATATCCGTCAGATATCGCTCGACAAATTGCCTGCTGGCGGCGATCCACCGGGCCCGGAATCCCTCATCGTCCACAAGAGCCAGGGCGCGGGCGACGTAAGTCCTGGTATCAGGAACCAACGGCAATAGGTCCTCGCCGCCTGGCCCGGTAAAGATCGGATCGAAATTATACTGTCGCAAGGTCGCGCCACCGTCGTTTTTAAGCCAGGGTTCGGCAAAAATCGGAATGCCGATGCGGCGCGCTTCCTTTGTGACTAGCGAAACCACGGGCTTATTGGCCATGATCGCCTCGATCAGGGTGTGGCCGCCGGGGAACGGAAACGAGTCCAGATAAATATCGACGACGTTGACGTAGACCTTGGTGTTCACCCATCCCACAAAGCGGCAGCGGTCGGCCAGGCCCCTGGCCTCAATACGCTGTTTGATCGTCCGGCGCTCGCTGCGGCCCGACCATATGAAAAGCATCTCAGGATGCTGTTTTAATATTTTGGCGATGCAATCCCAGTAATCATCGTTGTCGAGTTTCTCTTCGCGCCCAACGACGCCGGCGATCTTGGAGAAACGTCCATCTAAGAGCGATGCCCGGACCCTGCCGGCCTCCGCCATCGCCGATGAATCAGCCGGCAAAGTGATTTCCGGCCCGAAAAGCCCCGGAACGCATCTCCAGGATCGCCCTTGGATTTCACGATGGGGCTCAAATCCTCCCAGGGTCAGATAGCCGTCGATATGGTCGAATTTCAGCCCATGATATTTCTGTGACCACCAAATTTGGATTGGGGCGACGCGCAGCCCGAGCAAAAACACAAATATGCCGGAGAGCGTCCCAAGGATGACGCACACATCTGTTTCGGTTTCACGAAGATGCTCGCGCAGCCATAGCCCGGATTTTTCTGTTCCCAGTCCGGGCGGGATCTGGAAGGTTCTGACGCCTATATCATGGTATTGCGTGATAACCTTCTCGGGCCCGGCAGCGGCGTAGTAAATGACCGGTTCGAGATCGAGGTCAGGCCGCGTTGCGATGGATCGGACGTAATTGAACAGGTTGCGGGTATGGGCAAGCTCGGAGATGGCTTCCGCGAAGAACGCGATTTTTCGTTTTTTCTGGCCTCGCGGATGCAATGTCAGGGGCAGCGCGGGTTGCAACGACTCTGCATTCCTTACGGTTCGGTAAAACACCTCCATGGCAGGGACGCAAAATCGCGCATATTGTTCTTCGGTATCTTGAATCCTTTGAAATTGAAAGAATACGGAGACAAGCTCCGCCATCTTATTGAACAGTCCTTGCTCGGAAAGCCTTTGCATCAGCGGCAGGCCGCGATTTAAAGCCCATTCATCGGCCACCGCGACATCACCCAAGACTGTTAAAGTCCGCATTAAGCCCATGTGGACGGCCGTGTTGTCCGGCGCGCGGGTAATGCACGCCGTGTAAGCCGCCGCCGCTGCGACGGCCTCGCCCGCGTTCTCGAGCGCCATGCCGAGGTTGTAATAAACCGCGGGATCGTCGGGCTTAATCGCTAGTGCCCGCTCAAAATTCTCCGCAGCTTCGGCGAACTTGCGCTGACCGAACAGCGCCGTGCCGAGGTTGTTACGGGTTTCCGAATTGTTAGGCTGGATTTCAAGCGATCGCTTATAGCTGGCAATGGCGTCATCGAATTTGTTTTGCCGCCAAAGCGCCACACCCAGAATCGCGTGTACCGCGTGGCTCTTCGGGTGAGCATCGGCGAGTCTTCGGGCGCCGGCTTCGACCTCGCTAAACCGGCCAAGTTCGAAGAGAGCGTTAAGCGCCTGAAGTTCACCGGTGCTGGGCTCGGTTGCCGGCCGCATGAGAGTGAAGGTCGGAGAGGCGCTCGGAGAATCTAGCCCCTTCAATTCCAGCGCTTTGTTCAGACCGTGTTCGGCTTCCCAATTCCCGGGGATCTTCGCCAAGATCGTGCGATAAAACGTTTCCGCGAGGTCCCAGTTTCCGGCAGCAAGGTACTCCGCTGCTTGTTTGAGCCCGTCCTCCAAGGTCAATACTATTTTGGCCATCGGGTTGTAATGGTCAGGAAAAATGCTGCAGGTTTGAGAACGGCATGCGCAGGATCACATCAGCCCTAATGGCAGACGCTGTTGGCGTGTAACACGAATATTCGCTGTGGGCAGCAGGAGAGCCAGGCAGTGCGAGTCATTCCAGCCGTTCTTGAGTTCGGAATCCGGCGTTAGCAATATCAGGTCCTTAAATTTTTCCCGCAAATGGAAAACATTCGCGACGCCCTTTTCGACGCCTTCGAAGTCATCGACAATGAACACGGAATTCGGAGTCATTAGTTTTTCGATCAGGCCAAGGTCTTCTCCGCTGATACGCCCATCAAGGAGAAAGAGGTCGATTTTCTTTCCTTCCGCGGCCAACGCCTGGAACATCGCTTGACTGGCGGTTTTCCCGAAGTAGCGAATTTTGGATTTCGCATCGCCTGCCGGCGCATGCCAAGTGTCGTAGCTGTAATCGCAGGTGGCCAGGAACTCCAGTGACGGCTTGGCGCCATGGTAAAGCGATAGCGTGGACCGGCCGATGAACGTTCCGACCTCGGCGATGCGCTTGGGTTGAAAATAGCGGGCCATCAGCCAGATGAGTTCGGCGGAGTCCCGCGAAATAGATCCGGTCTGGGTCGGAAACGATTTTCCGACAACTTCGGAATGGGGAAAGATGATTGTGTCCACCTCTCGGGCGGCCTCGTTTGCGCGCGTGGTGGAGCGTAGTTCCGTCCAGAACGCACGGGCGACCATTGCTTCGGACAAGTAGAGCTCATTCATATGCCGACGACCCTGCAAAGCGGGTAATTCTTAAGATTGGCGATCTATCGAGGCTCAGCCGAAGTCGTGGGCCCGAAGTCATGGGCGCTGGAATCACCCGCCCTATCACCGGCTCACCCCTCGACCTGGCCGCCTGGGCGGAATGGTAGCCTAGGCCTCGGTCTCCGTCCAGAGTCTGGCCAGTTCCCTGCACTTAGCAAGACGTGAATTCATCGTGCCGGCATCCCGATGCGACTTTCGATGAAGGCCGAGAGGTCGTGGCCTTCGAACAGGTACCCGGGAAGTCCGGCGGCGGCGGCGGCCTCGATGTCGTGGGCCCGATCGCCGATCAGGAAGCTCTGATCCTTTGCCACCGGCCAGGTTTTTAGAAGATCAAGGATCATGCCCGGCGCGGGCTTGCGATGGGGTGAGGCCTTGGCGTAGGCGGCGACGGTGCCATCGGGGTGGAAAGGGCAGTACGCGAAGGCATCGGCGTGGGCGCCCGCCGCTGCCATCTGCGCGGCCATCCAGCGGTGCAGCGCCATAACGTCGGCCTCGGTATAATAGCCGCGGGCCACTCCAGCCTGATTAGACACGACAAACACATAAAACCCAGCGTCATTGAAGGTCTTGATGGCGGCTAGGGCGCCATCAACCCAAACGATTTGGTCCGGCCGGTGGGCGTAACCCACGTCCCGATTGATCACGCCATCGCGATCCAAAAACACCGCCGGCCGCCGCATCTGGGCAGGAACAGAAGTTTGCGCTTGTTCGAGAGAATAGGGCAACCCGATGTCGAGCATAAAGCGGTCATAGACTTTGCCGAGCAGCCGGCCGGCAATCGCGAGCTTAGGCAAGACCTCGGTTTCCAAGGACACAAAACCATTGCCGAAGTGGTTGAGGAGCGACCGGTTGAACCAATAGATACCGCCGTTAATCAGCCCCGGACCGCCCGCAGAGTTCTTTTCGGCGAACGTGGTCACGTTTTCGCCCTTCAGCCCGACGGTGCCGTAGCGACTGACATCGACCTCTGGCTTGAGAGCCAGCCGGCCGACACTCGCCTCCGGTAACGGCGGGGCGGCGAGGTCCAGGAGATTGATGTCGAAGAAGCTGTCGCCGTTGAGCAAAAGAAAGTGCTCGTCCAGGTGCGGCGCGGCGAACTTTAGGGCACCCCCGGTTCCCAGGGGCTCGGGCTCAGCCAAGACCTTGAGTTCGACTGCAGCAGGAACGGCAGCTCGCAAGACGTCGAGCTCGTTTGCGAACGCCTCAGCCTTGAAACCGGCCAGCAATAGGATGCGCTCGGAGCCATGCCGCGCGGCCTCTTGGATGAGGTAGCTTAAGAACGGGCGTCCGCCAACCGGAAGGAGCGGCTTAGGCGTATCCTTCGTCAATGCGCCGAGACGCGTCCCCTTTCCGCCCACGAGTATCACGCATTGCCGGGCTCCGCTCATGAGCACGCTCGCTTCACGTGACAGCGTTCTCGGCTAATTCACACAAGATATGGCCGACCAGAATGTGCATTTCCTGAATGCGTGGGGTTGATGTGGAGGGAACCTTGAGACAGATGTCGCATTTGGCCGAAAGGGCGCTATCGCGTTCGCCGGTCAGGCCAATAGTCTTCATGCCCAGCGAGCGCGCGCTCTCAACGGCCTTGACGACGTTGGAGCTGTTGCCGCTGGTCGAAAGCGACACCAGGACATCGCCCCGCGTGCCGACACCTTCCAGCTGGCGCGAAAACACTTCGTCGAAGCCGAAGTCGTTACCGATCGCGGTTAAGGCTGAGGAATTGGTCGTTAAAGCCACGCCGGGCAGGGGCCGGCGGTTTTTTAAAAACCTTCCCGATAATTCGGCGGCGAGATGCTGAGCGTCGGCGGCAGATCCGCCGTTGCCGCAAAAGTAGATAGCGCGGCCGGCGCGCAGCGCTGCTATCATCAGATCGCCGGCGCGCGCGATGTCGGCTGTTTGCTCCTTGAGCTTCTGAAGGTTGGCGGCGTTCTCGGCGATGGCCGCGGAGATCGTCAAAGTATGGTCGCTCGTGGAATTCATATTTGCACCGGCCAGGAGAAATTTGATCGCATCAGACCACGAAATGCCCGATTTGGTCTCTGCGTGACAGGACCGGGTCCGATGTCGGCCACCAAATCCCTAAAGCGGGGTCGTTCCACACCAAGGTGGGCGGATTCAACCGGTCGTCGCAACACCATCCTTATGGGCATTTGCGAAGAATTTGTCGAGGGCTTCAGCGGGTGTTTTCCAGCCCAGCGTTTTGCGAAGTCTTGTGTTGATGTGTAAGGTCGACGAACTTGCGAGACACTTGAGTTTGGGGATTATAGCTTTTCCCTGAGAGCCTCGTAAGGCGTTTTTCCATTGAAGGCGCCGTGTGGTCGGTTGAAGTTGTAGAAGTTCTCCCACTCGTCGAGTTTGGCACCGAGATCGACGTCATCTTTGTAGGACAGGAGCTGGTAAAACTCTTCCTGATCCGAGCGATGTGATCGCTCTACCTTGCCATTTAGCTGCGGCGTTCCGCGCTT
>CAMDOZ010000176.1 GCA_945903705.1 Fidelibacterota bacterium | reverse complement strand
CGCGCGATGCCCACCTTGTCCGCCAGCTCGCGCAGCGGCATGCCGACTTGCTCGGCGGCTTCACGCAAGGACGCGCTTTGGGCGCGCGCGGAAGCGCCGCGGCGTTTGGCTTCAAAAACCGCATTCAGGGCCGCGCTCCGCGCCTTTGTTTCGAGGCTTGCCATATCCGACACCTCCGCGCCCACGCGCGATTCCACGTCGAGAACCTCTATGGCGTGAGCCTCGATTTCGGACGCATGTTCCGGATACTCACGCCGCCATGCCGCGACAATCTCGGGCGTCGGCGCTGAGACCTCGCAGTGAAAGCGGAACAGCACCGCGTCGAGCGACCTATCTTCGTGCTTCGTGTTCATGTCTTCACTCCCAATTCCTGACGGATCAATTTCTCGGCTTCGGCGACCCATGTGCGCACGGTCTTGTCGGAGCGTTTCAGCATGCTTGCGATCGTCGGGACATCGGCGCGTTCCGAGACATAATCGAACCCCGCGCGGCGCAGCAGAAAGGCTTTCCGCTTTTCGTCCGGCAACCGCTGAATCACGTCGAACATGATCGCCGTCTCCTCGGGATTGAGGCTCAAGCGATCGGCGGGAACGATGTCTTCGCCCTCGTCGTCCTCAGAGAACGGCTCGTAGCGCTCGCGCCGCTTGTCGTCGCGGCGCAGCTCGTCGATCAACCGTTGCCTGAGCTTGGGGTAGAAGGCGGTCTCGTAACCGAAGCCGTCGGCAGCGTCGGGGTCAAGGATCGCGGCAAACATCTGTGATTGGACATTCTCCAATGCGTCTTTTCCCCCATTGGGCCGGTTGCGATTGATGCGCTTGGCCAGATAGCGGGTAGCGAGCACGCCGATATGGCTCATCAACTGGCCGAGCAGGCGCTCATCCTTGTCCGGATCAAGCCGCCGGCAGGCAGACACGATGTCCTCCGGGCGGTGCTCGCCGAGCTTGCCCGTCTTGACCCGGTCCTGCCATGACGCGCGGTCAGGACCGGTCGACTGCAATGCGTGCAATGTCATCTCCTTCGCAAGCGGGCCTATGTTCTGGAGCGAAATGGCGAGGCCAAATCCGGTAGGCTGCTTTGAAAATATATCGAGAAAGTTGCAGCCAGAGGTATCTGATACCGCCGCGATAGATCGGCCACCCTAGCGGCCAAATCCGGTCAACGAATTAGGATTCTATAATATTATCAGTGCATTAGATTGTAGAGAGGAACGGCCAGGGCGGCCCTCTTAAGACCGGCCAAAAGACCGGCCAAATGACCTAGATTATAGATCATTTTTCATTTATCATCATGCACTTATTGAAACTAAGAAATCGGCCAAAGACGACATGATTGAAAGCATTCAGCGCATCGAGCCAGTACGCCTTGAAGAGGTGTCGGAAGCCATCTCCGATGTCGTCGCGGAACTCGCGGCGGCTTCGGCCAAGTTGGGCCACGCCTTGAATCCGCGCACCGCGGCCAGTCTCGCCGCCCTCGTGCGGATCATGAACAGCTACTACAGCAACCTCATCGAGGGGCATAACACCCGGCCTAAAGACATCGAACGTGCGCTCGCCGGACAGTTCGATGACGATCGCGAGCGCCGTAATCTACAGATCGAGGCGGCCGCGCATGTGCGCGTCCAGGCCGAAGTGGATCTGATGTACACAAAAGACCGCTTGCCGGAACCGGCCTCGGTTGACTTCATCCTTTGGCTTCATCGCGAATTCTATCGAGACGCGCCGCAGGAAATGCTGCGCATTCGTGCCGTCGACCGTGAGTTCGTCATGGAGCCGGGCGCATGGCGCTCGCGACCGGAACACGATGTGGCGGTCGGCAGGCATCAGCCGCCTTCCAGTCACCGCGTCGCGGATTTCATGACCTATTTCGCCGATCGCTACCGCTTTGACCGATTGGGCAAAGCCGCGCGTATCCTGGCCATCCCGGCGGCGCACCACCGGTTCAACTACATTCATCCCTTCCCGGACGGGAATGGTCGCGTCAGCAGGCTGATGAGTCACGGCATGGCGCACATCGCCGGCATCGGCGCTCACGGGTTGTGGTCGATTTCCCGAGGGCTCGCGCGCGGCCTGGAGAGCCGGGGCGATTACAAGCGCATGATGGACCACGCCGACATGCTCCGGCAGGGCGATCTCGACGGCCGCGGAAACCTCTCGCAGCGCGCATTGACCGAGTTCATCTTGTGGTTTTTGCGCGTGTGTCTCGATCAGGTCACCTTTATGTCGGACCTGTTCGAGCTCGACACCCTGACAAAGCGGCTCCGCGCCTTTGTCGAGCGCAGCGAAAAGCTGAAGCCGGAATCCGCCCGGTTGCTGGAAGAAGCGCTCATTCGCGGAGAATTCGAGCGCGGGGACGTGCCGCGCATCACCGGCTTGCCCGAACGAACCGCGCGACGCGTGTTTAATGATGTGATCGTCGCAGGTCTTTTAGCATCGGACACTCCGAAAGGGCCTATGTCGCTTCGCTTCCCTATCGAGACGCTCGACATTCTGTTCCCCCGGTTATTCCCAGAGACCTAGCGCGGTACGCCCCATGAAGTTCATCCATTCCTCCGATCTGCAAATCGGCAAGGCTTTTGGCACCTTCATGCCTGAGACGGCGACTGTTCTGCAGGACGCGCGCCAAGCCGTGGTCCGCACGCTCGGTGAACTCGCGGTGAAGAACGGCGCATCCGCCGTTCTGATTGCGGGTGACATCTACGACAAGCAGCAGATATCCCAGCAAACGCTCGCACGGGCTGCAGCGAGGTTCCTCCCTGCGCGCATTGCGGCGGTTCGGCGCGTTCGCTAGACATTTCGCTGAACTGCGCGGAGGCCGAAGACAGGAATGCAATACACCACGCTGGGTAGGACCGGGCTTAAGGTCAGCGTCGCAGGGCTGGGCTGCGGCGGGTTCAGCCGCCTCGGCCTCCCGTCCGGCAAGACCGAAGACGAGGCCGCGCGGCTCATCCTCGACGCCGTGGACCTGGGCATCAACCTTCTCGACACCGCGCCGGTCTACGGCACCGAAGCGGCGGTCGGAAAGGCGCTGAAGTCCATTCCGCGGCCGTCGGTCGTCGTCGCCACCAAGGCCTTCGTTCACCGCAACGATGAATGGTGGACGCCGGAGCGGGTGATCGCGAGCCTGGACAATTCGCTCCGGCTGTTGGGCACCGACTACGTCGACGTGTTCCAGTTGCACGGGATCATGCCGTATGAATACGACCATGCCCTGAATACCATCGGGCCCGTGCTGCTGGAGCAGAAGGCCAAGGGCAAGATCAGGCACATCGGCATCACCGAGCAGCCGACCGAGGATTTTTCGCACGAGATGCTGGTCCGCGCCACGCAGGACGGCATCTGGGAGGTATTCATGGTGGCCTTCCATATGATGCACCACAGCGCGCGGCGCCAGCTTTTCCCGCTCACGCGGGACAAGCGCATCGGCACACTGTTGATGTTTGCCGTGCGCAGCATCTTTGCCAGGCCTGAACGGGTCGTGGCGGCGCTCCGCGACGCGGCCGCGAAGGGCAAGATCGACGCCTCGCTCGGCGAAAGCGCCGAACCGCTCGGCTTCCTCATTCACGAAAGCGGCGCGGCCAACATCACCGAGGCGGCGTATCGCTTTGCCCGCCACGAGCCGGGCGTGGATGTGGTGCTGTTCGGCACCGGCGACGCCGGGCATCTGCGCACCAACGTCGCGTCCCTGCTCAAGCCGCCATTGCCCGATGCCGACCGCGAGAGGCTTGCGACGCTGTTCGGCCAGTTGACCGGCGTCGGAATGGACTCCGCGCCGATGCAGACAAAGTGAGCTGAACCGTTATCAGTTCGCCGTCGTGGTCGCTCCGGCGTTCGGCTGTTTTGGCGGATTTGCCTTGACCACGCCGGCCTGCGTCAGCGCCGCGCCGACCTGTTGCATGCGGTTGATCAATTCCACCGCGGCGGTGGGGGTGAGAACCATCCGCTGCGCGGGATAGCGGCGGCCGGTGACGGGCGTGTTGGGCTTCACTTCGTCGAGCCGGGTGATGCCGAACTCAAGCCGCAGCGACTGACCGTCGAAATAGACGTGGTTGATGGAATCGGCGAATGTCTCCTGGCATTCCGGCCGGTCGACATAGCGGACCGTCGCGGATTGCGCTTCTCCGGGTTTCGCCGGCGAAGGATTGGCCGACGGTGCCGTGCCCAGTTTGATGTCGCCTGTCATCCGTCTCTCCCCTTGTGCTACGCCCGGCACGAATGGCGGGCGCGTTGCGGCAATTATAGACTATTCGCGCGTCTGGATAGGTCCTCTAAAATCGGCTTTGCGTTGGCCCCTCGGGTGCGGGCCAGGGTCTCAAGGAAGCTTCGATGAAGGCAATGGTTTTGAAGGGTCCGAACCTGCCGTTCGAGCGGGTCGAGCGGCCCGATCCGGTCGCGGGGCCGGGCGAAGCGGTGGCCCGCGTCTTCACCTGCGGCGCCGGCCTGACCATCCAGCACGTCAAGGCCGGGCGGCGGAAGGTGCAGTTCCCGCGCATCATCGGCCACGAGATCTCCGGCGAGATCGTCGAGGCAGGCCCCGGCGTGACCGGACTCAAGGTCGGCGATGCCGTGACCACATATTTCTATCTCGACTGCGGCCATTGCCGCTGGTGCCTGACCGGCTTTGAGCCGCTGTGCGAGAACAGCGGCGGCCAGATCGGGCTTGAATGCGATGGCGCCTATGCCGACTACGTCAAGCTTCCGGCGCGGAACTTCATCAAGCTGCCGGAAGGTCTCGACCACAAGAAGCACCCCGCCGAGATCGGCGTGGTCACCGACGCGCTGGCGACGCCCTACAAGGTGCTGCGCCGGGCGCGGGTGAGGGCGGGCGAGACCGTCGCTGTGATTGGCGCCGGCGGCGGGCTCGGCATCCATCAACTGATGATGGCGAAATGGGCGAGGGCGCGCGTGATAGCGGTGGATACGAAGCCCGGGAAATTCGACGCCTGCCGGAAAGCAGGGGCCGACGAGGTGGTCGATGCGAGCACGGGCCGCGTCGCCGAGCAGTTGCTGGAATTGACGGGCGGCAAGGGCGTCGACGTGGTGGTCGATTACGTCTCCGCGACGGCGACGCTCGAAGCCGGCTGCAAGGCGCTGGCCCGGCGCGGCCGCCTGGTCACGCTCGGCGGCTCGGGCAAGCCTTTCCAGGCGTCCGCGGCCGACATGCTCAACAAGGAGCAGGATTTGCTGGGCAGCCGCTACGTCACGCGCAGCGACGTCCTGGAATCGCTCGATCTCGTCGCCCGCGGCGAAGTCTTTCCGCTGGTCTCGGTGCTACGTCCACTGGAAGAGGCGGAGGCTGTGCACGAGCTTGTCGAGCGCGGCGAGGTGATCGGCCGCGCGGCGCTTCGCATCAACGGGTGAACGATGATCGATTTGTATTCATGGCCGACCTCGAACGGCCACAAGGTCCACATCATGCTCGAGGAATGCGGGCTGCCGTACCGGGCGCATCCGGTGGTGATCGGCAAGGGCGAGCAGTTCCAGCCCTGGTTCCTCAAGATCAGCCCGAACAACAAGACGCCGGCGATGATCGACCGCGACGGGCCGGGT
>CAMDOZ010000175.1 GCA_945903705.1 Fidelibacterota bacterium | reverse complement strand
CGAAATCGAGCCGAGGTGCGTCCGATTCCACTTCACCCGCTGGGTGCGCCATGATTGTCCCCGATCCAACGACATAAGTTGCTGATACCTATGTCTGAATCGATGGCAGCATCCTTGCAACCTCAATGTTCATCCGGGGAATGCGGGTTTACCTCGGTTGCCCATTCGGCTAGTCTCCCGCCGGGGCATGCTCAGAGGGTTTCTTCAGAACCCATTGGCGCAGCAGGGGAATTTGCAAACGCCCAAAAAATATCGGTTGAACCACCCAGTCCGGCCCCTTAAACGGGGGCCGTCCGCAGGGTTGCAATGGAGACAGAGTGTGAGTCGTGTGACATTGGCGATTGCCGCCGTCCTTTCGAGCGTCCCTTTCCTCGGGCCTGTCTTGGCCGCCGAGCCAATGCCGACCCCCTCCTTCCCGAAGCCGTGGCAGCTCAACCTGCAGACGCCCGCCACGCCGCAGGCGGAGATGCTCTACGATTTCCATACCCTGCTCACCTGGGTGTGTGTCGCCATCAGCGTGTTCGTGCTGGCGCTCTTGGTCATTTGCTTCGTGCGCTTCAACGAAAAGTCCAATCCGGTTCCGGCCAAGTGGTCGCACAACACCATGATCGAAGTGATCTGGACCGTCGTTCCGGTCTTCATCCTGGTGGCCATCGCGGTGCCGTCCTACCGGATCCTCTACTACCTCGACCACACCACCGAAGCCGACATGACCTTGAAGATCACCGGCAATCAGTGGTTCTGGTCCTATGAATATGTGGATGCCGGCGTCTCCTTCGACGCCATCGCGCTTCCCGAAGCGGAAGTCGACATCAAGGCCGGCCAGCATCGCCTTCTGGAAACCGACCGCCACGTCATTCTGCCGGTCGACACCAACATCCGCCTCCTGTTCACCGCCACCGACGTGATCCACGCCTGGACGATCCCGGCCTTCGGCGTGAAGCTCGACAACATGCCCGGCCGCATCAACGAAACCTGGACCCGCATCACCAAGCCCGGCCGCTACTACGGCCAGTGCTCGGAACTGTGCGGCGTCGATCACTCCTACATGCCCATCGTCGTCGACGCTGTGAGCAAGGAAGAGTACCAGCGCTGGGTCGAACAAGAAAAAGCAGGCCTTGCGCCCGCGTCGAAAGACGCCGTTTCGCTCGCCGCCGGCAACTAGAATTACGTTTCTCGGAGCATCTGTCCCATGAGTGCAGCCTCTCACGCCGATCCCCATCCCCACGGCCACGGCCCCGTACACGGGAGCCACGACGACCATCACCCCACCGGCATCACCCGCTGGCTGTACTCCACCAACCACAAGGACATCGGCACGATGTACCTGGTGTTCGCGGTGGTCGCGGCCCTGGTGGGCGGCGGGTTCTCGATGATGATCCGCGCCGAGCTGATGCATCCGGGCCTGCAGTTCATCACCGACAAGCACTTCTATAACGTGCTGGTGACCGCGCATGCGCTTCTGATGGTGTTCTTCGTGGTGATGCCCGCGCTGATCGGCGGTTTCGGCAACTGGATGGTGCCGATGATGATCGGCGCGCCGGACATGGCCTTCCCGCGCATGAACAACATCTCGTTCTGGCTGATGCCGCCGGCCCTCACCCTTCTCGTCCTTTCGATGGTGATGGGAGGCGGCGCCGGCACCGGCTGGACGCTTTATCCGCCGCTCTCGGGCAACGCGGGCGAACCGGGACTCGCGGTCGACTTCGCGATCCTGTCGCTGCATCTCGCGGGCGCCTCCTCGATCCTCGGCGCCACGAACTTCATCACCACGATCTTCAACATGCGGGCACCCGGCATGACCATGCACAAGATGCCCTTGTTCGTGTGGGCGACCCTGATCACCGCGGTCTTGCTCCTGCTCGCGATGCCGGTGCTGGCCGGCGCCCTGACCATGCTGCTCGTCGACCGTAACTTCGGAACGGCCTTCTTCGACCAGCGCGGCGGCGGCGATCCCTTGCTGTGGCAGCACTTGTTCTGGTTCTTCGGCCACCCCGAAGTTTACATCATGATCCTGCCGGGCTTCGGCATCGTCAGCCACATCGTCTCGACCTTCAGCCGCAAGCCGGTGTTCGGCTACCTCGCGATGGCCTATGCGATGGCCTCGATCGGCGTCGTCGGCTTCGTCGTGTGGGCGCACCACATGTACACGGTGGGCATGAACGTGAATTACCGCGCCTACTTCATCGCCGTGACCATGGCGATCGCGGTGCCCACGGGCATCAAGATCTTCTCGTGGATCGCCACCATGTGGGGCGGCTCGATCTCGTTTCGCACCCCGATGATGTGGGCCGTGGGCTTCATCTTCCTGTTCACCGTCGGCGGGGTTACCGGTGTCGTGCTGGCCAACGCCGGCATGGATATCGTGATGCACGACACCTATTACGTCGTTGCCCACTTCCACTACGTGCTGTCGCTCGGCGCCGTGTTCGCGATCTTCGCGGCCTACTACTACTGGCACGACAAGATGACGGGCAACGTGTTCCCCGAATGGGCCGGCCAGCTCCACTTCTGGACGACCTTCATCGGCGTGAACCTCACGTTCTTCCCGCAGCACTTCCTTGGTCTTGCCGGCATGCCGCGCCGCTACATCGACTATCCGGACGTCTTCGCGGGCTGGAACTACGTCTCGACCATCGGCGCCTACATCGCCGGGCTCTCGAGCCTGTTCTTCCTGGGAATGGCCGCGCACAGCATGTTCTTCGGCAAGAAGTCGGTCGCCAACCCGTGGGGTGAAGGTGCGACGACCCTCGAGTGGACCGTGGCTTCGCCGGCGCCGTTCCACACCTTCGAAGAACCGCCTGTGCTGGCCCGCGCGGCCGCGCATCCGGCTGAGTAAGTATTCGGTAGAGACGTGTCCGGAACCGAGAAAGCCCCTCACCCAACCCGCGGCCACACCCAAGGTGTGACTGAGGGCCAGGGCGCTCATGAGCAACTGAGCGATCCCCGCGCCCGCAAGCGGGAGAGGGCTAATATCCGCGTCGCCGCGCTCTCCCTTGGGGGAGCGGCGGTGATGGTCGGGTCGGCGTTTGCCTTGGTGCCTTATTACGACGCCTTCTGCCGGGCCATCGGCATCGGCGGCGATCCGCAGATCGTTGCGGAAAATACGACGCAGATCATCGACCGGCAGGTCACGGTGCGCTTCGACGCCAACACCGACCCGCAGCTCGCCTGGAAATTCGAAGCGTCGCAAAAGTCCGCGACGATGAACCTCGGCGAAACGGTGACGCTCTACTATCGCGCCACCAATCTGGCCGATCATCCGACGACGGGCACCGCGACGTTCAACGTCACGCCCGACAAGATCGGGAAGTACTTCAACAAGATCGAATGCTTCTGCTTCCAGGAGCAGACGCTTCAGCCCGGTCAGAGCGTCGACATGGGCGTCACCTTTTACGTCGACCCCGCACTTGCGAGCGACGAGCACACTGAAGAAGTCAAAACCATCACGCTGTCCTATACGTTCTTCCGTTCGAAGGACGGATTCCCCGTGGAAGACGGCGCAGGCAATTAGAGAGACAGAGGGATCACTTCCATGAGTGGACACGCCAAACATAACTATCACATGGTGAACCCGAGCCCCTGGCCGGCCTTGGGTTCGCTCGGGGCGCTGCTTCTCGCGCTTGGCGCGATCTTCTTCTTCCATGAGGTGCCGGTGTTCGGCATGGAGCCGGGGATCTTCAAGATTCTGCCGGGCTTCGCCCTCATCATCCTCACCATGGTAATGTGGTGGAGGGATGTCGTCCGTGAGTCGGTGAAGGAAAAGGCGCACACCGAAGAGGTCAGCCACGGCCTGCGCATGGGCATGGTGCTGTTCATCGCTTCGGAAGTGATGTTCTTCGTCGCCTTCTTCTGGGCGTTCTTCCATAACGCGCTGGGCTTCTCGACCTCGACGCTGCAGTGGCCGCCCGCAGGCATCATCCCGCTCGATGCGTGGGAGCTGCCGTTCTACAACACCATCATCCTGCTCACCTCGGGCGGCACCGTGACGCGCGCGCACATCTACATCGAAGAAGGCAACAACCAGAAAGCCGCGAAGTGGATCTTCATCACCGCGGCCCTGGGCGCCCTCTTCCTCGGCCTGCAGGCGTACGAATACGTCCATGCCGAGTTCAGCCTGACCGACGGCGTCTATCCCTCGACGTTCTTCCTGGCCACGGGCTTCCACGGCTTCCACGTGTTCGTGGGAACGGTGTTCCTGATCGTCTGCGGCTTCCGCGCGGCGAACAACCAATTCTCGGCGCACAAGCACATCGGGTTCCAGGCGGCCGCCTGGTACTGGCACTTCGTCGACGTGGTGTGGCTGTTCCTTTTTGTTTGGGTTTACTGGTTGCTGGGCCTGCCGATCCGGGAATTCACAGCCGGCTAATCCAGCCACCACCCCTCCGGGGGATCGCGCCAAAAATCGCAGTGCGATTTTCCGGCGCGATTGTACTGGCTGCTGGGTCTGCCCGTGCGTGAGTTCGCGGGCTAATACCCACCAAGATCCGAGACGACAAAGGGCCGCCAAGTGCGGCCCTTTTTCTTTTGTGCGGTGAAGCGCCGCGGCGGGGTCTTGTTTTCTTGTCATTACCGGGCTTGTCCCGCGCGGGAGCCGCACAGCTTGCTTTGGGAAATGCGCCGTTCTCCAAGAACGAGTCTGCAAGCGCGCCAGGGTTCCGAAGCGCCGTCCATGCCGCGAGCGCCGCGCTCTCTGCATAAATCGAGCTTTGAAACCCTGGATACCCGGCATTCGCCGGGTATGACGGGGGAGATTTCGGCAACGCCAAACCTTGAACCAGGCAGCTGTACGTTCTCATTTGTAATCTTCCCTACGCTGCACGCTGCGCGCTGCAGAACGGCGCCTTTGATGATGCGCCAGGGACTTGGCCTGGATTTGGCGCGCGCTGCCGTCACGCTGCGGTACGCTGCACGCCGGCGGTAATACGCCAGCGCGGTCCACCGTCCGGCTCGCCCGCGAGCACTTCGACAAACCCGAGCTTTTCGAGTTGGCGCATGGCGCGCAGGGCGGCGGCGTAAGACCGAATTACGGGCGGGCCGAAGCTGTAAATGGCGCGCAGGCCAAGTTCCTGCCCGGCGTGTTTACGTTCAAGCCACGACAGCAGCGCCGCCACAGGATCTTTTTCCTCCCGTTGAGGCTCGCGCAGGTCGGTGAGGCGCAAAGCCTCTGCCGCGTAGAAACGCGCGAGAGCAATGCCGCGAGCCAACGCATCCGCGCCGATCTCCTTAAGCGTATCGTCCTCGATCAAGGCGACGACGGCGGCGAGGCGCAGGGCATGCTCGGCGAGATGACCCGCGAGCGGACGGATGGAGGCGAACGGACCGTCCGGCGCCATGGCGGCTTCGCACTCGTGAGCGAAGGCGAACCACGCGTCCTTGGCCTTGTCATCCAAAACGACGATGCGCGTCTCCGTGGTGGCTTCGCGGGCATAGAGTTCGGTGAGCAAAGCGTGGAGCGCGTGGAGTTCGGGCGGCGGCGCGCCATCACTTTCGCTGAAGGAGCGCGCGCCGATGCGCGAGGCCGGCTGGACACTGAGCAGACGGCCGAGGAGGCCGGAGTCTTTGACCTC
>CAMDOZ010000174.1 GCA_945903705.1 Fidelibacterota bacterium | reverse complement strand
GTCACCCTCGGCGCGCTGCTCACCCTCGAAACCGCCTGGCAGATCATCGACATCAGTTTGGGTTTGATGACCATTCCCAATCTGATCGCCATCCTGCTGCTCAGCCCTGTGATCTTCCGTGGGACCGCCGCCCGCCTGAAACAGGCGCCCCTCTCGCAAGAGACGCCTCCAGCCGCGGTCACAGAAGCTGCTCGCTAAATCCGGCTACGACTTGCGCTAGCGATAGTCGCCGCCACGCCTATCTCTGCGGCGCGGCCGGTCATCGCCATCGCGGACTTCGACGATCATGCCGGTGCGCTGGTTCGCCAGCACGAATTGGCCCTCGACGAGCATCCACTGATGTTGCGGAGGCGGCGCGCGCAGGCCGGCCCCACGCCAATCGTAGTGAATGTATCGTCCCCCCTTCATATACTCGTAAGGAACCTTGCTTCCTTCGCACCAAGAATTGCGCGGGTTGGTATCGCTGACGTGACGCACATCGGCGATGGCGCCGGTGCGTTGGTTGGCCAGCACAAACTGACTACCGATGCGCATCCACTGAAAGTCGATGGGCGGCCGGCGAAGTCCGGTCTTACACCAATCTTCGTGAATGTGCCTTCCACCGCGCATGTATTGGGTGAGAAGGCGATCCCGCATGGAAAGCTCGCGGTCCCCGCGGCGGTCGCCGCGGTCTTCATACCTCTGATAGTCGCGGTCTCGGCCTGAGTCGGACCGTTGAGCGAAGGCGGTCGACGTGAACAGAGCCAGGGCCGCCGCACTCATGACGAGTGTCTTTTTCATTGATCTCTCCTATGTCAATCGCGACGAAGAGGCGTCGCGTCAAAACACATAGGAAAAACGCGGTCGGCAGGTTTTCGTTTCGAGATTCGCTCGCCTGGCCGCGTATGCAACCCCGCGGTTGTTACCAAAATACGAGAGTCCCTTAAGACGTGCCCGGATTCACGAGCGTTCGAGCGGACTCCCATGAGGCCGCCGGACGCAGGGTAGGGGTAAGCGAGGACCTCTACCGGAGCGCGGCGGCGATATTGCCGCCATCCACCGTGAGCACGGCACCGGTGGTCTTGTCGGCGAGGGCGAGGCTAACGAACGCCTGCGCGACGTCGTCGGCGGTAACCTCACGCTTCAGAAGATTGCCGCCCATGTACTCATCGCGCGAAACGCCGCGCGCCTGCGAGCGTTCGGCGATCATGGCGTCGGTCAGAAGACCCGAACGGATGCGGTCGGCATTGACGGCGTTTGCCCGGATGCCGTCGGCGCCGTGATCGAGCGCATACTGACGCATCAGAGCGAGGGCGGCGGCTTTTGGCAATCCATAAGGGCCGAAGTTCGGCCCTGGGTTCACGGCTTGTTTTGAGACATTGAACAGAAGCGCGCCGCCGAAGCCCTGCTTTTCCATGATCTCTACCGCGGCTTGCGCCACGCGCTGGTGCCCGTAGAAATTCAGCTCGAAACTCTCGCGCAAGACCTTTTCGTCGACGCTGCCGATACGGCCTTGCCAGGCGCGCCCGGCATTGGACACCACGATATCCACACCGCCGAAGGACTCTGCAACGCGCGCAAAGGCGGCCTTCACGGCGCTGGCATCGGTCACGTCGCAAGGGATCGCGGTGCATTTGAGCGCGGCTGCTGCTGCCGTCAGCGCGTCACCAGCGAGATCGAGAATGGCGACTTCCGCGCCTTCGCGCTTGAACGCCTGCGCGGTCGCTCGTCCGATCCCGGAAGCGCCGCCGGTCACGGCCACTACATGCCGCGCGAGCCGAGCTTCCTTGCCTTTGCCCAGTTTGGCCTGCTCGAGAGACCAGTACTCCAATTCGAACATGTCGGCTTCGCCGACGCATTCGTAGCGCCCGACGGCCTCGGCATCCGTGATGGTTTCGATGGTGCTGGTGGCGATATCCGCAGCGATGCGCGCGGCGGATGCGCTGGCGCCCACACCGAACAGGCCAACGCCTGGAACAAGGATCACGCGGGGCGCCGCGTCCAGTTCGACCTTCGGTGTCTGCTGGCGCGCGTTGTTGCGCCGGAAGTAGTCGTGGTAGCGCGCGGCGAAACCTTCGAACGCCGCTGCGGCGCCGCGTTGGAAGGCGGAGAGGTCGGCCGCGTCCGGCGCCGGCACGATTACGGGCCAGTTTTTGGTGCGGATGGTGTGGTCGGGCGTTACCACGCCAACCTGCGAGTAGCGCGCGAGGTCGGCGCCGTTCACGTAGTTGAGGATCGCCGCGCCTGTCCGGAAGTCGAGGATCATGCGCTGCGGCGCGCCGGGCTTGCCGTGCGCCGCCGCGAGCCCGCGTAGAAAGGGTGCGATGTCGGCGGCGACGGCGCACTGCTTCGGCATTGGTGCGGGCGCGAAGACTTTCTTGCGGCCCTGCTTTAGACGCTCTTCGGCGAGGGACACTTTCTCGACCATCCGCTCGTAGGCTTCGCGGGCCGTGCTCCCAAAGGTGAAGATGCCGTGCTTCTCGAGGATCAGGCCTTCGACGGCTGGGTCCTTCTCGAAGACTTCGGCCGCTCTTTTCGCGAGCTGGAATCCCGGCATGATGTAGGGCACGTAGCCCATCCGCTTGCCGTAGAGCGCGCGGCAGATCGCATCGCCGTCCGGCTGGTCGCTCAGCGCGAGCACGGCGACGGCATGTGTGTGGTCGATGAATTTGTGCGGCAAGAACGCATGGAGCAGCGTTTCGACGGACGGGTTGGGTGCCGCGGAATCCAAGAGGTTGCAGCGCTGCGCATTGACCATGTCTTCGTCCGTGAGGACGTCTAGCCCGCGCAGCTCCGTCAGCGGCGCGAGGCGCACGGCCGGAAGTCCCGCCGGTTCGATTTCGGCCATGTCCCAGCCGGAGCCCTTTACGCACAAGACCTCTGTCGCCCGGCCGAGCTGGTCCGGCACGGACGTCTTCACCGAGGTATTGCCGCCGCCATGGAGCACGAGGGCCGGATCACGGCCAAGCAGGCGCGAGGTGTAAACCCGCAAGGCCAGATCGGCGTTTACGCCTTGCGCCCGATAGCGCTCGGCGTAGGTTCCGGCCTCCTCATCGGACCACATACTCTTCATCACGGACTCCCAAGGGCTGCAGCGCCAAGGCAGGAGAATTTCACACACGCCCGGCCTTGCCAATTACCTGGTCTGTCACACGTTTCAGTCCGAAAACCGGGCTCCGCCGCACCGTCACCCGTTGCCCCGCCGGGCCGCCAGTGCTCTAATCCCCGCGCCTTAGCTGCATTGGGCGCAAGGCATCTATGAGGAGGATCCGATGAAGCGTTTTCTGATCGGTGCGCTCTTGTCCGGCGCTGTCATGCTGCCGGCCTATGCGGCGCTCAAGAACGGCGAAGCCGCCCCTGACTTCAAGGCGCAGGCTTCGCTCGCCGGCAAGGAATTCACGTTCTCGCTGCAGGACGCCCTGAAGAAGGGACCTGTGGTGGTGTACTTCTACCCGGCGGCCTATACGCGCGGATGCAACATCGAAGCAAAGACCTTCGCAGACAACGCCGAGAACTTCGCCGCCGCCGGCGCGACGATCATCGGCGTGTCGCAGGACAGCATCTCCAAGCTGAAGGACTATTCGGCCGATCCGGAATACTGCGCCGGCAAGTTCGCGGTTGCGGCGGACGCGGGCGGCAAGATCACCCAGTCCTACAAGCTGAACGTCATGACGCTCGATCGCAAAGTGACTGACACCCGCGGCGCGGAGGTCACGCACTCTCTGACCGAGCGCACGACCTTCGTCATCACGCCGGACAACAAGGTCATTGCGACACTGTCGTCCAACGACGACAAGGTTGCGCCGCATGAACATGCCGAGAAGTCTCTCGCCATCGTTCAGGCGCTGAAGAAGTAATTCTGTCGACTTGAAGAGACGGGGCGGGCTCGATCGGGTCTGCCCCGTTTTCTTTTAAGGCGCCGCCGCGGCTAGCTGCTCCGTCGCCGACAGCTTGGCGGCGAAAGCGTTCGCGCGGCGCACCAGCTCCACCATCTGTGTCGTAACGGGGATGGCGATATTGATGTGGTTGACGAGGTCGACCGGGATCGTCTCGCCGGCGTGCTTACGCTTCTCGTAGGCGTCGCGGGTCAGTTCGGGATAGACCTGCGCCACATTGATGGCGCGCACAACCGCCCGGCCATCGGCCGATTCCACCAGCGGCGCGCCCGAATGGCCGGGCCAGACGTCGCAGGTATGGCCGATCAAACCCGGGGCCCGCGGAAATTGGGCATTGCGCATCAGGGACGCGAACGAGCACCCGCTTTGCACGGTGCGCGGCGTCGCCCCGTCGTAATCAAAGGTCAGCGAGACGCCGGCCATCGCGTAGCGCGAGGCCCCGACGCCGGCGATGTTGCGTTCGGCAAAAGGGGGCGGTGCGATCACAAGAGGTGCGTACTCGACCGGCTCTTCGAGGATCAGGGCGATGACGTCGCGCTGGCGCGTGCGCGGTGCGAGCGGCAAATCGCCCTTCGTGACCGGCGTGAACTGGAAGTGATGGAGGATCTTGACCTTGTGTCCGGTCGCGCCGCCTTCGGGCACGTAGACCCAATCGCCCGCCTGGAACGCGCCATTGTCGCCGAAAACATTGTGCCAATTGGTGAGAATAACACGCGGACCCACCAAGAAGGCCGTGCCGATGCCCGACAAAACGCCGTTCTTGGCGTCGGCGCGCATGACGTAACCGATGGCGTCGGTCCAGGGGAGTTGGCCGTTGTCCGCCTGGCGGTTGTCTTCGCCGAGGATGGAAGCGTGCGCGCCGGACGGCGCTGCCAAGAGTGGCAGCACAACGCACGCGATCGTGCCAACAGCGCGCAGAAAGTTTCCCCAGCCCATCGGGGAAAAGATTAGACGAATTTATGGAAACGGAAATAAGTTCCCGTCAGGAATCAGAAAATCTTTTGCTTGCGCTTAGCTCCGCGTGTTCCGCGCACAGACGCACGACTTCTGATTTCGCGAGGACGCCAAGTTCTCCGCGCGGAGGTTGCTATTGGACCCGCTTTGCAATCACCTTCGCACTCCGGCCGGCCAGCACGACGGTGGCCTCAATCGAGTCTCCGACGACTTTGCCGTCAAAGGCTAACGACTGCGTTCCGCCGGCGCCCGGCAGGCGCGCCTCGAACTTGAGGGAGTCGCCGACGAGGGCGGGGATTTCGACGGAGGTCTTCACACTGTCGGTGCGCAAGGTGCCTGCCACTTTTTGGAAGGTCTGGCCAAGGTCGACGTTGTAGTCTTTGCCGTTCATGCGCCACTGCCAGACGCCGCCCACTTTGGCAGGCACGACCCAAAAATAAAGCGTGCGGCCGCCCAAGTCCTCAAATTTGTCCGCTTCCCAGTCGCCGAGCGCATAGTCGTGGGCGACGATGCGGGTGCCGGGCTTCAGTTCGAGCATCTTCGGGCGAAGCTGCATCATCATTTCGGGCAGGAGATAGAGGGGCAGCACTGTTGCTTCCGAAAAGTCGAATGCGAACATGTCACCCTGGTGGAAGGTGACCCGGTCTTCCACGCCGGCCTTCTTGGCGTTCGCCCGCGCCTCGGCCACGCGCACCGGGTCGAGATCGATACCCACACCCTTCTTGGCGCCGAAATCCTTCACCG
>CAMDOZ010000173.1 GCA_945903705.1 Fidelibacterota bacterium | reverse complement strand
GCTCAAACACCTGTTGCGCAAAGAAGCTGCACGCACCGTCGAGGCCATCTGCACCTCCATCGGCCGCCTGCTCGGCACTTACACGCCCCAAGAATGCGCGAACTACTTCAAAAACTCCGGCTATCTGACCTAGAGTCATTCCGCTCTATTACAGGCCGCCCTATGTCGGCGGCGCCGGATGGATCGGCGTGGAGCTGGACCAAGTCGACACCGAGGAACTCGCCGCCCACATCCGCCAAGCGTGGCAACTGATTGTGAACAAGAAAAAGCGGAAGTGACGGGAGGGATGCGGCGGGCCTCACTCCTCCTGCCTTCGCCTTTTCCCTTCCATGACCTGCTTGGCCATACGGCCGAAGCTCCGTTCGGTCGCCCGACGCTCAGCGAGGCTCGCATCGTTGCGGGCATTCTCCGCGGCGAGTTTTCGCCAGCGCTTCAGACGTTCCGCCTCGAGCGCACCGGTTTCCAATGCCGCCTTCACCGCGCAGTCGGGCTCGGTCTCATGGCGACAGTCGCTGAAGCGGCATTGTTCGGTGAGCGCGACAATGTCGGCGAAGACCTCCGCAAGCCCCTCCTCAGCGTCCGTGAGCTGCAGCTCGCGCATGCCCGGCGTGTCCAGGAGCCAACCGCCCGCTTTGAGACGGTGAAACGAGCGCGCAGTGGTCGTGTGGCGGCCTTTGTCGTCGTCGGCGCGAATGCCTTGGGTGGCGATTCCCTCACCCGTGAGCGTGTTGATCAGGGTGGACTTTCCGACGCCGGAGGACCCCACCAACGCCACGGTCTGACCTGCGCCGCACCACGGCAGCAGAACCGCAGCACTTTCCGCTTCGCGCGCATCGAGGACTTCCACCACCAAGCCTGGGAGCAGTTTGGAAGCAGAGCGCGCGAAATCCTGCGAAGAGTCCACAAGATCGGCCTTGGTCAGCACCACCACCGGCGTAACACCGGCCTCGCGCGCCATGGCGAGGTAGCGCTCCAACCGCGCGACGTTGAAATCCTGATTGCAGGACGAAACGATGAAGAGCGTGTCGACGTTCGCCGCGATCAACTGGACCTCGCGGCCCGTGCCCGGCGCGCGGCGTTTGAAAAGGCTCGCGCGTGTGAGCCGGCGGTGGGGCCGGATGCTGCCACGATCAAGCAGAAGCCAATCGCCGACGGTCGCGGCCGCCTCATCCTCCCCAAAGGGCAGAATGAGCGTATCGATGCTCGCCCCAACGACGTGGATGCGACCACGATGCACGGCCATCACGCGGACGGGGTCGAAGTTATTGAGTTCGTCGGTTTCGAGTTGGGTCGAGAAGAACGGAGTCCAACCGAGGTCGGCCAGACCAAGAGACGGAGATGTCATTGTGTTCACCAGCTATGCGCCTTGCGGCGCAGACATGCGAAAGAGCGCGCCGCTGCTCAGCGGTGCGTTCGGTTCGGTCACGGCTGACGGAACAAGAGGTGGATGCGCTTAGAGCGCGATCCGGACTCCGGCAGCCGGGCTGGAGGCAATGGCGGACATCAAGTGCTCCTTTCCGGTGGTCGAATTAGCATAGTCGCATAGGCAGAAAAAATCAGGGCCGCAACTACCGTTGCGGCCCAGGTTCCTCCCCTTGAAGAACGCTGCTTTCGCGCCTAGCCCTGGCGCGCTTTGAAACGCGGGTTCTTCTTATTGATGAGATAGATCCGGCCCTTGCGGCGCACGATCTGGCAGTTCTTGTCGCGCGTCTTCGCGGACTTGAGAGAATTACGGACTTTCATCGACTTATCTTTCGGTAGGGCGCGGGTGGTTCCTGCGCCAAAATGAGCGCCGTTCTATACTTGCTGAGCCCGCCCGGCGCAACCCTATAAGACGCTCGCCTTACTTGGGAAACGGCGGGAACGGGTTGTCTTTCGGGGGCGCACCGCCTCTGTCCCAGGCCGGCTTGGGTGCTAAGGCGTCCCGGCGCATCCGTGTGGAGCAGTTGGAGGCGGACTTACAGGCGCTGTCGGCTACGCCCGTCGCGGTATTCTTGGGGATTTGGCCCCATTCCTGGCTGGAACAGCCCGCCAAGCCCAGGGCGACGAGCGCCGCGCCCACAAAACGAATGATCTTCATGCCCACACATCCCCCGTGTACCCCCGGACATTCTCTCCTCTTTAAGGCATAGATAGGGCGCGTCTGATCTGCTAGTGATAATTACTCGCACTTAATCCTTTGGAGCCGTCCATGCCGCGCTTCGGCCGTTTCCTAGCCGCCCTCGTCCTGGTTTTGGCGACCACGTCCGGTGCAGAGGCCAAGGACGGGATCCTCCTCCTCGCCCATGGGAACCATGGGCCAAGTGGGGGTGCCGGAGGACACGGCGCCCCGGTTGCGGCAGGTCATGAGCATCATGCCCCGCCCAATCCCTGGAACGACAATGTCGAGCTGGTGGTGAAGGCGGTACAGGCCAAGTATCCGATCGAGGTCGCCTTCGGCATGGCGGAAGCGCCGTCGATTCAGGCGGCCATCGCGCGCCTGGAGAAGCAGGGCGTCACACGCATCGCAGCGATCCCCCTCTTCGTCTCCTCGCATAGCCCGATCATCGGCAATACGCGCTACATCCTCGGACTGTCGGACTCGCTTGCGAAGTACACCAGCCTCAAGACACTGCCGCGCGCCGAGATGAAGGCGAAGGTCGCGATGTCGCCGGCGCTCGATGCGCATCCGCTGGTGAGCGAAATCCTGCTCGACCGGGCTCGGGCCTTGACAAAGGATGCAAGCAAGACCGCCGTGGTGCTCATTGCTCACGGCCCCAACGCCGAGGAGGAAAACCGTCTTTGGCTGAAGGAGATGGCCGCCCACGCCGCGTTTATCCGCGAGAAAGGCGGCTTCACGGCGGTCGAGGTGCTCACGCACCGCAACGACGCCTCGCCGGAGATCAAGGCCAAGGCGCGCGAGGAGTTTCGTGCGCGGGTGTTACGGAACGGTAAGACGAGCAATGTCGCCGTGGTGCCGCTCCTGATGTCGGCGGGCGGAATCGAGGGACAGGTGCAAGGCGATCTCGACGGAATTCCGCATGCCTTCGGCGATCCCCTGCTCCCGCATCCGAACATCGCGAAGTGGGTGGAAACTCAGGCGCAGGATTTGTGGAAGGGGATGCGCTAGGCGCTTTTTCCCAGCTTTTCCAGCACCCTCCGGCGCGCGGCGCCGCGGTCGAAGTCCGAGACGTAAACGAGGCCGGCCACGCGGCGGATCATCGCGTCTTCATGGGCGTCCAGGACGCCGTCGGCATAGGCGACTTCCCACAGCATCTCGATGACGTGGATGCGGTCCTCTTCTTCGAATTCCTTGACCACCTTGTTGGTGAACCCGAAAAGCTGGCCGGACTTCGCGCTGGCGGACTCCGCCACCTCGAACAACTCCTTGGTGTCGGCGTCGGATAGCTCAAACCGCTCGGCGAGCAGACGCTTGATGGCGCCTTGCTCCTCGGCGTTGAAGACGTCGTCGCGCCGCGCGGCTTCCACCAGGAGAGCGCCTACGGCGACCTGCAACCCGCTGGGTGCTTTCGTTTCTGTCTTGCCTGCCTTCACGTCGCCTTTCAGCAACGAAAAAATCCTATCGATCATCGCGAACGTCCTTAGTCTATCCGAGCCAGTACCTGAGCACCGCTGTCGTCGCGCGCGGCCGCTCAAGGGGCGGAAGGTGCCCGCAATCCTCAATGAAAACCAGTCTTCCATTCGGCAGGCGGGAGGCCATTTCCTCCTGCACCTTGGGCGGGCATAACAAATCCTGGCGCCCGGCGAGCACAAGGGTCGGGATGCGGATGGCTTCCAGATCGGCGCGGCCGTCCTTGCGCGCCATGATCGCCCGCTGCTGGCGGACGAACGCTTCCTGACCCACGCGCTCGGCCATCTCCATGACCACGTCGGCCACCGTTGGGTCATTCATCCGATCGGGATGGACGAGGTTCGGCAGGAGCCGGGGCGTGACCCCTTTGAACTTGCCGATCTCGGCCAGCTTGATCAGGCCGGAGCGGGTTTTGGTCTGCTCCTCAGTATCGGCCCGGGCATTGGTGGACAAGAGGGCCAGGCGTTCCACCCGTTCGGGAGCCTGGCGCATGACCTCCTGGGCCACGTATCCCCCCAATGAGAGGCCGGCGAGGGCGAAGGATTTCGGGGCCTCCGCCAGGAGGCGTTCGGCCAGGGCGGGGATGGAATCGTCGCGGGTAACGTCGGCCACGGTAACCGTTAAGGAGTCCCGCAAATGGTCTATCTGGTGGCGCCAAAGGGCCTCATCGCAGAGAAGTCCTGGGATCAGAATGAGATGCGAAGGGCGCGACATCGCCGACTCTGGGCCTTCTCTGGCTAGGTGTGCGGACCGAATTTCGCCTGCATTTACGGGGTTTTACATTGACAGAGTCAAACGAATACATATGATGCCGCGCGAAGAACCGGTCGCGTGCTGCCCTCGTTGACACCCTCTTTGTGGACAGCGGGATAATGCAGCCCATGTATGAACGCGACGGATACATTTTTCCGAGACTATGGAATTTGCAGACCTCGGCTTATCGCCGGACACTCTTAAGGCCGTTTCCGACTCCGGCTACCTGATCCCGACGCCAATCCAGGAGCAGGCCATCCCCGTGATTCTTATGGGGCGTGACGTGCTGGGTGTCGCGCAGACCGGCACCGGCAAGACCGCGGCCTTCACGATGCCGATGATCGACATCCTCGCGGGTGGCCGTTCGAAGGCGCGTATGCCGCGCTCGCTGATCATCGCGCCGACCCGCGAACTGGCCGCGCAGATCTCCGAGAACTTCGTGAAGTACGGGAAGTACCATCCGCTCTCCATGGCGCTGCTCATCGGCGGCGAATCCTTCACCGACCAGGAGAAGGCCCTCGACCGCGGCGTGGACGTGCTGATTGCGACGCCAGGACGCCTGCTCGACCTTTACGAACGCGGCCGCATTCTCCTGAACGACGTGAAGGTCCTCGTCATCGACGAGGCCGACCGCATGCTGGACATGGGCTTCATTCCCGATGTCGAACGCATCGTGTCGCTTCTGCCGAAGATCCGCCAAACGCTCTTCTTCTCCGCCACCATGGACAAGGAGATCAAGAAGCTTGCCGACAAGTTCCTGATGAACCCGAAAGAGATCCATGCGAGCAAGCCGGCGACGGCTGCGACCACGATCGAACAGGGCATCGTCACGGTGCGCTTCGACGACAAGCGCGAAGCTTTGCGCCGAATCCTGCGCGCGAAGGACATCCACAACGCCTTCATCTTCTGCAATCGCAAGAAGGACGTGGACATCCTGTTCAAGTCGTTGACCTCACACGGCTTCAATGCCGTGGCGCTCCATGGCGACATGCCGCAATCCAAGCGCAACGAGATGCTGGCGAAGTTCAAGAACAACGAGGCAGAACTTTTGGTCTGCTCCGACGTCGCCGCGCGCGGCCTCGATATTTCGGCCGTCGGTTTCGTGATCAATTTCGACGTGCCGGTGAACGCCGAAGACTACGTTCACCGCATCGGCCGCACCGGCCGCGCCGGCCTTGTCGGCCACGCCTACACCATCGCAACCCCAGCGGACGGCAAAATGGTTGCCGCAATCCAGAGAATGTTGAGCACCACCATCCCTACGCTCGTCGTGGACGAGCTCAATGAAATGACCGCCGGCGCCGCGAATG
>CAMDOZ010000172.1 GCA_945903705.1 Fidelibacterota bacterium | reverse complement strand
TGCCGCCAACACCATCCTCACCGCTGTCGGCTACAACTTCCGACGCATCCTCGCCTGGTTGAGGGCTCTTTTGCGCTCGATCATGATTGCGCTATTGCACCACTTCATCAACCCATCAGCGCTCAATCCAGCTTATTAACGGACGACTGGTGTCATTGCGGATCGACCGCGACGTGCTCGATCATTTCCAGGAGGGCGGGCCGGGCTGGCAGGACCGCATCAACGAGGCGCTGCGCAAGATCGCCGGCAAGTAGATTTCACTGCAACTCGTAGCTGCCGTCGCCGCGGATGATCTTCAGATACCGCTCGGCCGAGCGCTCCACCACGCCCTTGCCGTCGGACCAGATGCTGCGGTCGGTGAAGGCGCCGTGCACGCGGTCGAACGCATAGGGCTTGAGCGATTTCACCACGCCCTCGACGCGCGGCGCCGACAGCGGGATGAAGTTCGGGAAGCTCCACATGAAGCTCACCGACTTGTTGTCCTGCACCACCTGCACGATGTCGCCGGACAGGAGCGTGCCCTTGCCGCCCGCGCCTTCGGCCCAGTGCAGCACCGTGCCGCCGGGATAGTGGCCGCCGGCGCAAATGAGCGTCAAGCCGGGGAGAAGCTCCTTGGTCTCGCCCTGCCACAGCGCGACGGCGGGATCGCCGCGCATGATCCATTGTCTGTCGGCCGCGTGCAGATGGATGGGGATGCCGCCGAACGCCTGGCTCCATTCGACCATGCAGGAGTAGTAGTGCGGGTGCGAGATGGCGATGCTTTTCAGCCCGCCCATGCCCCGGATCAGTTCCACGGTGGCGCGGTCGATGAGCGAGATGCAGTCCCAGAGGATGTTGCCCTGCGGCGTGCGGAGCAATTGCGCGCGCTGGCCGATGCCGAAGGCGGGCTGCGTCACGATCGAAATCAGGTTGGGCTCGAGCTCGCGCCAGGCGTTCATGTTGCGTTTTGCGAGTGTGTCGAGCGTGATCCAGGTCTGGCCCGGCGGCGGCACGTATTGCCGCTCGTCGTCGCAGATCGGGCAGGCGGCGGGCGGCTTTTCGCTCGGCTCGTATTGCGTTCCGCAGGTGGTGCAGATGAAGGCGGGCATGGGTCTAGTCTGGCACAGTCATGCCGCCGCAGTCACGGCCGTGGGCGCAGCCGGCTCCGGCGGCCTGCGCCCGCCGCCGATGAACAGCGCGGCGACGGCGGCGCCGAGGCACAGCAGGCCGGAGAACATGAAGGCCTCCATGTAGCCGCCGAAATTCTCGCGCATCAGCCCGGCGAAGACCGCCGCCGACGCGCCGCCCAATTGGTGCGCGGTGAACACCCAGCCGTAGACCATGCCGGCCTTCTCGCGGCCGAACCGGTCGGTGAGCATCCGCACGGTCGGCGAGACGGTGGCGAACCAGTCGAGGCCGTAGAACATGGCGAACAGCGTCATGGTGTAATAGTCGGTGAACGAGAATGGCAGGTACATGAGCGAGAGCCCGCGCACGGCGTAATAGGTGAAAAGAAGCCAGCGGTTGTCGAACTTGTCGGAGAGCCAGCCGGAGCTGGTGGTGCCGATGAAATTGAACACGCCCATGGTGGCCAGGAGCGCCGCGCCGGTGACTTCGGAAAACCCCTGATCCATGCAGGCCGGAATGAGGTGCGTGCCAATGAGCCCGTTGGTCGAGGCGCCGCAGACGAAATAGGTGCCGGCCAGAAGCCAGAAATCGCGCTCGCGCACGGCGTAGCGAAGCGCGCCGAAGGCGAGCACCACGGGATTGCCCTTCGGCGCTATGGCGGGCTTCGGCTCGCCGGTTTCGCCATAGGGCATCAGCCCCAAGTCCGACGGCCGCTCCGGCAGGATCAGCGCGACGAGAGGAAGCACGACGCACACCACGGCCGCGATGCTCAACACGGTGGCTCGCCAGCCGTAGGCCGCAGTGATGTTGGCCATCACCGGCAGAAACAGGAGCTGTCCGGTCGAGGCGCCGCCTGAGAGGATGCCGACGACGAGGCCGCGCCGCGCCGTGAACCAGCGCGTGGCGATGGTCGCCGACAGCACGGTGGCGAGAAAGCCCGTGCCGGCGCCGACCAGCACGCCCCACATCAGGATCAGATGCAACGGGGTGCGCATCAGCGAGGTCGAGGCGACGCCGATGCCCACGAGCGTCAGCGCGCACAGAACCGAGCGGCGGATGCCGAACCGCTCCATGACCGCGGCGGCGAACGGGCCGATGCAGCCGTAGAGGATGAGGTTGATCGACACCGCGAGCGCGATGGTGGCGCGCGACCAGTGGAATTCGTTCTCCAGCGGCACCATCAGGATGCCGGGCGTCGAGCGGATGCCCGCGCTGGTCAGCAGCACCAGGCAGGTGATGCCGACGACGATCCAGCCGTAATGGATTTTTCCGAAGGTTGGCATGAAGGCCCCGCGTCATTCCTGACGCAGGGCGGGGAAGGGATCAATAGCGATGCGCGGGGGCCTCGTATGAACGGGACGCCCACCCCGCGCGATTGACAGCGATGTCAGCCCTTGTGATTCACCGTTTGTCGTAGTATGTTTTTGCCATGATCCGGTCGTGGCGCAATTCCGTGACCCGCAAGGTTTGGGAAGGGGAGCGTCCGAACCAGTTTCGCGGTCTCGACGACGATGCGGCCGTCGATCTTCTGCTTGCGCTGAACGTGGCCAAGTCGCTGCACGACCTCAGCCCGCTCAAGAGCGTCGGGCTGCACAAGCTCAAGGGCGACCGAAAGGGCCAGTGGGCTATGACCGTCAACGGTCCTTGGCGCATCTGCTTCGAGTTTCGGAAAGGCGACGCCTTCGAAGTTGAGATCGTGGATTATCACAAAGGATGAAAGCCATGCCTCCTGCCGTCCATCCGGGCCGATTGCTGAAACGCGAACTCACCGCGCGGGCGCTGAGCGCCAACCGGCTTGCGCTCGACCTCGGCGTGCCGTCCGGCCGCATCACCGATATTCTCAATGGGCGGCGCTCGATCACCGCCGACACGGCAGTGCGGCTCGGCCGCTACTTCGGCAACGGCGCGCAATTCTGGCTCGACTTGCAGAGCCAATATGACATCGCGGTGATCGAACGCGAGCATGGCGCGGAGATTTCGCGCCGCGTGCGGCCGGCGGACGCGGCGTAGCAGACGACGGCGCCGCCTACTTCGGCAATGAAACGTCGCCCGCCGCTTGCGTGCCCGCGGCCTGCACCGACACCGGCAAGAGCTCGAACACGAGACCGTGTTGCGTCGCGGTCGCGACATCGCCCGCGCGCAGCGCCTTGCGGACGGCTTCGAGCTTGGTCGCGTCCTTGATCGACAGATAGGGCGACCAGCCGCCGGAGTCCTCGATCAGCTCGACCGGAATTTCGGCGGCGTACTTGCCCTCGTGGACGATCTTGATGGCTTTTCGCATCACATTGCCTTCTGCTGCGGGCGCGCGCCGGGAACCCGAGTCATGCTTCTAGCATGTCCGGGCGCCCCAGCGTGTCGCGTTTCGCACACTTATCCAGCCGTGTCACTTACGATTACTTGGGGATCGGAACCTCGCCCACGTCCTTGGGAACCTTGTAGCCCTTCTGCGTCGCGGGCTTGTTGGCGATCGCCAGATACCAGCGCAGCACGTTCGGATATTGCTTCAGATCGACGGTCTGCCACTCGTAGCGCGACACCCACGGCCAGCAGGCGATGTCGGCGATCGAATAGTCGCCGGCGAGATATTCCGTCTCGCCGAGCTTCTTGTTCATGACGCCGTAGAGCCGGTGGCCTTCCTTGAGATAACGCTCCTCGGCGTAGGGCGCCTTGCCGGGATTGTACTTGGTGTAGTGGTGCACCTGTCCGAGCATCGGGCCGAGGCCGCCCATCTGCCAGTTCAGCCATTCGATGACCTTCCAGCGCGCGTCGCCGGACTTCGGCAGGAGCTTGCCGGTCTTGTCGCCGAGATAAGTCAGGATTGCGCCGGACTCCATCAGCGACAAACCGTTGTCGCGATCGACAATGGCGGGGATGCGGTTGTTCGGGCTGATCTTGAGGAATTCGGGCTTGAACTGCTCGTCCTTGGAGATGTCCACCGCGTGCACGGTGTAGGGCAGGCCCATCTCTTCGAGCGCGATGGAAATCTTGCGGCCGTTCGGCGTGGTCCAGGTGTAGAGGTCGATCACGGTGTTTGTCCTCGGTTCTCGTTTAGCTTCCACGGTAAGTCGTATAGCTCCACGGCGTCACGAGCAACGGCACATGCATGTGCCCCTCGGGCTCGGCGATGGAAAAGCGGATCGGCACGATGTCAAGGAATCCGGCCCCGCCAAAATAGTCGCCCATGTGAAACGTCAGCTCGTAGGTGCCGATGCGGAGCGGCGCGCCGGAGATGAGCGGGGCGTCGGTGCGGCCGTCAGCGTTGCTGACGGTCTCCTTCAGCAGCGCGCGGGCGCTGAGGCCTATTTCGTGCAGGGCGATCCGCACGCCGGGGGCGGGGCGGCCGGTGACCGTGTCGAGGATATGGGTCGACAGCCGTCCGGTGGTGACCGGCAGGCCCGGCCCATCGGCCAGCGCGACGAGGCGCAGCCTCGTGATGAGGCCGATCTCGTGAAGCGCTGCCGCGCGCTCGGCGTCGAGGTCATGGCCAAGCCTCCGCTCGAACTGGCGCAGGATCGAATCCCGGGTGTGGCGGCGGACGCAGACGATGAAGGGGAAGCCGAATTTCGCCCGGTAGGCGGCGTTGAGCCGGGTGAAGCGCTCGAACTCGCCGGCGCTCAGCCGATCGAGGCCGAGCCCGCCCTGTTCGGCCTGGGAGTCCCGCGTCAGGTCGTCGCGCCGGACCCGGCTGCCCAGTTCGGGGTGCCCGCCGATGAAGGCCATTTGCCGCTCGGGCGGGGCTTGGCGGACCGCCTGTAACATCGCGTCGTGGAGACTCGTCACTGTGGGGTAAGGGCGCCCGGGCGCCACCGCCTCCGCCACCCAGGGGGCGTGCTCGAAGACTTCGCCGAGGGCCTCGACAAAGGTCGAGGCGGGCAGGGCGTTGAGGCTGGAAAGGGTCAGGGCAGGGGTCGCCATGGCCGCAGGTTAACCGTTGGGAACGGGGGTTGGCGACTATTTTCGCTTGCAGATCAAAGGGTTTAGGAGGAAATTGCCATGGATTTGAACCAAACCCCCGCTTACAACGACAAACTCCACGAGAGCCGAGCATTGTCTGCGAGCCCAGCCACGTCGGACGAAGTTCTGATTGGGCGGATCGCAAACGGCGACCGGCTCGCGATGCAGGTGCTGTTTGCCCGGCATCACGTGCGGGTGTTCCGGTTCACGCTGCGGCTGGTTCGTAACGAGGCCACCGCGGAGGACCTGATCAGCGAGGTGTTCCTCGACGTCTGGCGGCAAGCCGGAAAGTTCGAGGGTCGGTCGGCGGTGTCGACCTGGCTCCTCTCGATCGCCCGCTTCAAAGCGTTGTCCGTGCTGCGGCGCAAGCCGGAGTCGGAGCTGGACGAAGAGACGGCGGAAGCGATCGAGGATACGTCCGATACCCCGGACGTCACGCTGGAGAAGAAGCAGAAGGCCGACATCATCCGGAAATGCCTCGGTGGCCTTTCCACCGAACACCGGGAGATCGTCGATCTCGTGTACTACCACGAGAAGTCCGTCGAGGAGGTTGCCGAGATCGTGGGGATCCCGGAGGCGACAGTCAAAACCCGGATGTTCTACGCGCGTAAGAAACTTTCAGAGCTTTTGAAGGCTCAAGGAATCGAACGAGGTTGGCCATGAATGCAAACAAGAACGAAGCGGAAAAGCTTCCCCAGGACGTAGAACTGCTTCTGCCGTGGCACGCCGCCGGCACGCTGAGCCGCCGCGACGCCGCCCGCGTCGAACAGGCGCTCGCCAACGACAACGAACTCGCCAGCCGCTACGAAACGGTCCGCGAGGAGTTGGGCGAAGCGATCCGCCTCAACGAGACGCTCGGAGCGCC
>CAMDOZ010000171.1 GCA_945903705.1 Fidelibacterota bacterium | reverse complement strand
GAAGGCGTCGATCGCGTTGGAAAACTGCCGTTCCAGCTGCGCGGGGCTTAGTTTGGCGAGTTCGTCCATCGTGGTTCCTTAAAGGCGGCGCTCGATGGCGTCCCACACATCGGCTTCCAGGGACGTGCCGTTGAAGCGGTTGATCTCCTGGATGCCCGTGGGCGAGGTCACATTGATCTCGGTGAGGTAGTCGCCGATGACATCGATGCCGACAAAGATTAGCCCGCGTTCGCGTAAGGCCGGGCCGATGATTTCGCAAATTTCCTGCTCGTGCTTGGTGAGCGTCGTTTTCTCCGGCCGCCCGCCCACATGCATGTTGGAGCGCGCCTCGCCGTCCGCCGGGACGCGGTTGATGGCGCCGGCGGCTTTGCCGTCAACGAGGATGATGCGTTTGTCGCCCTTGCGCACCTCGGGCACATAACGCTGAACGATCACCGGCTCGCGCCAGGTGGTCGTGAACATTTCCAAAAGGGCGCCCATGTTCTCGTCGTCGGGGCGGACGTGGAATACGCCGGCGCCGCCGTTGCCGTAGAGGGGCTTGATGATGATGTCCTTATAGTCGCGGCGGAATGTACGAATCTCCTCCACATCCGCCGAGATCAAGGTCGGCGGCATCACGCCTTCGAAATGGGTGACGAACAATTTTTCCGGTGCGTTGCGCACATGGACGGGATCGTTCACCACCAATGTTTTCGGGTGGATGTGCTCGAGCACATGGGTCGCGGTGATATAGGCCATGTCGAAGGGTGGATCCTGGCGCATCAGCACGACATTCATCGTGGCGAGGTTCAGTTCCTGCTCGGGCCCGAGATCAAAGTGTCGCCCCACTTCGCGGCGTACGGTAAGCGCCCTCGCGCGGGCCGTGACGCGGCCTTCGCGGAACGAAAGCTTGCGCGGCAGATAGTGGAAAAGCTTGTGACCGCGCTTCTGGGCCTCAAGCGCCAGGACAAAGGTTGAGTCCGTGTTGATATTGATGGACTCGATCGGGTCCATCTGGATGGCGACCTGAAGCGTCATAGCCCCTCGTAAAGCAGAATTCGGTGGACCCTTTTAATGCAAGCGCTCGCGCAGTTCTTCAATAACTTGCGCGATCTTGCGTTTGTCGGCCCCCTCAGGCGTGCGCGCCACAAACCCTTCAAACGCTTCAACCGCATGCTTCAAGTGGCCCAGGCGCATATGCATGACCCCGGCCTCGCGCCAGAGCGAGGCGTTGCCGGGGTCGAGGACCTGCATGGCGGTCACCGCTTCCAGGGCCCCACCGATCTCGTTCAGCTCCATGCGCCTGGTCTTCACATTGTTCTGAAGGCGGATCAGGACATCGCGATTGCTGACCGGCCGATAGTGGGTTGAATCGAGTTCCACCGCGGTGCCGCGGACGAGTTTCAAGAGCTCCCGCAAGGCGCGGCTTTCCATGACCCGGCCGCTATAGAAGGGGTCGATAATCGTGCGCCGGCCGTCGCGGCTTTCCAGCCGTACCAGGAAGTGCCCCGGGAAATTGAGGCCGGCGGCGACCCATCCTTGGGCGCGCGCGGCCGCCAGATAAAGGATCCCAAGCGCCACGGGCAGTCCGCGGCGCCGTTCGATCACGCGCATGAGATTTGCGTTGTCGAGATCGTTGTAGCTGTCTTCGTCGCCCGTGTAGGTGAAGTCGCGGGAGATGACTTGCGAGAGCACCTCGGCCATTTCCTCCGGTCCCGGATTGTCCACATCGAACCCGGACTCCAACACCGCCGTATGGACGGCTTCGGCGATCTCACGCAAGTGGTCGCGGTAGATCTTGAGATCGCTCGCGGGATGATCGAAGGACGCCAGCACCAGCGCCACATCGGCAACGTCTATAGCCTCGTCCGCCTGTGACGAGACGTGCCCAAGTGCCGCCTTGATGTTCGCCGTGCTGACCATGGAATTTCGAATCCGTACCCTTAGCTAACGCGATTCGCCCCCTTATTCCAATCGCGTTTCACTCGGGACGCCAGGCGTCGGCCATATGAACGGGCAGAAACCCGCTCAGGGTCATCACATCAAATCTAAAGTCGCAGGCCTCGCTTCCCGGAAAGCGCGCAATGAAAATTTCGGCTGCGCGCGCGATACGCGCACGCTGCGGGACAGTGACCGCCTCAAGGGCCGCGGCCGGCGTCGCGCGCGCTTTCACCTCGATAAAGGCGATCACGCGGCCCCGCTTGGCAATAATGTCGATCTCGCCGACGCCGAGGCCGCGCTTTCCGGCCAGGCGTCGCTCGAGGATCCGCCACCCGCGCAGGCGCAGACTCCAGATGCAAAGGGTTTCGGCGAACCGCCCGTGCCGCTCGGCGGCAACGCGAGAGTTCCGGCCGGGATCATTTCTCCGGGGAGTCATCTTTGCCGAGTTCGAGCGCGCGCTGATAGATGCGCCGCCGCGGTTCCTGAAATGCTTCGGCCACCACGTCGGCCGCATCGCGCACGGTCATGGTCGCGAGGGCTTTGCGAAGTGCGGTATCCAGATCTTCTGATGAAGTGCTCAAAGCCGGCGCTCCACCGACGACGATGACAATCTCGCCTTTCGGGGGCCCTTCGGCTGCGTATGCGGTCGCGAGTTCCGCGAGCGTTCCCCGCCGGGCCTCTTCGTAAAGCTTGGTCATTTCGCGGCATACGGCGGCCGGCCGTGGTCCTAAGACCGCATGCAAATCGGAAAGCGCTTCGGGAAGACGTTGGGCGGACTCATAGAAAACGAGCGTGGCTTTCAGATCCTTGAGCTCAAGAAGCTCCGCGCGGCGGGCGCCGGATTTCTGGGGCAGGAAACCTGCGAACATCACGCGGTCGGTGGGAAGTCCCGCAATGACCAGGCCGGCGAGCAGCGCCGACGGCCCGGGAATGGGCACGACTGGGATATTTACGTCGGCACAGGCGCGCACGAGTTTGTAACCCGGATCGGAAATCAAAGGCGTCCCGGCGTCGCTCACCAGGGCGATGCGCCCGCCGGCCGCAAGCTGCGCCAGGAGTTTCGGCCGCGCCTGATCGGCGTTGTGATCGTGGTAGGGTGTCATGGCCGTGGCGATGCCGAAGCGATGCAGAAGCGTGCCCGTGACCCGCGTGTCCTCGCACGCGATCACATCGACACCCCGCAACACCGTCAACGCCCGCGCCGTTATGTCATTGAGGTTGCCGATGGGTGTGGCCACCACATAAAGGCCTGGATTCAATGCGATCCCAGCCGTAGGGTCGGGCCCGGAAAGGTGCCCCGGCGTCTCGCCCGCCTTCTGATGTGAGGACTCGTTTCGTGCCATTGAAGTCGTTGAAGCTATCTGTCCTTTGGGCCGCGCTGTTTGCTTCCGCACTCTTGGCCGGCTGTGCCGGCGGCGCTCCGACACCCTCGCAGACTCCGGTGACCTCTTCCAGGGCTTCAGGCGCGCCCACCTCCACCTTGACCGCGCCTTCGGATCGGCGCGGCGTACTGCCTCCCAATCAATTGATTCCCGGACTCACCGAAGAGGGCCGGCCTTTGCCGCCCGTCGCGGGCGGGCCGATGCCGCAGCGGCCGGTACCGGATGCGCATGGCCTCGTTCGCGTCGGTTTCCTTGCCCCTCTGTCCGGACCGTCCGCGCCGATAGGGCAGGCGCTACTCAACGCCGCCGAAATGGCGTTGTTCGACGTGGCCGACGAACGTTTCGTCCTGCAGGCTTACGATACGCACGGCACGGCCGAAGGCGCCACGGAGGCGGCGAGCCGCGCGCTCGCCCATGGCGCGCAACTCCTGCTCGGACCTCTCTTCTCCGCCGAGGCCCGCGCCGTAGCGCCCATGGCCGATGCGGCGGGTGTCAATCTCGTCGCCTTCTCCACAGATCCGGCGATCGCGGGCCGGCGCGTCTACGTGCTCGGCTTCCTGGTGCAAGAGCAGGTGCGTCAGATGATCGCCTATGCCCGTGCCCAGGGCCTGCAGCGCTTTGCCGTGCTTGCGCCCGACTCCGACTACGGCCGCGCGGTGGTGGAAGCCTTCAACCGGTATGTCCCGACAGGCGGCGGCGAAGTCACCAACGTCGTCTTCTACGACGCTGAAGGTTCGAACCTGAACGACGTCGTGCGCGAGCTCGCGGCCTATGACAGGCGCAAGCAGGCGCTCGACGAGCAGAAGGCCGAACTGGCCAGCAAAGAAGACGAGATCTCGCAGCTTGCCCTTGAACGCCTGAGCCGTTTGGAGACCATCGGCGAAGTGGACTTCGAAGCGGTGCTGCTGCCTGATCAGGGGACCCGCCTCACCCAAGCCGCGACGTTGCTGCCGTACTATGACATCGATCCGGGTCGCGTTCAGCTGCTTGGCACCATGCTGTGGAACACGCCCGGTCTCGGTCGCGAACCGGTCATGACCGGCGGCGTGTTTCCGGCCCCGCCGCAGGACTCCAACCGTCAGTTCTTCACGCGCTACCGTGAACTTTTCGGCCGTGCGGCACCGGGCATTGCCAGCCACGGCTACGATGCAGTGGCGCTGGCGGCCGTGCTCGCGCGCGGCGAGCACCCACAACCCTTCTCCGCTGAAGCGATCACGAATCCGTCCGGCTTCGCCGGCGTGGATGGCATTTTCAGATTCCTGCCGAACGGCCTCTCACAGCGCGGCTTCGCGATCATGCAAGTGACGCGTGACGGCGCAGTCGAAGTGGAAAAGGGTCCGACGACCTTTGAATCGCCGGCGTCCTGATCGCTGCGAACCAAAGCGGGACTAATTCGGTGCGGCCTGCGCCGGATGGAAGCTCTTGGCGAGAATGTCTTTGATATGCGTTGCGGCGCCGAGCTGATCGCGCTGCACGATGGCGGACGGATTGTCGTTGCCGACGCCGTAGACGGCGGCATTCCAGTCCCGCCGAGGCTTGATTACGGCGCCCTCGAAGGCGCCGCCCGCGAACAAACCCTTGCTCTGTGAATAGGCGACGATGTCCTTGCCGACGTGGGTTGTGGTGGCGGCCTCCGCACCCACGCCCAGAGTCCCGAGCGTCATGCCGACATTGGCGCCGATCTTGAACTCGTCGTCGAGGATGGCGCTCAGGCCCTTCTCGGTAAGGATCATGAAAACCACAGACGCCGAGTTCATGCCGGCCTGCAGACCAAGGGAGCCCGCGGTCATACGGTAGAACGCCGGATCGCCGAAGGTTCCTTCGGGCAGGCGCTTGAGCAGAACGCCGTCGCCATACGCTCCGCCGACGATGAACCCCAGTTTGTAATACGAGGGGACGATGAGGACACCTTTGCTTCGCTGCAGAAGGTCGTCCATATCGCCGGAATCCTTGAGCTCGTCGCGCACGCGCTGAACCGTGATCGCCGCTTCGTCCAGGATGTGGCGAGCATCGACGACGTCATCGGCCTTCGCGACACCTGCCACGGCTGTACCGGCAAGGGTGGCGATGGCGAGCGATGCTGTGCGCCGGGAAATGGGTCTTGTCATATATGCCTCCGGTCTCGTGCCGCCGATGGTTGCCAGGAAGTGCGCCCGAAGTATGGCGACGGCAGGGTGTGGCTGCTGTCACATAGTGTCTATTGATGCCGGAATCGACAGCAGCGGACAACTAAGCCTTGGTAATCGAAAAGGTTAACCGCTAACGCCCGCGCGCGAGCGAGTCGACGTAGCGGCCCTGGAACAAGGTAATACCAAGCTGCTGGCCCACCTTGACGCAGGCCTCTGAGTCGCAGCGGGCGAGAATGGTGCGGCCCTTCTTGCGTTCGCGAATCATGTCCTTGAGCGTCTTGCCGGCGTCCGTGCCGACGTAGCCCGCCATCTCCTGCGCCCAATTGAGCTTGGCGTAGGCAACGCCCAGACGGTTCGGATCAGCGAAGGGGAAGGTCGAGAGATTGAGGCCGTCGATACAAACCCGATAGCCGCGCTCGGTCACGAAGTCGCGTGCGAAGGCGAAGCTGCCGGGATCGGCGAACATGTCTTCGAGGCGCATCTCCAGAACCACGTCCTGGGTGGACGGCGCGA
>CAMDOZ010000170.1 GCA_945903705.1 Fidelibacterota bacterium | reverse complement strand
TAGCCCACCGTGCCGTCGAGGAACCAGTTGCCGGCGGCCGTACCTTGAACGTCCTGGTCGATGGTGCCCCAGCGCGGCGCGGTGAGGCGCCGAAGGGTGGACTCCAGTGCGCTCGCCACCGCCGGCGTGAAATACGGAAACGGATCGACGGTGAACGGCTTCCATCCCTCCGCGGCGTACGACATGGGCGCGACGAAGCCCGACAGCCATGCCGCGCCATCGTTGATTGCGAAGTCGAGCGGGTTGTCGCGCTGCTCGCCGATCTTGTCGCCGGCCAGCACATTGATATGCGTCGTCACGCGGCCCTGGGTCTGCAGTTGATCTTGAAGGTGTGCGAGCACGCCGCTCAACCGGTTGAGAACCATGATCACGGAATAGGTCTCGCAACCGTGGGCCATGACGATACGGATGCTCCGGGCCGACCCAAGCAGAGAGATCTCGATGATTTCGGCGTCGGCGGGCGCATAGACCGGGACGTAGTCGGCTTCGGTGCGCTGGGCCAGCGGCTTATCCAGCGCTTTGATGCCGATATAGCCGTGATCGATGGGCGTGACGTGCTCGAAGATCATCGCCCCTTGGGACGTGCTCGGCCCCAGCTGATCGACGGGCATGACCGAATGCGTGAGGGTCACGCGGCCGCTGGCGGGACAACTTGGCGGCGCGTTGGCGCGAAAGACGTCTGACAACGGCGGATACCACGCGGGCCGCGTGACAAATCCGCCGGGTGGAGTTGCAGGCATGTCTTCGGCCAGCGCATAGCGGAAAGTGCCGGCACTCCCACAGACCAGGAGATATCCGTCCATGGCGGTCTGGCCCGGCTGACACGCGGCGCCAAATCTGGAGCCCGCGACATGCGTCGAAGCGATCGGCGCCGAGGCTACGCGAAGCGCGCAGACGGAGGTCATGTCGGCGCCGACGTCGGCCTTCAGGTTGTTGACCACATGCTGCAAGAAGCCGGTGAAGGGGCCTTCGGCTTTGACGATGTAGTGGTAGAGATCCGGCGCCGGGGCACCGATCACCGCTTCGATGTCGGCGACGGAGATCGAGACCTGGGCATTGGTTGGAATGGGCGCCGTGGTGTAGGCGCCGCGCCGCGCGCCACCGTGTCAACACCGAACGACATAACAGGCAGTTTCTACGACCATTATGTCAATCGCAGACGACTCAACAGGTCATGCGGACCAAGTACCCGTCGCCCGAAATAGAACTCGATGACCTCGATGATAAGTTGGTCAGTGCATACGCCGCTGTCGGTCAGGGGATCACGGTCAATCTCTATCTACAGAATACCAATACCCACTTTTCGGGGTGGAGAACTGTATTCGACAGATTTGAACAGCGCCTTGCCTATGCACGGAAAGGCAGAGCCGGAATTGACGAAGGGCTAGCTCATTTCTTGGCCCATCAGGTTGAACTCACACGTCACGTGCAGATGGAGTTCAGGCACAAGGGAAATATCTCCGTGCCTGGAAAGATTCGATATCAGCTTCCGGGAATTGGCTGTCGCGTCACTAAAACGCAGGAAGCGTTGGCCACGGCTTACGGTTGTTCCCGCCAACACGTGAACGATCAAATCAAGAAACTCAAGGAAGCTCTTATCATTGTCCGGTGGGGTCGCGGTTGGTTCGAGTTCGACGCAAACATCGTATGGAGAGGCAAGGTTGGCTTTCAACGTGCCTACAGCGCGATACAAAAATCCATGTGGCCCGATGAATTAGGCGAAGTTGGACTCCAGCAAGAGGTGAATGAACTAATTTATATCGCGCTAGGAAAGCCACCATGAGTGGATACGTCCACCTTACAATCGATGCTATCCAGCAGGCGGTCATCGCCCTGCCAGCACCGACTTATTTAATCAAAGCAATCGACAGCATTACCGGGAGCTGCACTTTCTACGATGAATGGCGTCCGCCCGCGCTCCTGCGCTCGAATCACGCCAAATTCCTGCGCGCAAGGAACGCCAACGGTGCCCACATCTTCTTCCGACCGAACAGCCGCCGCCATGTCATGCTCGATGACATCGATATAGCGACGCTAGACAGTCTCGCCAGAGATGGTCTGATGCCAGCCCTGGTCCTTGAAACCAGCCCTACCAATCTTCAAGCCTGGGTCACTGTCTCAAAGCATGACCTAACGACGGACGACGAATATCGAATCACCCGCGAGCTGGCGCACCGCTACGGTGGCGATCCTTGCTCGGCCCACAGGTCTCAATTCGGACGTATGCCTGGATTCAGAAACCGCAAGCCCAAGCACCGATCCCCCGAAGATGGATATCCGCTGGTGAAGATAGTCCGGCCCATTCGCTCATTCGTCGCACCGGGCGCGGACGAATTTATTTGGTCAATGGCGAATAGACGTGAGCGTCCCACTCTTACCCCTTCTCCCTCCCCCCCTGGGGGGCTGTGTTCCTCATCACCAGCGATGTCCCCGGAAGAGGCAAAGGACATATACAACTACACCGCAGGTAGGATCGCCCGACGATTTGCCTCAGATCCTTTCGACAATGACCGCAGTCGAACGGACCACGCTGTAGCCCGCAACCTTTTCCTCAACGGCTTCGACAAAGACGAAATCTATTCGGTGCTAAGTGCTGGAAGTGAGAAGGCTTTGGAGCGCGATGACGGCTACATCACTGCTACGATTGAAGCCGCCACTCGGGTCCGATGAGTTGCCCGCCCACGTGTCAGAAGCCATTCGGACAAACAACTGTACCACCTGCCTGCAAAACGCACCTCTTGGACGGAGGGAACGAGGACTCTACTATTGTGAAGAGCTCTTCACTCACTACACCAGTAGGCTCCATACCTTGAAATTTTTGAAACCCAACTATCGCCGCTCGGGTAGTCGGCCCTGCCACACCGTCCCGCTCTCCCGCATTCCAACCAAGTTGATTTAGGCGACCCTGGAGCCATCCCACCATCGCTCGCGGCGACGCGGGATTAATTGGCACCAAATCGTATTCCTGCACTGGAGAAAATGTTCGCGCTGACTTTAAGTTATCCACGTCCTCAACAAGCGTCAGTCGCGGATTACCGAGTTCTTTCTGGCGCGATGCCACTCCGACAATGCTCGCCTGCCATACAAGGAAAAAAAGCAACCCGAATCCGGCAAGACCCACGCCCCACAGTACACGGAAGAAGTTGCCCTGCGTACGCAGAACATCATCGTCAGCGCTGCGAACATCTGACTCCCTGGAGTTTGCCTTAGAGTTTGAGTGCGCGCTTTGCCTATCTCCTTGTGCTGCCGTCTGCGCTGTATGTCCCGCACGCGGCTCCCGGCGCATTCGGTCATATTGGCTACGACGCGAGGCATCACTCAACACCTCGAATGCCTCGTTCAGCGATTTGAATAGTTCTTCAGCTTCTTCTTTCAATCCATCTTAGGTATCAGGGTGATACCGCTTCGCGAGCGCTCGATAGACGGCCTTAATGACATCGACCGGTGCGTTTGGAAGTACGCCGAGAATTCCGTAGTAGTCTTTTTCGAAGTTCATCTCAGCGTTTCCAACTGCCTCATATATCCCGAGGACCGTGCCCTTTAGCCACACTCCCGAGCCCAAAGACCAAACCAAGCGTATGCGCTGTTCCCGCCACCGCATCGAAGGGAAGGTCATACACTGCTACCACTATCCATGACGCAAACAGGGTCAAGGAGATCCACGCAGTTGCGATAGCAAACGCGATGATCCGTGGTTCTGCATTTTTAATCAGCCGCATGGTCAGAGCGAGAGCCACGGCTCCGGTAACCATCCCAAACACCAGGCTCGGGAACCATTGAAGCCCAACGGTCTTAATAAATTCCGGCAGGAACGAGCTTGAAAGAATCCCCGACAACATGAAGCGATAGATCACCGCAGCGATCCATCCGACCACCGAGCCGGGCACCAGCATCGCAACGCAGGCCACGATTCCCAAGATGGTCCTGGCTTCCGATCGAGTTCGCGAGGCTTCCGCCATCAGATGACTCCCCGAACGAAGAGATGACCGCGCCCACAATCCGACAGCCCAGGCGGGTGCCGCTAATCATAACGGCAATTTTGCGCCGCATTCAGTACCGATACTGTTGAACAGATTCCCGTCGTGGCTTGCACTACCGCAACACGCCCAAGGTCTTGCCCTCGACGCCTCGATTTTGCGCACCGGCGCAGCCAAAGTCCATGCGGTTGATCTCAATCAAGGAAGACTGCTTCCGCTAAAGCCCCCCTTTGGATTCAATGGGGGGAGTGTCGCACGCAACCGGGACAACATTTACCCTCTGAGGACGCTTAACGAAGTGCAGACCTTGTTGTCGCTAGCCTGTGACAACACTCCTCTAATCCTGTTGTCCCCCAATGCTGCCAAGACCTTCGCCGCAGCGCGGAACCCTTCTTAGTTCCCATAAACTTCCCCCCGCAAAGCGTTGTCTTCCGTTACGAAGTTCGCTTTCCCTCATGTCCGTTGTTTACCCATCTACATACCGGAGATGCGTGCGCCGCGGACGCCCTGCGCAAGCTCTCGTGCTGCGCATGGAGCGTCATCGCGGGTCCGATGAGACGCCACGCCTGGGTTCGAAATCCTATCGCAAGTGTGCTTCCAGCTAACAAGCCGACGACTCGTTCGGTCGAACGGATAGACCCCGAACTCGACAATCGCCTGTTCGACCTCACGAGTCCGTCTGACAAGGAAGATGCTCGGCAAGACAAATGCCGCTTCGCGGAAAAACAAGCAACCGCTCGGCGTCGCTCAAACGCCGCGACGGGCTTTAGACTTTTTGTAGGCGGAGAACGCTATTGCGCAATGCCCCAAACGAGCTTCCGAGCCTGAAGATTCCTGGCGGGTGCACAGCGGGTGCACGATGAAAATGTGGCCAAAAACTGATGGCCTGAATTTCCTTCTAAGTCATTGATTTTAAAGTGGTGGGCGCAGTAGGACTCGAACCTACGACCCGCTGATTAAGAGTCAGCTGCTCTACCAACTGAGCTATGCGCCCTCGGGGCTTTTTTCGTTGGCTGAATCTGGGTCGAAGGGTCAGCCGCAGCCTCGGAAGGCGGTCCTTATAGAGCGTTGGCCGGACCGTGACAAGGCGGCTCGCCCGCCTGGAAAATCTTGCATTTCCAAGGGGCTTTGGGACCTTATGCTGGCTGGGCGTGGTGCATTTCGGCGGCGACGTTCATCCAGATTCGGAGCTGGCGGAAGTCGGTGTCCACCAGCGCGTGAACGGCGAGAAGGCCGACGACCGCCAGAGGCTCAACCTCGTGACGCGTGCTAAGACGGATGATATGAGCGCAAACGCCGACGACATCGACCATGGAAATCCCCCCCGGCATTCCATTTTTGCTGCAGCCGTTTTTGCACGGCCGATCCGCCCTCGCACGTTAAATGAGTCTTCGAGCCGATATGACCTAATGCGAGTTCAGGACCGCCTTTGATTTTTCGTAGGACAAAAAAACAATCGGAAGCGTCCGCCAAGGCCGACTCTGGCGCGGGTCAGCCGGCGACGTGGGTTCCACCAGGGCACTTCTACTCCCCCATCGTCGATCTCGGCGACATCGCCGCACGTGAAGCCACGATCTTCGACGTTGAGGCGCCGATGCCCGACGTGGATCTGCAGCCTGCGGCCCAGCGCGCGCTGTGGGACAGATTGGTGGCGCAGGCCGCGCGCTTCACCATCGCGGCGGCGAAGGATGACGCGGCGGCCGCCGGCCAGCGCTACTACTATGACAATGATCAATTTGGCCCCGGCGACGCCACGATCTACGCAGGCATGCTGCTGGAGCATCGGCCGAAGCGGCTGATCGAGGTGGGATCGGGGTTCTCGTCGGCCTTGATGCTCGACATCAACGCGAAGTTCTTCGATGGCGCGCTCACGTCGACCTTCATCGAACCTTATCCCGACCGCTTGCTTTCGGTGCTGAGCGACGCGGACCGGGCGCGCACCAAGCTCCTGCGCGAGCCGGTGCAGAATGTGCCGCTTTCCGTTTATGGGGAATTGGAAGCCGGCGATGTACTGTTCGTGGACTCAAC
>CAMDOZ010000169.1 GCA_945903705.1 Fidelibacterota bacterium | reverse complement strand
CTGTTCCGACGGGCGTGAAACCATACTCCTGCGCGGCGAAGAGGAGCGCGCCGCTGCCGAATCCCACGTCCAGCCAGGTTCCGCCCTTCACGAAAGGAAGGACGTTCTCGACCATTTCCGCCCCGACATGACGCTGACGCTCGATGTCGTGCCCGGCGCGCTGGTCGATCTTCGTCTCTCGGAAAATCAGCGCGCTCGCTTCGGGCGTGAAGTAGCCTTCGGTGAAAACATGGCCACAGGACGTGCACCGATTCCATTTGATGAGCGGCGAAAGTTCGCGCTTGTAAAGCACGTGACGCGAACAGTCGCCGGTGGTTTCATGCGTGAATGCAGTGCTCTCGCACAGCGGACAGGCGGTGAAGGCAATGCGCATGGGATCGTTCATGCGGGCCAGGCCTTCTATAACGCCGCTTCTTTTTCGGCCCAGGCGGCCTTGGCGACTTCGGCTTCCTGCGAGTCCCTCACGCGCTTCTCCTTGGCCGACAAGCGCTCGCTGTCGGTCTTGAGCTGACCACAGGCGGCAAGGATGTCGCGGCCGCGCGGTGTGCGGATCGGGGCTGTGAACCCGGCCTCCCAGAGCGTCTGCGCGAAAGCTTCAATCGTTTCCGCATCGGAGCACTCATATGGCGTGCCCGGCCACGGATTGAAGGGGATGAGGTTGAACTTGCAAGGGATGTTCTTGACCAGCTTGATCAGCGCGCGGGCGTGCGCGGGCGTATCGTTGAGGCCCTTCAGCATCACGTATTCGAAGGTGATCCGCCGCGCGTTGCTGGCGCCCGGATATTCCCGGCAGGCCTTCATCAAGTCCTTCAGCGGATATTTCTTATTGATAGGCATGATGACGGAGCGCGTGTCGTCGTCGGGCGCGTGCAGCGAGATCGCAAGATTGACGCCGAGCTCTTCGCCACAGCGGTGGATTTCCGGAACGACGCCGGAGGTTGAAAGGGTGATACGCCGCTTTCCCACCGCGATCCCGTCATCGGCCATGATGATCTTGAGGGCGGTTGCGACATTCTCAAAATTGTAAAGCGGCTCGCCCATGCCCATCATCACGATGTTCGAGAGCATGCGCCGTTCATCCGTCGGGGTCGGCCACTCGCCGTAGGAATCGCGCGCGACCATGAACTGCCCGACGATCTCCGCTGGCGTCAGGTTGCGCACCAGGCGCTGCGTCCCTGTGTGGCAGAACCGGCAGGTGAGCGTGCAGCCCACCTGCGAGGAAATGCAGACCGCGCCGCGATCTTCTTCGGGAATGAAGACGGCTTCCGCCTTCTGGCCATCGGCGAATTGCATCAGCCATTTGCGGGTGCGGTCGACGGAGGTCTGCTCGCGGGCGATCACAGGCCTTGCGACCACGAAATGAGGCTCGAGTTTCGCGCGCAGGTCTTTCGAAAGGTCTGTCATCTGTGCGAATTCGGTGGCGCCCCGGTGATAGATCCAGTGCCACACCTGCTTCCCGCGGAACGGTTTCTCGCCCACTTCCACCAGGGCGGCCGTAAGCGCCTCGCGGGAAAGACCGACGAGGTTGGTGCGGGTGTCTTGGACGGTGTGGGCGCTATCCGGCGGCATGAGGCGGGGAAGTAAGCCTAAACCCCGCCGGCGGCAAGACCTGCGCGATTAAGCCAGCATTTCTAATATGTTAAGCGCCGTGATGGCGCAGGTCCTTGAAGCTCGGCTTGGGCCCGCACAGGGCGCATTCGGGATCCGGCTTCACCTTCACCATACGCGGGACGGCGCTCAAAGCGTCGTAGATGAGAAGCCGGCCGGCCATGCTCTCGCCGATGCCGAGAATTTCTTTCAACACTTCGGTGGCCTGCAAGGTGCCCAGCACGCCTGCCACGGCGCCCAGAATCCCCGCCTGGTCGCAGCTCGGCACTTCGCCCGGCGGCGGCGCTTCGGGATAGAGGCAGCGGTAGCAAGGCCCGCCCGCATGCGGCTTGAACGTGGCGAGCTGGCCGTCGAAGCGCAAGACGGCGGCGGACACGAGGGTCTTCTTCGCGAAGAAACAGGCATCGTTCACCAGAAAGCGGGTCGGAAAGTTGTCGCTGCCGTCGGCGACCAGATCGAAGTCCTTGAGGATCCCTGAGATATTTCCCGCGTCCAGACGCGACTTGTATTCCACCACCTTCACATCGGGGTTGATGGCGGTGGCCGCGCGCCCCGCGCTCTGCACCTTGGGCATGCCGATGCGGTCGGTGGTGTGGGCGATCTGGCGCTGGAGGTTGGAGAGCTCCACTTTGTCGTCGTCGATCACGCCGATGGTGCCGACGCCTGCCGCGGCGAGGTAGAGCAACAGCGGCGAGCCAAGGCCGCCGGCGCCCACGAGAAGCACCTTCGCCTTGAGAAGTTTTTCCTGACCGACGCCGCCGACCTCGCGCAGCAGGATGTGCCGGGCGTAGCGGTGGATCTGGTCTTCGCTGAAGTCCATCTCGTCTTTAGTGGCGGCCTGTGGAGCCGAAACCCCCGGCGCCGCGCGCGGTGTCGTCGAGGTTCTCTTTTTCCTCGAGCATCACTGTCCGGACAGGGGCGACCACCAGTTGCGCAATGCGCATGCCACGCGTGACGGTGAACGCCGCTTTGCCGTGGTTGATGAGGATCACGCTCATCTCCCCGCGATAGTCCGCGTCGATGGTGCCGGGGCTGTTGAGAACCGTGACGCCGTTCTTGGCCGCGAGGCCGGACCGTGGACGCACTTGCGCCTCGAAGCCGGACGGGAGCGCGATGGCATAGCCCGTCGGCACCATGGTGTAGGCGCCGGCCTCGATCACGACATCGGCGGTGACGGCCGCGCACAGATCCATGCCGGCGGACTGGCTGGTCTGATAGGTGGGAAGGGGAAGGTCTTTAGCGTGGTCGAGACGCTTGATCGAAACCGAGACAACGATGGCCACTTCGAAATCCTATAAATGTCGTTCCACGAATTTTGCGATGCGCTCGGCGAGACGTTCAGCCACAGCGCGTTTCTTGAGGGTGGGCCAGTTTTCCACGCCCTCGGCCGTGATGAGGTGCACGGTGTTGCTGTCGCCGCCAAACGTCCCGGTCCGCGCCGAAACGTCGTTCGCGACGATCCAGTCCGCATTCTTCTTGGCGCGTTTCAGTTTCGCATTCTCGATCAGGTTTTCGGTTTCGGCGGCAAAGCCGATCACCAGCGCCGGGCGAGTCTTCCCGGGCTTCGACAGCGTCGCGAGAATATCCGGGTTGGACGCCAGTTTGAGCGCCGGCGCGTTACTGCCCTTCTTTATTTTTTGTGCAGCTTCTTCAACGCTCCAGTCCGCGACCGCGGCCGCGCAGACCGCGATATCGGCCGGCAGCGCGCTCTGACACGCCTTCAACATCTGCGCTGCGGTTTCGACATGGATGATCTCGACACCATCCGGATCGGGTTCCTGCGTGGGGCCGGAGACGAGCGTCACCGCGGCACCCATCTCATTGAGGGCCGTGGCGATGGCATGGCCCTGCTTGCCCGAGGAGCGGTTGGCGATATAGCGCACGGGGTCGATCGGCTCGTGGGTCGGTCCGCTGGTGACCAGCGCCTTGAATCCCGACAGCGGGCCCCGGTTCTGCGCTTTCGCAAAAAAACGCGCGAGGGCCGCGATGATCTCCGGCACTTCCGCCATGCGACCGTCGCCCACCTCGCCGCAGGCAAGGTCGCCCGCGCCCGGGCCGACAATGCGAACGTCGCGCGTCTGAAGTATCTGCAAGTTCGCCTGCGTGGCCGGATGGGTCCACATCATCACGTTCATGGAAGGCGCAATCATCACCGGCTTGTCGGTGGCGAGTAGCGCTGTCGTGGCCAGGTCGTCCGCGAGGCCCGCGGTCATCTTTGCCATGATGTCGGCAGTAGCGGGAGCGACCAGAATGATATCGGCTTCGCGCGAGAGCCGGATATGTCCCATCTCGGCTTCGTCGGTGAGCGAGAACAGGTCCTGGTAGCATTTCTCGCCCGAGAGCGAGGCGAGGGTGAGCGGCGTGACGAAATTCTCGCCGCCCTTGGTGAGAATGCAGCGCACCGATGCGCCGCGCTCGCGAAGCCGGCGGATCAGGTCCGGCACCTTCACGGCGGCGATCCCGCCGGCGACGATCAGTAGAATGCGTTTGTTCTCGAGCAACGGCGTCGGTCCCGACGTGATGTCACGCATGATAGTGTTCATGCGCGAGTTTATCCCAAGTTTACGGCCCCCAATAGCCTAGGCCGGGAGGGCGCTTTCCGCCCCTAGATCCTTCTCCACCCGCTGCACCCAGGCGCGCACTTTCGGCCATTTCTGAAGGTCGAAGCCCGCCTCATGGCCAAAGCGCGTATAGGCCACCAAGGCGATGTCGGCCAGAGTGAGGCGCTCGCCGACAAAGTAGTTTCGCTGGGCCAGATGATCATTCATCAGGCCAAGGATCTTCTCGCCGCGCGGCAACAGGCTCGGCTCGATCTCGCTATCGGTCTTCTTAAGGTAGTGCTTGTGGAAGCGGCGCACAGCAATAACGGTTTCATGGCTGTATTGCTCCCAGAACAACCATTGCATCATCTGGGCGCGCGCGAAGGGGTCCTTGGGGATCAACTCCGAACCCTCGGCGAGATAGAGCATGATGGCGTTGGATTGGGCGAGGCCCCGTCCGTCCGGCAGCGTCACGAAGGGGACCTGGCCCACGGGGTTCAGGGCGAGAAAGGCCGGTGTCCGGGTTTCCTTGTTCACCACGCTCGTTTCCACCCAGCGGAACGGCACTTTCATCCGCTCGGCGACGAAACGCACCTTGTGGCAATTCCCCGAGATCGCATCGCCGTAGATGGTCAGCACGGCTCCAGCCATGACTCACTCCTAATTCAGAATCAGCGCCGCTCCCAAGACCGCCGCCAGCACCCACGGCGCCCATATCAGCCAGCGGTGAGCGCCCCGCCGCTCGCCGGCCTCGCCCATGATGGCCCGCGCACTGTCAGGATGAAGGCGCAAGCCTCCCTTTTCGATGTCGGATGTGATGGCGTCCACACGCGCGATGACGCGCGGCAGGGATTGCAAGGTCCCAATCGCGCTTGCCACTGCGTCCACCGCGCGGCCCTCGGGCCCCAGACGCGCGCGCATCCATCCTTCGATCAGCGGCCGCGCGAGCTCCCACATGTTCACTTCCGGAGCGAGGCCGCGGCCCACGCCTTCGGCGAGCAACATGCTCTTTTGCAGAAGGAGCAACTGTGGCTGCACCTGCATCTCAAACGTCTCGGTGACGCGGAACAATTGCCCCAGCAATTTTGCGATGGAAATCTCGGCGATGGGTTTGCCGAGGATCGGCTCGGCGATGGACCGGCAGGCCTGGGCGAACATGTCGACGTCCTTCTCCGACGGTACGAAGCCGGCGCGGACGTGAACGTCGGCGACTTTCTTGTAGTCGCGCGTCAGGAATCCGAGCAGCATTTCACCCAAAGTCTTCTGAGTCTCGCTGTCGACGCGGCCCATGATGCCGAAATCCATGGCGATGATGGCGCTGGTCTTCGTGACGAACAGATTTCCCGGATGCATGTCGGCGTGGAAAAATCCGTGGTCGAACACCATGCGGAAGAAAATCTCCGCCGCGTTGCGCACGACCTGCACCGGATCGACGCCGATGGCGCTCACGGCGGCACGGTCATCCACGCGGGTGCCCGACACCCGCTCCATGGTGAGAATGCGCTCGGACGTCAGCTGCCAGTCGATCGCCGGCACATAGAAAATGGGACTTCCCGTGAAGTTCTCCTTCAATTCCTGTGCGGCGGCCGCTTCGAATCGCAAATCCATTTCGAGGTTCACCGTCTCGGCGAAGGTCTGAACCACCTCGAGGGGTTTGAGCCTGCGCAGTCGCGGCGCGTAGCGCGCGGCCTTCTCCGCCATCCAGAACATGAGATCTAGATCGCGCACGAAGGCGGCCTTGATCGCCGGACGCAATACCTTCACCGCGACGCTTGTGCCCTCGACGGTGGTCGCGAAATGCACCTGGGCGATGGAGGCCGCGGCGACGGGCGTCTCGTCGAAGCTCGCGTAGATCGTGGCAAGGGGGCGGCC
>CAMDOZ010000168.1 GCA_945903705.1 Fidelibacterota bacterium | reverse complement strand
AATGACCAACGATCGCATCAACGCCTCGAGAGCGTCGACGGAATCGTTGACGCCCTTCAGCAGCACCGTCTGGGCAAGAAGCGGGATGCCGGCGTCGCTCAGCCGGGCGCAGGCCGCGCGCATCGCCGGCGTCAACTCTTCGGCATGGTTGCAGTGGATCGCCACATAGACCGGCTTGCTCGTGGCCTTGAGCGCGGCAATCAGGTTCTCGTCGATCCGCTCAGGCGCGGCGACGGGCACGCGGGTATGCACGCGGATGACCTGCACGTGCGCGATGGTATCGAGCGCGCGCACGATCTCGGCAATTCTTCGCGCAGACAGCACGAGAGGATCGCCGCCCGTAAGAATCACTTCCCAGATCGCCGGCGTTGCGCGGATATAGCCAAGTGCGGCTTCCATCTCCGCGGGCGTCAGGACACCTTCGCTGCCGACGTCCTCGCGCCGGAAGCAGAAGCGGCAATAGACGGCGCAGGTGAGCGTCGGCATCAAGAGCGCGCGGTCCGGATAGCGGTGCACGATACCCTTCACCGGCGCGTGCGCGTGGTCGCCGATGGGATCCGCATCCTCGCCCGGGGAGGAACGCAATTCTTCGAGCGAAGGCAGGAACTGGCGCATGAGGGCCGGTGCGCTCGCGGCACTTCTCAACAGCTCATGCACCGCCGGCGGAATGGCGACGGTATAGCGCGCGGCGACGCGCGCGATGTCCGGAGCGTCGGCTTCCGCAATGAAGCCCGCCGCCGCCAGGTCGGCTGCGGTTGTGAGGGTGCGTGGCGCGAGGTTGTTCATAGTCTCAGGCGGTGTCGATGGCTTTTCTGACGGCGTGGGCCAAGGCGTCCAGGGTGAACGGCTTATGCAGCAACTTTACGCCTGGATCCAGGACGCCATTATGCACAACTGCGTTACGCGTGTAGCCGGTCGTGTAGAGGACTTTTAGCCCCGGCCGGCGTTTCAGCGCTTCTTCGACAAGTTGTCGCCCATTCATGCCGGGCATGACGACGTCGGTGAACAGAAGCGAGAGCTTTGGGTGTCGCGCGAGAAGTTCAAGCGCCGGCTCGGCGCTCTCGGCCTCGACCACCGTATATCCAAGATCCGCGAGGCTCTGAACGGTCAGCTTGCGCACGGCGCCTTCGTCCTCGACCACCAGGACGGTTTCTCCCGGGTTCGCCGCGGGGGCCGCTTCGGCCGGAGCCACTTTCAGCTCCTCCTTCGGGCCGAAATAGCGGGGCAGGTAAATCTTTACGGTCGTGCCGACGCCGGCCTCCGAATAGATCTTCACATGGCCGCCGGACTGCTTCACGAAGCCGTAGACCTGGCTGAGGCCGAGGCCCGTGCCTGTAGTTTTTGTCGTAAAAAATGGATCGAAGGCCTTCGCCACGACGTCGGGCGGCATGCCGCTTCCGGTATCGGTCACGCAGACCGCGACATATTGCCCGGCCTTCAAATCCGCCTGGCGCGCATAAACATCCGAAATCGAGGCGTTGGCGGTCTCAACCGTGAGCTTGCCGCCTCCGGACATGGCATCCCGCGCGTTCACCACCAGATTGATGATGGCGGTTTCCAGTTGGTTGGCATCAGCATAAATGCGCCAGAGACCGCCTTCGGTGACGATTTCAGTCTGGAGCGTTTCTCCGAGGGCGCGGCGGATGAGATCCGACATTCCACCCAGAAGTTTGTTGGCATCGAGGGCGCGCGGCTCGAGGACCTGTTTGCGCGCGAAAGCCAGCAGCCGCTGGGTCAGCGAAGCACCGCGCATGGCGCCTTCCACCGCCGCCTGCACCAAGGGCTCGACATTGTAATCGCCGCGGCTGACACGCCGCTGGATCATGTTGAGTGCGCCGATGATGACGGCGAGCATATTGTTGAAGTCGTGGGCGATGCCGCCCGTCAGATGGCCGATCGCCTCCATCTTCTGGGACTGCGCCAGCGCGGCTTGGGCTGCATCCAAGGCCGCCTTCTGTTCGATTCTTTCGGTGATGTCGCGCGTGATCTTCGCATAACCGATAAGGCGGCCCGAGGGATCGTTCAGGCGGTCGATCACGATGCTCGCGTGAAACCGGCTTCCATCCTTTCGCACGCGGACCGTGCCTTCGGACTCAAAGCGTCCCTCGCGCTCAGCCGTTCCCAGCACCCTGGCCGGAACGCCTGCCGCTTGATCTTCCGGGGTATAGAAGCAGGAGAAGTGCCGGCCGAGTATCTCTTCCGGCGCGTATCCTTTGATTCGTTTGGCGCCTAGATTCCAAGTGCTCACGTTCCCTTTGGGATCAAGCATATAGATGGCGTAGTCGGTGACGCCTTCGACAAAGCGCAGGAAGTTCTCGTCACTCTGACGTTGGCCGACCTCGGCGGCGGCGCGCCCGGCGATTTCCGTCGTAAGCTTCCGGGAGGCCGACGCGAGGTCGCGGTGACGACGGGCGGCGCGCGCCAGCACGACGAGCACGACGATGAGGAGGACGGCCAACGCTCCGTAAATGAAAATGAGCGTCATACCGGGTCCGGACTGATCGGCCTGAGCAACGGCCGGCCCGGGTGCGGACGCGAGACTCCACGCCAAGGCAAAAAAGCCAAGTCGGCCAATCGCTTTGCCGGGCATGGTGCGCATTGCCGGAGCCTGCGTCGCGTAAAGAGTCGTTGCTGGTAAGGACATCGGGGACGGGTGATGTCGTAACATGGGGCGTGGGCCCATGGTCAATATTCCCCGACATCGCGCAACGCGCGAATAGGCAACGCCAATTTACGCGCCGGCTTTCGGGTGCTTCGGTCCCTGCGCGAGAGCCTGTTCGACCATGGCTCTGCCGATCTCGCGTTCGCCCATGATCGTGACGTTCGCCCCCAGCCGCTGCAGATAGTCCACTTCCGCGTCGGAATGAGCGCGCGCAACGATGAATATGTCGGGGTTCATGGACCGCGCGTGCTCGACGAACTGACCGGCTTCAAAGGCAATCGGAACGGCGACGAAAACCGACTTCGCGTCGGCGATCCGTGCCTCCGCCATCAGGTCCACCGGCCGCCGCGGGCCGGCCACCACGGCCACGCTCTCGCTTTCGAGGGCGGCGATGATGTCCTGGTTTTCTTCGATGACCACAAACGGCTCGCCGCGCTCGCGCAAGGAGTCGCCGATGACGCTACCCACGCGCCCGTAGCCGACCACGACGGAGTGAGCGATAGGCAGAGCGCTTGGAGATGGCGATGCGAGTGCGGGGGCGGGGGTATCCGGGAAGGCGGCGCGAAGCCTCGGGCCAAAGCGCGCGATGGCGCCGAAGATGAACGGGTTCAGGATAATCGAAATGATCGCCCCGCCCAGGATCAGGTCGCGCCCTTCCGTCGGAAGCAACCCAAGGCTGACTCCGAGCGTGGCCAGGATGAACGAGAACTCACCGATCTGTGCGAGGCTCGCGGAAATCGTCAGCGCGGTTTCCATCGGGCGTTTGAACGCAAGCACGATCGCCAAGGCCGCGGCGGACTTGCCGACCACGATGATGAGGACCGTTGCGGTAAGCGGAATCGCCTGCTCGATCAGGATCATCGGATTGAACAGCATCCCGACCGCAACGAAGAACAAGACGGCGAAGGCGTCGCGCAGGGGCAAGGTCTCGTTCGCTGCCTGATGGCTCAGCTCGGACTCGTTCATCATCATTCCGGCAAAAAACGCGCCCAGTGCAAAGGAGACGTCGAACAGAACGGCCGCTCCATAGGCCGTACCAAGCGCTATGGCGAGGACGCTCAAGCGGAAGAGTTCGCGCGAGCCCGTATGCGCGATGTGATGCAGGATCCAAGGGATCACCCGGCGTCCGGCGACGAGCATGAGGGCAATGAACGCCGCGACCTTTATGAGCGTCACGCCGATGGTCAGGAAAATGTCGGACATGCCGACCGTTCCGGCGCCGGTGTCCGACGCGCCGCCGAGCAGCCCGGCGAAAGGCGGCAGCAGCACCAGGGTCAGAACCATGACCAGGTCTTCGACGATCAGCCATCCGACCGCGATATGGCCCTGCGGCGTCGAGATCAGCCGGCGTTCCTGCAGGGCGCGCAACAGAACGACGGTGCTGGCAACCGAGAGCGCCAGACCGAATACGATGCCCGCGCCCAGGTCCCACCCCATGGCGGCGGAAAGTCCCATGCCCATCAGCGTCGCGATGACGATCTGGCCGATGGCCCCCGGAATCGCGATCGCGCGGACCGACAACAGCTCTTTCAGCGAGAAGTGCAGGCCGACCCCGAACATCAGGAGGATGACGCCGATTTCGGCGAGCTCCTGGGCGAGGGAGGCGTCGGCGACGAAGCCCGGCGTTTGCGGACCGACGGCAATGCCGGCGAGCAGGTAACCCACCAGCGGAGATATGCGGAAGCGATTAGCGATGGCGCCGAAAATGAATGCGAGGACGAGCCCGACGACGATGGTAGCGATCAGCGGTGTGTCGTGCGCCATTCCCTACGGGGCATCCTTCTATTTGTAATAGCGCTACTTGTAATAGCGACCAAGGCGCTCCAACGCAGCCTCGAGCAGCGATTCTTTTTTGCAGAATGCGAAGCGTACAAAATGATCGGGGCCTTTGCCTTCATAAAATGCGCTGACCGGAATCGCCGTGACTCCGGCCTTGATGGTCATATCCTTACAGAACGCGACATCGTCGCCTTTGAAGCCGAAGCCGGCGACATCCGTTGTTACAAAAATCGTCCCCTGCGACGGCAACACTTTGAATCCGATCTTTGCGAGGCCCGCGGAGAGGAGGTCGCGGCGGCGCTGGAGCGAATCTCTGTATCCGCGGAAATAGGCCTCGTCCTTGCCGAGTCCATAGGCGACCGCGCGCTGCAGGTTCGGCGGCGTGGTGAAGGTCAGGTATTGGTGGGCTTTCGCGACCGGCTGCAGAAGCGCGGGCGATGCGCTCACATAGCCGACCTTCCATCCGGTCAAAGAGAATGTCTTTCCGGCGGAGCCCAGTCTCAGGCAGCGATCCCGCATGCCGGGCAGGGTGATCAGCGAAATGTGTTTCGCGCCGTCGTAAACCAGATGGTCGTAGACCTCGTCGCAGATCACATAAATGTCGTGGCGCTGCACGAGTTCGGCGATGAATTCCAGCTCGTCCTGCCTGAACACCTTGCTGCACGGGTTCATCGGCGTATTGAGGATCATCACCTTCGTCTTGGGGCCGAAAGCGGCGGCCAGCTCTTCGCGGGGCAGCTCCCAGTTCGGCGGCATCAGGCGCACGATCTTGGGGATTCCTCCGCCGCGGCGGATCATCGGCAGATAGGAGTCGTAGAACGGCTCCAGCATGATGACTTCGTCGCCCGGCTCGATCAGGCCTAAAAGGCAGGCCGCCAGCGATTCCGTCCCGCCCGAAGTGACCATGACCTCGGTCCAGTCCACATCGACACCGAAGAACCGCTTACCATTGGCGGCCACCGCCTTGCGCAGTTCAGGCAGTCCCATCATCGGCGGATACTGGTTGGACTCCTCAAGGGCCTCGGCCGCCTTGGCGCGCACGTCGTCGGGGCCGTTGTCGTCGGAAAACCCCTGGCCGAGGTTGATGGCGTTATGCTCGTTGGCCAGCGCCGACATCACCGTGAACACGTTGGTCGGCAGGTTTGAGTAGATGCTGTTGGTGGGCTTCATGGGCGGCACCTATAATAGGTTTTCCCGCCGGATGTGAAGCTCAAGAGAACGATTTTTCTAAGATGCGCCGGTTAGGCGAAAGCGGGGTTAACCCGGTCTTAGCGCGGAAAAGCCCCGTTTTTGGGCCTCATCTTAGCGTGGCGCGTAGCCCCTGATGGCCATGCCCAAAAGCACGGACGTGAGCCGTCCCATGGGGACGTAGGCGGCGATCCAGATCAAACTTCTGCTGACGAGCTTCATGGCACGGTAACGGTGTGCGCCTAAAAAAGTTCGCTACAGTTGTTTGAAATCAGCTAAAAATGACCATGTCACAGGAACCCTTCCCCATCCCCCGCCACGATGCCGCGTTCGACCAAACGGTCACCGCGAAAGCCGCCGTCCCCGCATCGGTGGAATTCGTCGACGCCCGGGTCGCGCCCCGCGGCAGTCTGGAA